>WGNT01000189.1 GCA_016124425.1 Cytophagales bacterium
AAGTTCGGGGCTGTTGCCGGTTTGGTTTTTAAAAACTACCTTGGCCATAGTCGCTTTTGTTTACATCCCTAAAATACATATTTTGGAAAAAAAAAACAACAAAAAAAAGGCTGCCCGACTTTTCGGACAGCCTCTTTTTTTTGCCTGATAGCGGGCGCCTCGGTAATGCCTTTATTTTTAAAATCAGACAATTGCTCTCAATCTATTTATTTTTTAGGTTATTAAATTTATTTAGGCTAGTTTTTTGTTGAATGAAACAAAAAAATTCAATATATTCTTGTTTTTTTTTTGTATATTAGTAAAAATATTATTCGATTTATTTATGAAAAAAATATTATTTTATTTTATAACATACTCCTTATCTTTTGTTGGTATGGCACAAGTCAAAACAGTTGATTATTCGGCAATCAAAAACCAGCTTAACGGCGGACAGCCTTTACCCTCAGAAGAGTCATTTATCATTCAAGGACGTATTCCTTCCAGTGTACGCCTCGTTACCTTAGACGTAACCCAGACAGGTAAATCGCCGCAATCGGGAAATGTGTATACCTGGAAAACCCCCTACCGACAGGAAAGTGAACTTTTTGAATTATTCGTCTCCCACCCCCTTCGCAGCAACGAAGAGTATTCAATCACGCTGAAATACTATGAAGGGGCAAACTCAACGGATATGGAAGAGCTTAAATCAGCAATTTTTGGAAACTTGGAAGCCTATATACGGGCAAGTTATGAGGTGAACAAGCGGGGCCTGCAAACGCTGTCCTCGCAACGCGTGATGATGGCGCAACTTGACCAGATCGTATACCAAGGTGTAGCAAACTATACCCATCCGCTTGATCAGGAATTTGCTGGATTCAGCGATGTTGTGAGGCAAAAGATCGAGCAGACCCACAGTTTGCGTCTGCGTGATGCCAAGTTTAATATATTGCGCAAGCGGGATGACGAATCAAGGGACGAAGCCCTATACGCCCGCCAGCTTATAGATGAGCTAGTGGCCCTCACACAGGCTGAAGCAGAGCAGTACCTTCGGGCAAACTTATACATGCTCGTTGAAATCATCGAGTTGGATAACTTCCCGACTGAAAAACGGCCCAATTACTTACCTATCAATGTTGGATATGCCGGGACGTATTTTGGAGGAGATTTTGACAACTTCGACTATGATACTTCACCCTATGTCGGCATCGCTGTTCCACTCGGAAGGAGAGCTTTTACAAAGTTCCTCGGTAACGCTTCCCTGTCCACGGGAATATTTGTAAATAATATGACCACAAGTGAAGGAACAACGATTAGCGGCCCGTTGATAGGCAGGCCTTCATACGTGGGATTGGGATATTCGATCTTTCGGGTTTTTAGGTTCAACGCAGGAGCAGTCCTTACCTCCTCTGAAGTAGATACCTCGCTTGAAAATATCACGCTATATCCCTTCGTCGGCTTTAGTTTGGAGTTTAATCTTTGGCTTGGTCTTAGCAAATGAATATCCGCACCATGATGAAAACGTTGACCATTATTGCATTTTTTTTGGTAGGGGGTACGACTGCTTTTGGGCAGCTGGATCCCTACAACTACAGGATTGGAATGGGCTTCGGGTACACCAATTACTATGGAGATCTGAGCCCATACCGGATGGATGGGTTTCAAAACCTACATAGACTTTTTGACTACAATCCAACTTATATTCCTGATCCGTCGTTCTCGCTATCGCTTGAAAGGAAACTTAGCCGGTCATTAAGTATAATGGCTTCCGCAGGGCAGTACCACCTCGCTATGAGCGACCGTTATAAAGATCGGCACGGAAACTTCCAAACAGATCTGCCGAATTTCTACCGATCCCTTAACTTTCAAACACGTATTCAAGACGCCGGATTAAGCTTGGTATTCCGTACTGATAATGATTTACTGCTTAACAAGAATGCATTTTTAGCGCCTTATTTTACGCTTAATGCCGGCATGTTCCGATTTGATGTCAAAGGAGATCTCCTAAATGCAGCCGGGGAGCCGTATGATTATTCCAAAGCCATCATAACAAACGACAACGTCTACGAGACCGACCTTCGGCCACTCAATACTGAGTTGGACCAAAGCTATGACGATCATGGGTTTTACTATGGCCTAGGGATTGGGTTTAGAGTAAGAATTGCCGAACAAGTAGAGTTATTTGTACAGAGTGATTTCAAACATAGCTCCACCGACTATCTGGATGACGTCAGCGGACAGTATAAGGATGGGTATACCGCTCCAATTCAGGCCTATGCCGCGAAACCAGCACCCAATGCCATATCCAGCGACAAGGTTTGGAGGGGGGATGAAAACAGACAAAACGATTGGTACATGTACCACCACGCAGGTATAAAGATTAGTGTAGGTGTGTCAAAGCGTTCTTTTCGCGCTTCCCGAGTCAGTACAGGCAACAAATACACCTATCGTAATCGCGGATCGGAATCAGAAAAGGATACACTTACCGCTACTGCAGACACCTTAGCAACAACCAAAACCAATTCAACGCCAACAAACCAATACTTTAACTTTTTCCAACTCAACCCACCGGTACCTTACTCTCCGGAACTCGCTTGGCGCGTAACAAAGGCAGAAGAGCAGGTGGCCCTTCTAGAAAACGAGCAGGCATTGGAAAGAAACAGCATTGCCGTAGAGCAGCTGCGTACGGAAATCGATTCCTTAGATAATCTTGAAAACTTTTGGACTAATCTGTCAGATTCAGCTGAACAAGATTCGAGCAAACTTGAAGCCCTTAGCCAATACCGCCGCAGCCTTATGGAAAGGGTGGACAGTTTAGGTACGCAGCGAAGCTCCCTCGATAGTCAACGGCAAGCCAGAAACCTTCGGCTCGATAGTCTCAATCAAGTACATTTTGAAACCAACACAGGTCGCGGAAATGGCCTCGATACGACGCTATTCAACGAAAGTTTCCGGGAACTTTATGGCCATATCAATGGCGCATTGGCTCAAGATGGCAATTGGCGTCAATTATCCGAAGGAATTGATGAGCGCGACATTGTATACCGAGATCCACATCAATACCCCCGTTCAAGAAATAATCCCACCACCAGCCCCTCTCAGAACGATACAGACACCTATTATTACTCAGACATTCCGTATCAACCGACCTACAACCCCTACACCTATGATCCAGGCGAACAAACAGCCACTGAACGGGGCAGAAGGTATTTCGAAAATCAACCAGCAGACCGATCAGTAGAATCCAGAAGTTATAGATCGAACTACTCAGATCAACGGACTTTTCGAAGTGCCCCAAATCGAACTCTGGAACGTAGATCAAATACAATGGTCCCTATTTACATCCCTGGCGCTGGCAATCGGGACAGGCGTTCCGCAGCTGCTCCGTTACAGCAGGACACACGAAGTATAATGCCGCGACCTCCATTACAGTCTGACAGTACGACAATTACCGGCGGGGATCAAATAGATAGATTAGGTTCCGATATTCCCCATACTTCCTATCAGGCAGAGAAGGTCGATACCTTTTATGTAGAAAAAGAAATTGTCATTGGCCTTCCAAATTCAAAAAAAGAGGTGTATTTTGGGATCAATCAAACTGCGTTGGATAGCTCGGAGCGGGAGAAGTTGCAGGAAGTCGCAAGCATCATGGAAGTAAACCCGGCGTACATGGTTTCTTTATCGGGGTATGCTGACAATACAGGCGCTATTTCGTACAACCTTAGCCTTGTTTCGAAACGCGTAGACCATGTGAAATCCCTGCTTATAGAGGAATACCAGATTCCAGAGGAAAGAATAGTTATCAAAGACGGCGGACTGTTGGTTAGACAACAGAACCGCGGTTCCCGCAACGAAGATAGAAAGGTAGAATTAGTAATCTATGATCCAAAACCGATCGATTAAACTTATTGCATGATGAAGCGTCTTGTCGTCTTAACCGGCGCGGGTATTTCTGCCGAGAGCGGAATAGCCACCTTTCGAGATTCAAATGGGTTATGGGAAGGACACGATGTCATGGCGGTTGCCTCGCCAGAGGGATGGAGAAAGAACAAGGAAGTAGTGCTCGACTTTTACAACAAGCGAAGGGAAGCTTGTCTCAAAGCTCAGCCCAACGCAGCCCACCTACAGCTTGCTGAGCTAGAGCGGGAGTTCGATGTAACGATCATCACACAAAATGTGGATGACCTGCACGAAAGAGCAGGATCAAGCCATGTTATACACCTCCATGGAGAACTTTTCAAATCTCAAAGCACCTTGGATCCGAGCTTGGTATATCAGATGGATCATTGCGAACTGAATATTGGCGATACCTGTGAAAAAGGGGCTCAATTAAGGCCGTTTATTGTTTGGTTTGGAGAACAAGTACCGATGATGGAAGCTGCAATAGCAGCGACCGAAAATGCAGCAGTTTTTGCGGTAATTGGTACCTCACTATTGGTATATCCGGCAGCTGGATTGCTCAGTTATGCGCCAAGGTCTATTCCCAAATTTGTCATAGATATCCAACTCCCCGAGATTGCTCGTGTAGTAAACCTGATTAAAATTCAGGATAAAGCCAGTTCGGGGGTAGCAAAAATGATCCAGTCGTTGAGGACTATGGATTTCTAGGGCTTACCTGAGAAATTCGCTACGCATAGTTGCCATGTTTTTCACACAATCGTTACCTTTGCCGAAGCTAAAAGTCATGCCTAGGCATTTCCGTTAGGAGAAAAATATCCAATCAAGCTACTTTTTCTGACATTGAAGACAACGACTATTTCCTTAACGCACGATAGATATGCCCTGGTGCAAATTCTCGGCAAGAACCTGCTAAAGCTGTGTGCCGCCGGCGTTCTGATCGGTTACTTGCATTCCCAAGATGCGCTGCTGGCAGGAGTGCTTGCAGTCTATATGATGCTGGTGCTTGGAAAACGATTCCTAAGGGGTTCGGCTGACAGATATACCTACCTTACTGGATTGGTGCTGAGTGCGTTATTTGGGGTGCTTTGTGAGTTTTGGGGCATTTACTATGGATATTGGACCTACCATGACCTTTCTGGAGAGCGGGAATTTCCTTATTGGCTGCCATTTGCATGGGGACTTGCGTTTACCTTCATCTATAAGATTGAAAAGGAGGTATTCTCGGCGTTATCCATTTCCGCGTTTTGGCATAAAGTATCCATCGCCCTAGTTGTCGCCATGGTTTTCCCCACTGTTGGGGAAATTATTACCATTAACATGGGGGTTTGGACGTACTCCTGGCCCTATCAACTTTTGGGCGTACCTCTTTTGGCTATATTTCTTTTAATGGTTTTTCATATGGGGGTGAATTTACTGATGACCCTTATTTGCCGGACGAACAACTGGCAGGATCCAGTATTTAATCCCTGAATCCTGCCATAACCTGAAACGCATGCCCATAGCATCCCCCGGGAAATAATCGATCCAAACTACCTAACCATCGTTTCTAGTGTGGCAAGATGCACCCATTTTTGGTCTCTTGAGTTGAGGCCTTTTTCCACACGCTCCTGTATGCTGTCTGTCATTTCCATGTCTTCCCATTCCAGTGAATTGAAAAACTGCAAATAATCCTTGTACACATTCATCGTCATGTGGGTAGAACTAGCTTGGCTTCCTGTTGGTAGGGCCGTGCGAAGTAGGGACCAGTTTTCCATCAAGCCGGCTTTTATTTTTTTCTCATGCATGGGAAGAAAAACTTCCCTCTCCGCCGCCTCATAGGCTTCGAAATTACCTTCCACTGCCTTCATCAGGTCAAAGGATGCCAAGGTACCCGGCTTAAGCTGAAAGGAGTCTGATGTCCTTGCGATTTCGATCATAAACGACCGGATAGCGAGATCCCTATCATTCAACGATTCGCGTATGCGGTACGCTATTTGGGCTTCATCCATTTCGGGAAAAGCCTCCTTGGCATACTGAAAAAATAAATGCGGCTCATTGTTGTCCATCATTTTTACCGGGTTGTCAAAATAAGTTATTGTAGCATACTGATAAGCATCTTCGTCAGAACCACTTTTCAGAGACCACAAATCCCAGCCGGCAATATCTCCCTTCGCTACTGCCGTTGCATAAACCTTTGAAAGGAAGCTCTTATACTCCAAGTAATCGACCGTCTTTGCCTTATCCACCCGAATAAACTCGAAGACAAGGTAACGCTTTTCTTGCGCATAACCCGCGTGAACACACAGGTAGGATACAGCGAATATTATTAGTAGCTTTTTCATACTGTTAGATTGGGTTTTTGTTGTTGATTTAAATCGTTTTTAATTTACAAAACTTTTGGAACAAAAAAGAGTCCGATTAAAAAATTAAATCATAATAAGTCAAACTAATTCTTTGAAAGATCTATTTTTAAAGAAAAAATTGCTCGATGAAGGGATACATCATTGGTCTGATAATTGGTATCATCTTGTTCTTAGCTTTTATCAAACCTTTTGAAGTGTATGCCAGTAATAGGAGAATTAATAAAAAAAGCCATCGAGTTGGGAGATAAACTAAACTGGGAATCCTCCGCTAAAGATATGCAGGAAGGGGTTCTCAAACAGTTGTTAAAAAAAGGCAAAGAGACCTCCTTTGGCAAATACTATGGGTTCGAGCAGATTCTTGAGGCCGATGAACCGGGTCTTGCATTCCAGCAGGAAGTACCCTATTTTGATTATGACAAAATCTACAGCGAATGGTGGTGCCAGATCCGAAAAGGCCATGAGGACATTACATGGCCCGGTCTCAACCGATACTTTGCCGTCAGCTCCGGAACCACAAGTGCCAGTAAATACATTCCGGTGACAGATGACCTCCTTGATAGTATTCGCAAAACGGGTATTGGACAAATCATGTCCTTATCCAAATATGATCTGCCGGCGGACTTTTTCCAACGGCAGGTAATGATGCTCGGAAGCAGTACCGATCTCAAGGAAAATGAAGGATTTTTGGAAGGGGAAATCAGTGGAATTAGTGCCTATCACATACCAAAGTGGTTTCAGAATTTTTACAAACCCGGTCCAGAAATTTCATCTATATCGGATTGGGACGAACGGATAACCGCAATAGCGAAAAACGCCAAAGACTGGGATATTGGGGGAATATCTGGAATACCCTCTTGGATAGAATTGATGATGAAAAAAGTCATCGAATACAACAAGGTTACCAACATTCATGAGATTTGGCCGAACCTAACAGTGTATACCCCGGGGGGTGTAGCCTTTGAACCTCATCGAAAAAGTTTTGAACGGCTGCTGGCACACCCGCTTACATATATAGACACCTATTTAGCGTCGGAAGGCTTTTTAGCTTTTCAAAGCAGACCTGATACGGATTCCATGGCCTTGGTTTTGGACAACGGAATTTACTTTGAATTTGTACCCTTTACATCCGACAACATGACCGAATCCGGTGCCGTGCATCCCGAAGCCAAAGCGTTGACCATTGATCAGGTGGAAGAAAACGTCGATTATATCCTTCTGATTTCTACCGTAGCAGGCGCTTGGCGCTACATGATAGGTGATACAGTTATGTTTACCGACAAAGAAAAGGCTGAAATAAAAATCACCGGTAGAACCAAGTTCTTTCTAAACGTGGTAGGAAGCCAGTTGAGCGTCCATCAGATGGACGAAGGCCTTGAAGCCTTACAGGAGAAATTTGAAGTTACCATTCCAGAATACACTGTTTCGGCTATTCAGGAAAATGGGGTATACATTCACCGCTGGTATCTCGGTAAGGACTCGGGAACCGTAGATGAAAAAGCCGCCGCCCACTTTTTGGACAGCACCCTTCAGCAACTCAACAAGAATTATAAGGTTGCGAGGTCTAAAGCACTTCATGCGGTAGAAGTCATCGTTGTTCCGGCAAACACCTTCTACGCATACAGCGAAAAACAGAAAAAAAAGGGGGGACAAATAAAATTCCCAAGAGTGATGAAAGAACACGATTTTCGAGCGTGGGAAGCCTTTGCATCCGCACATACGGAAAGCTAGCATTTCAAATGTTCAAAAAAGAAAAGTGGCTGGTATTGCCAAAGGGAAGCGATAAATATATCACTATGGTTTTTCCAGATAGTTTCGGAAGCGGTTCATCACCCAGAGATGGATCCTCGCTTGGGTATTGAGGTAAACAAACCAAGGTATTCTAGGCACAAATTCATGTATGGCAGAGAGAATATATTTTCCATTTAGTACTTCCCTGAATTCCAACCAACCATAATCCAACCTTCCCACAAGCCAGCCACCGGTAATGAAAAACAATTGCCGCTTCCGATCACTTCGATCTACGACCAGCGTCAACTGCAACATAGGCTTAGCTGATCTAAAAAGGGAAAATGAAACTGTACCTTTGGGTTCTTCCTTTGCTGTGATCAAAAAACGAAAAAAACTAGGAAGCCAGACCTTATATCGGTTCGCTACCCAAAAGGCGTTTTTTCCACGGGTATTCGGCAATCGCTGAATACTTCTTACATTATTACTTTTTTCCTGAACCGCGACAAACTTCGGAAGCTGTGGCAGGCGGGTTTCGCTCAACGCAAAACGAACAGATTCCTCGTAGTTTTTGTACGTGATCTGTTTTTCCTGAAATTCATGGTCAGGAGATACGGTCATGGTATGCCGTAGGCTTTCTACAAGCGGCGAAACAAGCTGCGCAGGACTTTCACCGAAAAAGCCAACCCACAGCTTTGAAAACCCTGGGGAGAAAAAGGGGACGGAAAAAATCACCCGCCTCTTTTTCATCACTTTTGCCGTTTGGATGAGCATCTCTTTGTAGGACATCACCTCTGGACTGCCGATTTCTATGGCCTTATTGTAGACATTTGGATTCGCTATACACGTATCTAAAATCTCGAGCGTATCGTTTAGCGATATAGGCTGAGTCTTTGATTCAGTCCATTTAGGGCACATCAGAATCGGTAGCTTCTCAACCAAATTCTTGATCATATCGAAAGAGGAACCCCCAGGGCCTACAATCACACTCGCACGCAGCGCGGTCAAAGCGGCTGTTCCTCCTGACAGGGTCTCTTCTACCTCCAGCCTACTCCTTAAATGAGTTGACCATTGTTCCGGGGTACCTTCTTTGGGCATGATACCACCAAGGTAAATAATCTGTTGAACGCCGTTTGCCGAGGCAGCCCGCACAAAATTATCCGCTAATATCAAATCAGTGTCTTCAAAACTCCCCTGTATGAGTCGTGTGGAAGCAGCCATGGAATGTACCAGGTAGATGGCAACATCTATCCCTTCGAGTGCCTTCTGGGTAGAAGTAATGGAATAAAGTTCAACCTGACGCCATGTTACCTGAGGAGTAGGATTAGAGCCTACTTCCTTTCTGCTGAGGCCGACAATATCATATACATCCTTATAGGTATCAATGAACCATTTTCCTATATATCCCGTCGCTCCAGCAACGGCTACTTTCTTCTTCATTTCAAATCCATCCCTCCACCATTATTTTATAAACAGATCCTTGGCTATCAATGCTTCAGCTGCGCTTCTTCCAGCCTGCATGGCAGCATTCACGGAACCGTTCAGGTAATGGTCTCCTGCGAGGAACAAGTGGTCATACCATTCATGTTGATGGTACGGACGCTCAAATTTAAGATCATCTACAATAGGTAAGGCCTCTGCAATGTTGTATCCCATGATGAACTCGAAGTGCTCCGCCTTAATACCGGAGAGCGCTTCCAGTTCCAATGCGACGAGCTTGTCCAATTTCTCTATGCCTGTGACATCCTTTACAATCGAAACAGAAAGCAATGCCCTCCCCGAGTTAGAATAGGACTTACACACGTCCGTAAGAAAGACCAAATTGTTGATATAAAAGCTGTCATCAGGGACCAAACCTATCATCGGCTGGGCCAAAAAAGAATACTGGGTAGAAAAATACATGTTCACCACGCCGTGATGGGTGACTGCCGGACCAGTAAATCCATCAACGAGCCCTGCCGCGGGAACCGTAACGATGATATCATCGGCGGTAATGGTATCGCCGGTATCAAGGTGAATTTCCGTATGGGTGATTTCCTTTACTGTTGTGTTAAACCTAAACTGGGTATTTTGAAGTTTTGAGGCAAGCTGATTGGGAATTTCCATCATGCCTTTTGCGGGTACTGCGGCATGTCCCATCGAAAACATTTTAAAGACAAATTCAAACATCCTTGACGAAGTCGCCAATTCCCGCTCTAGGAAAATACCCGCAAAGAACGGCCTGAAAAACTGCTCGATAATCTTTGCCGAAAAGCCCTTCTTTTTCAGGTAGCTTATCGTAGACATTTCGGGTTCAGAAAAAATCTCTTCCTCTTGCTTTTTCTTCAGTTCTTTTGTTAGGGTAAATAGCTTAATTTTGTCCAGAAGCGTACCCACCTTAGAAAATGCCATGTTAAAAATCTGGGTTGGACGCCGGAGTGGATCGTGCACGGAAAAAGTGTCGCCCGGTTTTAAAATGACGGCACCGGGATCAAAGTACCTCAAATCTAACGCCTTAAAATCAAGGTAGCGCTGTGCGGCAGGATATGCCGTCAAGAGAACCTGAAAGCCATGGTCTAAAATGAATCCATCCACAAAATCGCTCTTAATGCGGCCACCGACCCGATCAGTTTTTTCAAGTATCACGGGGAAGTAGCCGGCCTTTTCCAATTCAATTGCGGCAACCAATCCTGAGACGCCGGCGCCAATAACATATATTTTCCGGTCTTTCATGTGTTTATAATTTGTTTTTCAGTTGCCATCCCGACTAGTCGGGACAGGCTATGGAATCGCTGCCTGTCCGGCAGGCAGGTCGCAATTATAATCATCCCTCCGTGCGTCGCCTGCGTCATGCCTGCCTGTCCGGTAGGCAGGCTCGATTTCATTTGTTAGCATTTATTCTGCGATATTCCGTCTGTCTTTAAACTTTGAAGAAGGCTTTTTCTCATCAAACGCTGACTTGTCTTCCATATCAACGGGAGCTTGGTTCCCACTTGATTCATTAGGACTCCTTCGTGGCGGGAATTTCCTTCCTTTGGTTTTTTTCTCTGGAAGTCCCTCCAATGGGACTACCGGACTGGCCGTTTGCTCCGAAGGAGTACTTTCTCTCTTTTTTCCGAAAGGCTTCTTTTTTCCCTGTTTGCCTTTTCCCTTTCCTTTTGAATGGTCTCGATCAACGCGATGCGATCCTCCGGCGGTGGATGGTCCTTCCCCTAGCGACTCCGGCAACGGCAATTTTTCAATTTCTAACCCGATTAGCCGTTCAATGTTTGAATACTTGTATCGATCCTTATCGTTGACCAAAGTAATTGCTGTTCCCTGCTTTTGGGCACGTGCGGTTCGCCCTACGCGGTGTACATAATCTTCAGGATCATTCGGCGTATCGTAATTGACAACCAATTCTATATCCTCAACATCTATGCCACGGGAAAGAATGTCTGTGGCAACAAGGATTTTGATTTTTTTGCTTTTGAATGCTGACATGATTTTTTCCCGCTCGACCTGATCCAAGTCAGCGTGAAATGCTTCCACGTCAAATTTCCCCCGAAGGGTTTTATAAAGAGACTTTACCTTGTCCTTAGTAGAACAGAAGATAATTACTGCTTCATAATCCCGTTGTCCTAAAATATGCAACATAAGGCCTTCCTTTTGCTGGTCATAGGCCATATAGACATATTGCGATACACCTTTCGCGGTTTTTCCCAAAGCGATGGAAATCTCTTCCGGATCGTTCAAAAGCTGCTGAGAAAATTTTCTGATTTTAGCCGGCATGGTTGCGGAAAAAAGCAATGTTTGCCGCTTTTGGGGCAAATAATTCACAATGGTAAGGATATCATCAGAGAAACCCATGTCCATCATTCGATCTGCCTCATCTAAAATAAGGTATTTGAGCGTATCGAGCTTAATTTTACCGCCTTGCAGCAACGCAATAAGCCTCCCTGGGGTAGCGACCACAATCTCGGCACCCATCTCCAATGCTTTCTTTTGCTGTTCCCAAGTATTGCCGTCTCCTCCTCCGTAAATAGGTATGGAACTGATGCCTAAAAAATAGGCTAAGCCCTGAATCTGCTGGTCTATTTGAATCGCCAGTTCACGAGTTGGTGCCAGTATCAACACATTAACTCCCGGACTATTGCCTGTGGCAATATGGTGAAGTATCGGAAGTATAAAAGCGGCAGTTTTTCCAGTACCCGTCTGGGCCGTTGCTATCAGGTCTTTGCCAGCTAAAATCACTGGGATAGCTTGTTGTTGTATGGGTGTTGGGTTTTCGAATCCCATCGCGTCCAACCCTTCTTGAAGGGGGCCAACTAAATTAAAATCAATAAAATTCAATGTTTTTTTATTTAAAGGTAAATGTATGCCCATGCGAGCAAAACCAAGTGAAAAGGCAGCCTCAACAGCAACAGCCACTTTGGAATCGTACTGTTTTTTTGCTGATA
>WGNT01000150.1 GCA_016124425.1 Cytophagales bacterium
AAGTTCGGGGCTGTTGCCGGTTTGGTTTTTAAAAACTACCTTGGCCATAGTCGCTTTTGTTTACATCCCTAAAATACATATTTTGGAAAAAAAAAACAACAAAAAAAAGGCTGCCCGACTTTTCGGACAGCCTCTTTTTTTACGCGTTCTATGGTGTTATTTTTTTGCTATGTATTCGAGCAAATCGACTACTTTGTTGGAATAGCCCCACTCGTTATCATACCAAGAAATCACTTTTACAAAGGTATCACTCAATTGAATACCGGCTCCCGCATCGAAGATAGATGTCCTGGCATCTCCGACAAAATCAGTGGATACCACATCATCCTCAGTATATCCCATGATTCCTTTAAGGGAACCTTCGGAGGCCTCCTTCATTTTGGCGCAGATTTCTTTATAGGACGCAGGGTTTGAAAGCCGTACGGTGAGATCTACTACAGACACATTTGGGGTAGGAACCCTAAACGCCATGCCTGTTAATTTGCCATTCAGTTCCGGTATTACCTTACCTACAGCTTTTGCAGCCCCTGTTGAGGATGGAATGATGTTTTGGCTTGCACCTCTACCGCCTCTCCAATCCTTAGCAGATGGGCCGTCAACGGTCTTTTGGGTGGCCGTGGTGGCGTGCACTGTGGTCATAAGACCTTCTTCAATACCCCAATTGTCGTGCAAGACTTTGGCTAAAGGTGCCAAGCAGTTGGTGGTACAAGAGGCATTGGAAACAAAGGTCATGTCAGTTGTGTATTTGTCCTCATTTACACCCATCACAAACATCGGCGTATCATCCTTTGAAGGCGCTGACATGATTACTTTTTTAGCACCCGCATCGATATGTCCTTGGGCACTTTCCTTTGTTAAAAACAAGCCCGTAGATTCTACAATATATTCGGCGCCTACCTCAGACCAGTTTAGGTTGGCAGGGTTCTTTTCGGAAGTTACGCGGATCGTGTTTCCGTTTACAATCAATTTCCCGTCTTTTACTTCGACATCACCTTTGAACTGTCCGTGTGTGGAATCATATCTTAACATGTAGGCCATGTAGTCTACATCAATCAAATCGTTGATGCCTACAATCTGAACATCGTCTCTTTCCTGAGCTGCGCGAAAAACCAGCCTTCCGATTCTCCCGAATCCGTTAATACCTACTTTAATTTTTGCCATAATAGTTGTTGTTGATTTGTTATGTTTGTAAAATGCGGTAAGAATTGTAAAAACTCACTTCAGATTCATTGGTTTACTAGCAAAAATTCAACCAAAAGTACTTTTATTGAATTGAATTTAAACCATTTCGAAATTTTCGATGGTCAAATTTATTAAAATTAATCCTAGGAAGGAAATATAAACCCCTGCTTTTATTTCATATTTGTGAGAAAAAAAGGCATGCTGGAAGAACTCGATCAAAGTGTCCTGAATTTCAAGGGCGATTCTCTTTTTCTATTGAATGTGTCCTTGGCCATTATCATGTTTGGTGTGGCGCTGGATATCCGCTTTCGCGATTTTTACTACCTATTTCAGGCGCCTAAGGCGTTTTTTATCGGGATTTTCTCCCAATTTGTGATGCTACCTTTCCTGACATTTTTGCTCGTATGGTGGATTCAGCCCATTCCCAGTGTAGCGTTGGGCATGTTTTTGGTAGCTGCCTGTCCAGGTGGAAATATATCCAATTTCCTGACCAACTATTCAGGAGGAAACACAGCTTTGTCTGTCAGCCTGACAGCCTTTGCCACGCTTGCTGCCGTCGTCATGACACCCTTCAATTTCGGCTTTTGGGCCGGATTTTATCCACCGGCTGCGGCGATGCTGCAGGAAATACAGTTGGACTATGTGGATATTTTTCAAACCGTGGCACTGATTCTCGGTGTGCCGTTGCTGCTTGGCATGTATGTCAGTCATCACTATGGAGCATTCAGCAAGACTGCGAGTAAGGTATTAAAGCCTATAAGCATCCTTATCTTTGGAGCCATCGTGGTCATAGCATTTTATAGCAATTACCACCTGTTTTTAAAATTCATCTTACTAATCTTCTTCTGGGTTCTGGCGCACAATTTTGCTGCCTTGCTGTCCGGGTTTTCACTGGCAAAACTTTTTGGCCTCAGCCTACCCGATACGAAAACATTGACGATTGAAACCGGTATCCAAAACTCGGGATTGGCATTGGTGCTTATTTTCACGTATTTTGACGGTCTGGGCGGAATGGCCATTATCGCCGGATGGTGGGGAATCTGGCACATTATCTCGGGTATGACCGTTGCCCTGACGTGGAAAAAACTTAGCCGCGGGTGAAAGCAATGATATATGAACTGCTTCGCATTTGGGTAAAATGGAACCTCCTTCTATACTTTTCCAAGATCGAAGTTACAGGAAAGGAGCATATTCCCCGCGATTCCCCGTTGATCATCGTATCCAATCACCAAAATGCCCTTTTGGATCCACTGTTGATTGCTACCATGACAGGCTTGAAGCCCTATTTTTTGGCGAGAGCTGATTTATTCAAGAAAAGGTTTATAGCTAAGCTTTTAAGAACATTACAATTGATTCCGGTATTCCGAATGAGGGATGGTCTTTCAAGTATTCCTGGTAACCAAGAGAGCTTTTCCCGTTGTGAACGACTACTCGCTGAAAATGAGGCTATTTTGATCTTTCCGGAGGGAAATCATAGCTTGCGGAGGAATGTAAGGCCCTTGAGTAAGGGCTTCACCCGAATTGCCTTTGGGGCTAGGGAAAAGAACCCTTCTCTCCCACTCGCCATTTTGCCCATTGGGATTTCCTATGAAACCCACCAAAAAGCTGGCACGGCTGTTCATATCGAGATCGGCACACCTATCTTAGTCGCCTCGTATGCCAAAGACGCCAAAGGGTTGACAGCGTCAGCTTTTCAGGCGTTGACAGAACTGACGGTCCATATACCGGATACTGGTTATGAAGAAACATTAAAAAACTTAATTGCCAACCATATTCCGCTAAGTTCTCCCAAAAAGGTTAGGGGTTTTCTAACCGGACAGTACGTAAGCGAACCGCGAAAACCGGCATCAATTCTTCGTCAAATAGGTCGGTTTTTGGTATCATTTCTTCATTGGCCACTCTGGCTTCTATGGAAAGTAGTTCGAAATCAAATACAGGATCCGGTATTTTATGGGACATTTAAGTTTGTAATAGGTATGTTCATTTGCCCCCTTTACTACCTTTCTATATTCCTCCTGAGTTGGTTTTTCGGATATGGTTCCTATGGACTACTTTTTGTTTTGGTTGCTTTTATTTTGATCGTGTACAACAGGTAGCAATTGCTACCTGAAAATTGAATTACTACATAAAAATCGGTGCTATTTTCTTTTACTACTCATTTTATCAAACGCCATATCCATTTTGATGGTATCCCTTGGATAGTATAAAATCTCCGCCCCAGCTTCTGATATCAAAATAGGCGTCTTCAACGCTGATTTTTCCCGGATCAGTAAATTTAGCAGATCGGATTCGTCAATGTCCTTTCCCTGAATATTTTCTTTGAAATAATCACTATCCTTATCAAAAAGATCAATTACCCGCACCTGTAGCCGTCCTGCCAACTCCAAGATCTGGGTAGGCGTCATGTCGTTTTTTGAGACATCCAGTTCATTAATTACATGTTTATGCAATGTCAGAACGTAGGCATACGCCTCCCTATCGTCTGATTTGTTGCTGTTATACAGAAATTTGATTTCGTTTTTGCCTAATTTAAACATGATTCTATGAGCTTATACCGAATAAAAAATAAAAGGTTCTACATCAAATCAGCTGCACATTTTATGCCAGCTTCCAGTTTTCCTCCCATTTAAATAACCGCAAAGCGAATACGGATTCTTTAGTAAGCCATTATACTAACTCGTTGAAATCATTCTGCTGTCCGTCAAACCACCATCAACTTACTACCCTGTCCTTAGCGATTCATAGATTCAGATGACTCCCATACTCGTTCTATTGATCTCCTTGCCTTATTTGAATGACCCGCTGATCCGTATTTCTTGACTTGAAAATCCCAAACCCATTAGTGACGTTGTTAAAGACAAGAACCGGTTGAGAAAGAAAATCCCCACTATTGTACCGCTGTAAGTCCGCGGTATCCTGATACCGGTAATAGGCTTCCGAAACGTGGGAGAATCTAATCGTAAGTTCCATATCCACATCACTACGTATGTGTGTCCTAAATACGATTTGCGAGTCTATACCGTTGAGCAAAACATCATTAAAAAGAAGTACATCCCTCATTAGATAATCCTTTTCGTACGCGGGATTAACAGGGTCTGGATATAGATCTGATTGGTAAAAAAAGTAGGTTGTATCGCCTTCAGACACAACAATTTGGCTTCCTAATGAAAACCCTGAAATCTCGTAAAAATTCTTTCCCGAAGGATCATCAAAGGTCACTGTTACCTGAAATTCGTTTTCACCTTCAAAATCCGATCTTGGTCCAAGATTAACCAGGTCAATGGATTTAATGGGTATATCTGTAGGGAGTTTTTGGGCTGTACGGATGGATGGATACAAACTATGCTGCGCTATGATTTCGTAGGTTTGGTCTTCTTGGAATTGATGGCCACTCAGGTAATAAAAGGCATTCGGTTCAAAGGGTCTGCTTCTATCCAGAAAAGCCATGGGTAATTGTTGCCCATCCTGCGTTTTTAGAAAGACATTGGCATCGCTCACCACGTCAAATTGATCAAAATCCCGCGGTTCCAAGATACCTTTACTTTTGGTAAGGTAAACCTTCAGGGTGTCGGTAGGTTCCAAAAGTGCGTTTAAAACCAGCCGCGGTTCCTGACCGGGTAACTCTACCTCTAAAAACTGCTCACAAGAGGACAGGACAACTAAGCTGAGAAAATACGCTATGGCTCTATTGATCTTCATACTTAAAAGGTAAATCTATAGGAAACAGAAGGTACAATAGGGAAAAGACTGAACTGTCGCAGCTGCTCCCGCTGAATCTCGTAGTTATAGCTGATATCCAAATAGAACGGATTCAACCTGCTGTATACATTGTATATTGACACATTCCACGTACGTTGACCCCATCGTTTGATCTTATTGAAATTGACACCAACATCCATACGGTGATAACTACGCATCTGGAAATTATTCCTCGAATCAAAATGTTCAAGAGATAGTCCCCCATAGCGGATCATTGGATCAGTGATAACAGAAAGTGCATGCTGATACCGCTGCGTTGGCACCGTTATGAAATTTCCGCTACCAAATACCCAAGTACCGGACAGGTCAATCCGATCGGATAATTTGTGGACGGCAGTCACACTGATGTCATGCCTACGGTCGTAACGAAAGGGAAACCAGTTGCCAAAATTGAGGTCATCAAATCGCCGTTCTGTCTTCGACAGCGTATAGCCTACCCATCCTGTTGTCCTTCCTACCTTCTTATGTAAAAGCAATTCCAGCCCATAGCTTCTCCCCTCACCTGATGTGACCTTATCCTGCCAATCTTCCGAGGTATTGAGGAAGGAAGCACCGTCCTGATATTCGATCACGCCTTCCATGTTTTTGTAATACGCCTCTGCTGTAAATTCGAGACCGAATCCCAAGTTCTTTGCATATCCAGCAGCGACCTGCCAACTTTCTTGGGGGCCGATCCTATCGGTGGATGGAACCCATAGATCCGTAGGCAATCCCAAGCCCGCATTGGTGAGAAGATGGACAAACTGCGCCATTTGCACGTACGAGAACTTCAACGAGGAGCTTGGATCCAACAGGTACCTCATTGCGAATCTCGGTTGGAAGGACGTGTAGGTTTCAACATCCGCAAGGAACCCCGAAAAATGTGCACCCACGTTGAATTTCCAGCGATCGCCCAAAGCAAAATCGTCTTCTACATACGCAGAAAGTTCCCTCGAATCTGACGGTGTAGCGCCTTGACGCGTCTCAGGCCGTTCATTTTCTCTTGCCACAAACACACCGGGCGTAAACCGATGGTTTATCACCATGGCACCCCAGCGTAGGTAATGCTGCGGATTGGGTATAAAATCAAAATCTGCCTTTAGCGCAAGGTCCCTAATGCCAGAGAGGTAGCTGGCTGTGTAAAAATCCCGATTTCTAACCCCCTGATTATCCGTAAAAAGATCGTCATATTCTGTAAAGAGGTTAAACCGGTATTTGGTAAATGTACCGGTAAAATTTGCAAAGAGGCGCTGATTGAAAACATGGTTCCAACGAACGGCAGCAATGTTGTTTCCCCAACCAAGTCCGGCTTCTTCTCGGCTGCTTGTTGTTCCGGAATTATCCCAACGTTGTCCTTCGTATTTGTAGGAAGAATAGGCCCGATCATCTCCGCCATAATAACTCAGGAAAAGTCTGTTTTTCTGATTAAAGATATGGTTGACTTTGGCGTTGACATCGTAGAAGTAATACCCTATATCCTCCTGTCCATTTGAGGAATTTCTGATTATCGGTCTGGCAATCATATCTAGGTAGGTCCTTCTGCCTGACAATAAAAAAGAGGTTTTATCTTTCGTAATGGGCCCTTCAAGAGTAAGTTTGGAAGCAATCAAGCCAATGCTGCCCTCTCCCTGGAATTTTTTCATATTGCCCTCCTTCATGCTGATATCAATTACAGAAGACAATCGCCCTCCGTATCTTGCTGGAAAGCCACCCTTGATCAATTCAACATTGTTGATGGCATCGGCATTAAATACGGAAAAAAAACCGAACAAATGGGTAGCGTTATACACCGGAACGCCGTCTAGCAGTACTAAATTCTGATCGGGACTTCCCCCCCTCACATACAGACCGGAGGCGCCTTCCGAACCGGATTGAACCCCCGGTAACAACTGTATCACCTTAAATATATCGACTTCACCCATCAAAGCCGGAAGGTTTTTGATCTCCCGGAGTGGTACATTTACGGTGCCCATTTGGGTGCTTTCCTGAATAGGATCAGACCGATCTCCCTGAATGACTACTTCGCTTAATAAGCCGGCCGGCAGAAGTTCCATATTCAGTACGGTGTCTTTCTCCAACTCCAGGGACAGCAGCAATGGCTCATAACCGACATAGGTGAACAGCAGTTCTACGTTTTTATCAAAAAGCGTATAGCTGAAAAAGCCATAATTATTCGTCACGGCCCCCTTCTGGTTTAGCTTATCAAAAATATTCACACCGATCAGGGTTTCACCGTTGTCCGCGTCTTTGACCGTGCCGCTTACAGTGACTTTTTGGGCTGATGAGGTAAGGTAAATAAGGTTAAAAATAAAAAACAGTATAACTTTTCTCATATAAAGAATGAAGTAAATGGAAGGCAAAAATAGGGTATTTCTTGTGATGCCATATTACGTTTGGTAACTATATTGATACAATTTAGTCGCGTCACATTTCTCTGATTTTGTACGGGAAAAGCAGGTTTTTGGTTCCTCATTTTCACTGTGATTGTAGGCCATATTTTCGAGTGACAAGTAGGTTGGGGTCTAACTGCCTAATCGAAAAAACGAATACCGCCTGAATACCTTTCAAGAAATCTTTGGCCACCTGCCTTTTAGAGGGAAATGGATTGGGAAAATAGCAGACTTCCTTCCAAAAAAAGATTAATTAACAGGACATAGTTTAAAAAGGTAAAGAAATCAACCCACTTCTAATGGCTTTCCTAGCAAGTACAACTTATTTCCACCTTTACCCTTGATTTTACCTTTTTCCCAAGTGTATTTTTCAGTTGTCAACTCCTTGGTGAGGACGTCCATATCCTCTAGCGTATAGGTACGGATGTTTGAGACTGCACCATCCCAAGCAATCAGTACTGGCAGAATTAGAATTAAAATGATCAGCTGTTCCAATTAATCGATGAAAGGCCATGATATACCGTGTCATTAGAACCCTTATCCAATTAGGAAACCACGCCTGATCTTCAAATTCAAAGAGGTGAATTCTTTTCATTTCCTTATTTTTAAGCTTCAATACCAAATGCCGTTAACTCAGTTGAATGGTTCTACCTGAAAAAAGCAATACCGCATACGAAAATAGCAACCCTTTATATATCCTCGTATTACGATTGATGTTAGAGGTTTTCAATAGCAAATTCAATATAAACAAACAGCACTTTAATTCCAATCTCTTCTAGACTGAAAAGTAACATCAAATCGATCAGCGAGCATATAGAAAAAAGCTATATAAGTTTGCTACAGATCTATTATAATTACCACTTGCTGATATAATGAACGTTATATTTTCGAAAGATGGAAACCGCATCGGTAAGCGTATGTACCTCTCATTAATTCACAAATTCCAACCCTTGCCGGATTCCTTTTTCTATAGCCGGTACCCCCCTATCCATCCAACTCGGCATCGGCGCACCTTTTAAATAGTGGTCAAAGAACTGCCGCATCCGCGTCTGAAAGTCAATCCGATTTTGCAGTTTTACGGGCCAGTGAGGCTCACCGGTATAATTAAGCATCCAGCAGGCTTTGTCCAGTCTCCGCATCGCCAGGTACATTTCTATTCCCTGATACCAGGGAACATGTCCATCGGCATCGTTGTGCATAAGCAATAAAGGTGTCTCTATTTTGTCGGCATAAAACAAGGGGGAGTTTTCAATGTACAGAGATCTGTTGTCCCAAAGCGAAGCGCCAAGTCGCGTTTGGGTTTTTTCATATTGGAACGTCCTTGCAAGTCCCGTCTCCCACCGGATTCCTCCATAGGCACTCGTCATATTGGCCACGATGGCCCCAGCCTCAGCGGCCTTAAACATATTGGTACGGGTAAGAATATACGCGGTCTGATACCCGCTCCAACTGTGGCCTTGGATACCGATATTTTCCTCATCCACGAATCCCTGCTCAATCAGCGAAGTTACCCCTGGCATTATCGCATTGTAGGCACTTTCACCCGGATAGCCGACCCGGTATACAATATCCGGAATAAAGATCAGGTAATCATTACTCACGTACATGGTGCGGTGTACCAGCGAACGGATCGGTTCCGGCTTGTGGTGGTAATGGAGGGTGTTGGAAAACTTCTCGTAATACACCACGATCACGGGGTACTTCCGCTTGGGATCAAAATTCTCCGGTTTATAAAGGATCCCCTCTAGTGGGATGTTATCCAGTGACCGCCAACTTACGATTTCTGCGGTCCCCCAGAGGTATTCCTCCTGTTGGGGATTGGCATCGCTGATTTGGGTCGGCGAAGAAAATGCCAAGTCGGTCAAATACAAATCCGGAAACTCCTGAAAACTTTCCTTGGTAAACATCAACCGATCACTTTCTCTTGCCTTTTTCAAGCCCGCGTAGCGGTGAGGGCTTTGTATCAATACGTTTAGGGAAGCAGACTTAGGGTCATATTTCGCAAAACCAGCGTCTTTCGTCCCTTCATCAAACATCTCCAGCATCCAAGGGGTAGTGGTACTAAGCGCCTTTTCCTCCGGATCTAAGGATTGATACCTATATACCAATCGTTCGGTTCTGCCTGATTTAGTGAGGTTTTCCGGCTCATTTTTATCCTTGGGATCAAAGGACCATATGTCGTAACGGTCATAAAGTAACAGCTGGGCATCATTCTCCGTCCATCCTGCCAATCCGTAAGAAGACGCGTAATCTGGCAGATCGTTTTCCTCATCCACCCAAGAGACCGATGCAGGCAGGTTTAGCCGACGCCTCTCCCCCGTACCCACTTCATAGGTATACCAGGTGGTGTCTGGACTGTTAAACCAGTAAACAAAGTCACCACCCGGAGAAACTCCCGACATTCCTTTTACTTCTTTGGCAATGGGCGTCTGCTTACCGGTTTCTACATCGATCACATAAAGATCCTCATAGGAACTGATGTCCCAGGTACGCATCATTCGGTAGGACCGATCGTCTTTCCCTAAGGCAAAAGCACCGTTTCCCTCTACAGCAGGTTCCACTACAGAAATTTCCCGGGTACCCAACTGGGTAAATTTCCGATCCTTGAGGTGAAGAACTGCCAAATAACTTCTTTTTTGTTCCCGCTCGAGTCGGCGGTTTTGCTCTGGATAGATATACTCGTCCTGCCAATGCCATACTTCCACCTGGACGATTTCCTCAGGGAGTAATGTCGTGTCTTTTACAATCGGCTCTGGCCGTGTACCTACAAAAAGCCGTTCGCCGTTTTCAGAATAATAAGGTCCAAAATCCGGGGAAAGCAGCCATCCTTCCGGCATGCCTTCCATTTCCTTAAGTGGAAATGCTTTCGCCGAAGTAGCTCCATTTTCCCATAAAAACAATTCAGGGTCAGGAATGAGCGCGTCAACCGTATCCATTTCGGCGATAAACGACAACTTGTCGGCTGCTTCGGCTATGGCCCATTGGTGCACCTTGTTTTTGGGATGAAGCGACAAGAGCAAAATTAGCTCCCTTTTTGACAGGTCATACCAATACACACCCGCTTCAAAATCCCCTTCATTGCCGGTGCTGTGTAACATTACACCCTGTCCCCCTTTGGCAAAGGCATATTTCGTTACAAACGAAAATTCGCTTACCTCTCCACTCTCCAAGTGCCGGATCTGCAAATGATATCCATTTTCATCTGAGGGTTTTTTCTCCGCACTTTTCTCGGCCGTTGCTGATGAATCCTTTTTCGCGCCCTTATCTTCTGCTGTTACTTGATAAGCGACCCATCCCCCTGCCTCTTCCGGCGCTTTAAAGGATTGGATTCGGGGGATTTTTTCGAGTTTGCCTGTCTGCCAATGGTATATTCCAAGCGTATCTTTTGGGAATTCCTCCTTCTTTTTCTTCTGTCGCTGAAGGTTCCTGATGACCTCCATCTCCGGCTTGATCAAAAAAAGCTGATGCGCACCATCCCAAGTTAGGTTGATGGATTCGGCTCTGGGCACGGATTTCTTCGTTCCCGTCCTTACGTCCAGCAAGATAAGTTCGCCATCTTCATTTTCAGGATTGAGCGTATAGGCGACCTTTGTCCCATCGGGACTGATTTGCCGATAAGTGATGCTTTTCCATTCATCATAAGCTTCTTCGGTCAGTGGTTTTTTGGGTGGCAGTGAGGTTTTTACCCGTTTCTGAGCCAGTGCTGGAAGGATAAAAATTACTAAAAAGGTACCAATGAGGAGCTGCTTTTTCATAAAATGGCGTTAAGACCAATCAAGATAAGGCGTATTGCGGAAAACGTCTGAATTTTTTACCGTCTTTTTTCAAAGAAACTAAAAACTGCCGTAGTAGCTATTACTGTACAAGAACTGGGAAGTTGGGGTTTTTCAATACGTTACAAAAACCACCCGGAATAGATGATTCCCCATCTAAAAAGTTAGATACGAGCGACTAACAACCTTACTTATCTCCATAATGTGACCATGCACTAAGTACATGCACCGTCACTGTTGTTTCTTCGATTGAGTAAACTAAACGATGTTTTTTATTAATTCTTCGGGAGTATAGCCCTGCCATATCGTATTTCAACATTTCAGGCTGTCCGGTACCTTCTGTAGGATGTTCCATTAATTCATTCAAGAGTGTTTCTATTTTTTTTAACGTAGCTTTATCTCCTGATTTTTTATGCTTTTCAATGTCCGCCAGGGCAGTTTTGGTAAGCTCCAACAGATAACTCATAACCCTAATAAATCGCAGATCTCTTTAGGACTAGATACTTTTTTGACTTCCCCGTTTTGAGCCTCTTTCATGCTCTGCTTAATCCTTTCAACCATTTCCGCATTAAAATACAAATCGTCCTCAGTAACGGGAGTTAGCGCATAAGCCTTATCCTTACCCCGTTGCACAATGATTTGCTCTCCCCTATCTACCCGTTCAAAGTATTCTTTTTGATTCTGTCTAAATTCTCTACTGCTTATAACTAACATAATGAAACGTTAAAATTTAGGTGTACCAATCCGGTACAAGATACTAATATTAACGGTAACATTCATTTCCAAGTTCTTCAGTAAACTGATTTTTTAACCCAACGGATGGTATTTCTGTATAAAGGGCATCCGGGAAGAAAAAGGCCTGACGCAGCAGCAGATTGCCGGACTGGTCAATATGCGCCAGTCCAATTACTCAAGGGTAGAGGCTGGCGACAGGGACCTGCCTTTGGGTGCCGTGAACAAAATTGCCAGGTAATTCGGGATGACCATTTAAGAGCCGGTCAAGTTTGATGGCAACATTGTCCACAACAGTGATAGCGTTAATGGCGCCAATTCCCCATACTTAAACTTTTCGAAGGTCGGTAGCTGGAACTCCGTCCCGTACAGATCGATGAACACGATCGGCTTGTTCCCACCAAATTGATATGGTGTATACCATGGGAATTCCTTCGCCAGCGGATCCACCCTCAAAAATTTCGCTATAGTCGGATTGTAGATCCTGAAACCATAGTCATAAGTGTTGCCCTCGCCGCCCATCCCTTCGGGGTCTCCCTCCTTCCCGTTGAACCCACCCGGTACGTAACCCCATAACCTTTTCGGATAATTTCTAACCTGACTTACACAACTTTAAAGAACGTTTTTGTGCCTTATGCACAGCCTCCGATATAGGGACTTTTTTCTTTCAACTGAAAAAAAATTCAATTGAAAAAAAGAAAAGCCTTTTGGGCTTCTCCTTTTGACAACTGTGTTGATCATTAACCTCGGAATGTCACGGACTTGCAGCGAACTTCCCCCTGCCCATAAGGCACGGCGCAGTATGTTTCGGATTAGTTATTGATTGATCGTTACCGGTTCCCTTTGAGCATTTTATCGGGATGTTGGTGGGTATCAAATATATCTGTCACTATGACCCGTTTTTCGTCTATCAGATAAATGATTTTAAAGTTGGATTCTACCAGTAAATAGCGATGGTCCTGATCGAAGGATTTTAACATTTCTTCTTTCTGCCCTCTTTCCGGGTTGTCCGATAAACTCTTGGCTTTTCCAAGTATCGCCTTTCGTACCTTTATGGCATAAGAATCGAACTCCAAACTTCTGTAGTGTTTACAAATTTCTTTCAATGATTCTTTGGCGGGCTCGGTGATTAAAACCTTCATCCTGCTTACCAGTTTTCCGATTCTTTTTCCAGATCCTCAATACTGATCACCCTTCCTTCTTTGATGGCTTTATTTGAGTCCGTTGCCCTAGCTACCAATTCTGACCTGGTAATGGGGCCTCCGTCCGGTTTATAACCGGCTATTGGGTCTTTCTGGGAACTCAATAAATCTTTGATCTGCTGTATTATCTGTATATCTTCCAGCCTTGCCAGCTGTTCTATCAGGTGTAATTTTTCTGCTTTGATGTCCATTCCTTTATAATGTATTCTCCTCATAAAGTTAACGTTTTTTTGGGATTTGTGGGTTTGATTTCAACGGATGATAGTTCAACACCGCCCTCTTCAGCTCTTTCAACTGTGCCTGTTTGTATTTCTCGGTTGCCGAGAGGTTTTTGTGCCCGGCGAAGACCTGTACTACACGCAGGTCGTTGCCTGCCTTCAGGAGGGACCCACTAGCCCCTTCCGCATAAAAACGGATTCCCCCCGGTTGAGATCCTCCCCCGGAACCCTCCGGATATGTCGCAAACAACGGATCCACACTCAAAAACTTCGCAATACTCCGATTATAGATCCTAAACCCATAATCATAGGTAGAGCCGCCGCCTCCCATTCCCTCTGGGTCCTCCTCCTTGCCGTTAAACCCGTAACAGTAGGCTCCCGCACAACCTTTTCCTGAGCTTTTCCAAACTCCTTACAAACTTTTTATTTGCCAAATAAAAAAAGAACATTTCGCCCCCATGGACGACCATACATATAGTCTTTTTTGATATATCCAGATTCTGAATTTTGAAAACTGGATATTAATCTAATGGATTATTTCTTTTTTCTATTTTGAGGTTGTTCATTTTTGTTGGAAAAAAGTCAGTTATGTAAATTGTTTTTGTCTCTTCCTCAACAAAATAGATAATCTTAATGGAGCGGTTTTGGGTATATTTATAAACCAAAAATCGATGTTCCTTTCCTAAAAAAGTCAGGCACTCCTCGATTCTGCCTCTTTGAGGGTGGTTTTTTAAAGAAATGGCTTTAATTAATAACGCTTCTGATTTTTTATCTGCGCTGTCAGCTGAATGATGCTTGTAAAAGTATTCTAAAACATCGAAATAATGCTTCTCAGCTTCCGGTGTGATTTCTACTTTATAGACTGACTCTTCTTCCACGAGTTTACCTCATTTTGAAAATCCATGATATCCCTTGTTTTTCCTTCCACTATGGACTTAAGTGAAGCTTTGGCTCGTTCGACCAAATCGTCTTCTTTGGTTGCAAATAAGTCCTTCTCTTTATCCTGATCTAGCAATTGTGTGATCCGATGTATGAGGTTGACATCTTCGATAGTAGTTAATCGAGCTATAAGCTCGAGTTTTTCGCTTCTTATATCCATATTGCTAGACTTTATATGCTTAACTTATTGATTTCCATGATAGAGTGAGCCAGTGTCTAAGGTCGACTTTGACTGGTTGGGTATCCATGCAGAAAGATTTATCTTTTACATAAAGTTAACGATTTTTTTGGTCAGTAAAGTTTCCCCTAATTAAAAAAATGGCTTTTCCATGCGAATGCCCTAATCAAGGTGTTCTCACTCGCACAGCAGATAGCCGCGTCCAGGGAGGCCATCGGCAAGTATGAACGCAACGAGGCCCTTTCGTCCGTGGAGACGGCAAAAAAAATAGCGGACGGCTTCAGCGTCACCGTCGATTATCTGGTGGACGAGACCGTCGCGCCCACCTTCGACAAACCCCGTCTAGTTGTATACTACATCCAGACGGGGATTTTCCGGAAGGTCCGGTTGATTTCCTCCTGATAGTCCAGATGCCGGGCAAGAAGACTGTTGAACTACGCAAAGATCTTAGGGTCCAAATCTTCTACTTTAGAATATTGGTTCGCATGATTGGCCAATTGGTTGATATTATTGTTGACCCGGCCCTGTTCTGCGACCAAACTGTTCAGCGTTTTGAGGAGCTTATCCGTCTTGACAATGGTGACATCCCCCTGGATCTTTCGGATCAGTTTTCTAGGGGTGTCGCTTCGGGAGATGCCTGTACTTTGGGAAAACTCATCCAGGAATCTAACTTCCCGGTCATTAAGCCGGAAGGTGATTTTGTGGGTTCTGTTTTCCTGGATTTCCTTTATCATTTTGGTATCCGCTGGCAGCCGCCAACAATTGTATGACCCAAAGAGAAGGATAAAAAAGTGGGATAAAATACGCAAAAAGGTCTATTTTAGCTGAATACGCAGGTAAGCGTATATAGGGATAGGGGGGTATGGGTAATTTGGAGGAGGTGGTTTGGGGAGAGTTAGTTTGAGAAAAAGGTTAGGAGGAAGGTACAAATGAGACTTTTTGATAAGGGATGGTTATGTGGCTGTTTAAAGGGGGGATTTGGAAGACCACTATTGAAGAGAAAAAAATATATTAGGGGAAAATAGAAAATCATAGAAAAAGGGGACAGTTTCTTGTGTAAAAATGGAAAGTCGGTTGCTGAAAATCAAAAAAAAAACCGAATGGGCCTTGCGTTTAATTCATTATTCGGTTGATCGGGACCATAGCTTTTGACTATAACCAACATTCTATTATTTTCTTCCGATCCGGGACCTTAGTGGTAATGGCTCTTGGAACCCCATTCGCCGCTGCTGTTAAGCTCCTTTCCGTTAAACCCGTAACGGTAGGCTCCCGGACAAAATGGTCATACCTGCCATCATACTTAATTCACAAACATCTCATCAACAAGCAGCAGGGCCGCACCGCCTTTTCTTCGGCTCCAGTCGGGGATCTTTGCTACTGGTTTGGCAACTACTTTAATATACTTTCCTTCAAAAGCTGGAAATTCACAGGTTACCAACTCGATATAGGGCTTGCCCTCCTCAGTCGGTTGTTTTGGGGTTGATTTACCGACTAGCTTCAATTTGTCCGGATCGTCACCGCCCCATACCTCTATGGATGAGGGAGGCAAAATGTTCGTCTCGGGTTCCACAAGCACCCGCATGGAGATACTGCCTACCGACACCGCCTCATCGTAACGAAAAAGCAGTTCCATATCATTCCTAAAAAACCCGGCCCAGTTGTTCGCCCAAGCAGGACTGTTGGCATTGAAGGTGCCCATTTCCTTATCAAAGAAGGTATTGGCTCCGTTGGCGGGATGTACCCGATTGAGCCGGGACAGCAAAATAACGGAATCTGGAAGGTACCTGTTTTGATATACATTGAAGGTCGCTACTTCACTGCCCAACCAACCTTCCTTATAGGCCCTGGCCTTTACCAACTTTCCCTCACGGAGCACGGTCTCGCCAGGGACAAAGGCTTCTGAATTTTCCCGGTCCGGTTCCGAACCGTCCAAGGTAAACCGAATCTCTACATCCTGTATCGGATGACCAAGACTCAACACCATCGTGTCGCTAAATATATTCGAAGCATTGGCCAATCCGGGCAGGTTTAACTGAAGAATATCCTCCGGAGTTTCCTCCCTTCCCGAAACCCAATCCATGCCTGGATATTCCCTTCGAAGATCGTCCACTTCAGCATAAGTAAGTGGTGTATCCCAGAGGGTAAGCGTGCGTATTCCACGCATTTTCTCTACCAACTCCTTCACAGCGGCATAGTCAACGGCAGTGCCTGAAAGCGACAGGTGACGAAGTCGGTTCAGCCCAGTGAGTTCTCTCAGTCCACCGCCTGTAATTTCGGAGAAGTTGAGGTTCAGCCGGAGGAGGTTCTCAAATCGGCTTATCGTCTTCATTTCGGCATCCGTAACTGGCATCTTGGCCAGGTGAAGTCCTACCACTTGTTCCCTGACAGCCAACAGTTCTTCCAACGATCCGGCGGTATATTTTGACGCATTAAACAACGTAACATCGAGTGCCGGGGAATCTTTAGAAAGCGGTACCACGGACCTATATTCCGAATTTAGTTTCTGTATGGCAGCAGGATCGGCATGTGGAAACTCATACGTTGGCTCAGCCGGTGTGGGGCTGAGAAAATCAACGGCCAACATTCGCAGTGAATCGGAGACAGGAAGTGTCGCCACACGTGTTTCAAGCGGCGAGTTTGCTTTGATCCAATAAGCAAGAAGCGTCTTTTCAGCATCTGTAAGCTGCGGCTTCCCCGTTGGAGGCATGTGTTCTTCTTCCGACTCAGGAAGGTGGATACGTTCCAACAGCAGGCTTTCCTCCGGTTTTCCATCTACAAAAAGTACCCCAGTCTTTCCACCCTGAAGTAGGCCTTCTGCGGTGGTCATAACCAATTCTCCTTTGGATTTGGAGGGATTGTGGCAGGAATTGCACTTCTTCTCAAGCACGGGTAGTATCAGGTGGTCAAACACCTCGGCTTCGTCAAAGGGTACCGTTACCGTTCTCGCCTGAAGGATAGGTCCCAGGATAAAGTTCTCCCCATGAGTTAGCGTAGCCCCGAAATGCCCTGCAAGTACGAGTGCCAACGCGGTAATACCCGTTCCCACTCGGGCAACATGTTGGGTATAAATCCGATGGTCTCTAAAAGCGTATAAAAGGGAAGCCAGAAAAACCAAACCGGCCCCAGACCATTTATGCCAATCCAGCGTACCACCTCCGGCATATCCCTCTTCCAGTGATAAAAAGATCCCCATCAATGCCGCAACCAGCGCAGTGAGCACGGAAACGAGCATTAAATATTTTGTGAAATTTTTATAAAATGGTAAGTTCCTGTATTCCGGGCTAAATCGGAAAAACTCCATAAGCAGAGCCAGTAACAGTAACGCGACCGGAAAATGAAGCATTAGGGGATGCATCCTACCAAACGGCTGAAGCCATACCGGGATGGAAAGGTAGGATTCAAACAGGAGGAAATAAAGTAAAAGAACATTGCCTGCAAACAACATTCCCTCAGCAATGCCAACGAGCCTGCTTTTCATATACTGGTTATTTTCAATGGGTAGTCAATCTTTTAAGCAATCAAGTCCTCTATGACGTTGCCGTGAACATCCGTAAGCCTAAAACGACGACCTAGATGCTTGTAAATCAGCTTTTCGTGGTCCAGTCCCAACATACGAAGCACAGTCGCCTGAAAGTCATGTACATGGACCGGATCTTTGGCAACGTTGTAGCCAAGTTCATCTGTTTCCCCATATACGAGTCCAGGTTTTACGCCTCCACCCGCCATCCAGATGCTGAAACAGCGGGGATGGTGGTCTCTTCCATAATTATCAGCGGTAAGCTTTCCTTGGCTGTAACTGGTTCGGCCGAATTCACCTCCCCATATTACCAAGGTCTCGTCCAAAAGGCCGCGTTGTTTTAAGTCCGTTACCAAAGCCGCTGAGGCTTGATCGGTATCCTTCGCCTGATGGGTAATTTCGTAGGGTAGGTTCCCATGCTGATCCCATCCCTGATGATATAACTGCACAAAACGAACGCCATTCTCAGACAGCTTTCTGGCCATAAGACAGTTGGCCGCATAGGTGCCTGGTACGAGGCAATCCGGGCCGTACAGCTTGATTACAGAATCCGGTTCCTTTCCAAGATCCATGATTTCGGGTACAGTAGTCTGCATCCGGTAGGCCATTTCATATTGCTTGATTTTAGCACTGATTTCAGGATCTCCGTATTTGTCGTAGGATAACTGATTGAGTTCGGCAATATTATCCAGCATTACCCTGCGTTCCTCCCGGGTCAAACCTTTGGGATCTTTTAGGTACAATACAGGGTCTTCCCCACTGCTGAACTGTACACCCTGATGCACCGAGTCCAGAAATCCATTTGTCCACAACTTCGAATACACCCCCTGTCCGTTACCTATCCCACGGGAAAGCAGAACGGTAAAAGCAGGCAGGTTTTGGTTTTCACTGCCAAGTCCATAACTAAGCCATGCCCCCATACTAGGCCGGTTACCCTGCTGGGCACCTGTCTGAAAGAAGGTCAGTGCAGGGTCGTGATTGATGGCCTCGGTATGCATGGATCGGACGATACATAGATCATCCACGATTCTTGAGGTATAGGGAAAGAGGTCACTGACCCATGTTCCAGCTTGGCCGTATTGTTTGAAATCAGAAAATGAACCTACGAGCGGAAATGACGACTGATTCGCCGTCATGCCGGTCAGTCGCTGTCCGCCGCGTACAGAATCAGGTAGCTCTTGCCCCACCATTTCCTTCAGTTTTGGTTTATAATCGAAGGATTCGATTTGAGAGGGAGCTCCATTCTGGAATAAATAGATGACGCGCTTCGCCTTAGGAGCAAAATCCCGCATGCCCGGTATCATGGAAGCGTCCACGCTTCCCGTACCGCGAAGCAAATCAGGCATCAGCAGGGATCCCAAAGCTATCCCTCCCAATCCAAGGCTGGCTTGGGACAAAAAACGTCTTCGGTTTATATTTAGTCGGTGTTCAAATAATTCTTTTTCCATATCAGGTCTTAGAAATGGTTTCTTCCAGGTTATAAATAGCGGCAATAACCTGCATCATAGAGGCAAGTTCGATAGTATCCATCTCTAGAGGTAATGGATATTCGCCGATGTCAAGCAGGTCCGAAGCAGTACCCTCGTCCAAAATGGCCATTCTTCCATCGTGATAAGATGTAAGAATAGAAAGCTCTTTGTCTGTAGGCTGTCTGCATACGATGGTTGTAAAGGCTCGCTTTATGTTTGCTTCCATATCGGTACTCTCCTGCATCAACCGGGCAGCAAGTACCCTTGAAGCCTCCAATACCGTGGGATCATTGAGCATCACAAGCGCTTGAATGGGTGTGTTGGTGATTAACCGTTCCACCTCACACTGATCCCTATTGCTACCGTCAAAGACGGTCATTGCGGGAGGAGGTACGGTCCTTTTGATAAAATTATACAGTCCTCTGCGATACAGCGTTGGTCCATGATCCTGTTTGTAAACAGATAAAATACCGCGGCCGGAAGTAGCACCCTCCCAAAGGCCTTCTGGCTGATACGGCTTGGCACTAGGTCCCCCGATCTCGGTGTTGAGTAAACCGCTGCTTGCCAATACCAAATCCCTAACAAATTCCGCCTTTACGCGATACCTTGGCGCCCTTGCCAAGAGTTTATTGTCTGGATCCCGCTCTAGTTGATCAGGGCTGATTGTCGCCGACTGCATATAGGTAGCGGAGGTCACGAGCTGCTTTACAAGCCGCTTAATGTCCCAACCGTTTTCCTGAAGGTCTACCGCCAGCCAGTCTAAAAGTTCGGGATGTGTCGGAAGCGCACCCTGCATCCCAAAGTCTCCGGGAGTAGTCACAATGCCTTTCCCGAAAATTTCCTGCCAGATTTGATTTACAAAAACCCGGGCCGTCAGTGGATTTTCTTTACTAAACATCCATTTAGCTAATCCCAGCCTGTTTTTCTCATACTCCGGAGCAAACTGGAGAATTGACTCAGGGGTTTTTGGTTCGACCGGAACCGTTGGACTGTCATACACTCCCCTATCCAACACAAAGGTAGGCCGTATGGAGTCTAGCTCACCCATCACCGATACAATCAAGTCCAATGTGTCTTTTTTATTGACGAAGTTAAGGATAGATTCAGTATCCTCGTTTGTGATGTGCATAAAAGGACGCTTGGCATAGGTTTCAGGGCCGCCTACTACAGATTCTATCCCTTTTTCGCGGATGTTGTTGAAAAAGGCGTATAGGGAATAATATTCCTTTTGCGAGATGGGATCATATTTGTGGTCGTGACATCCCGCGCATTCCATGGTAATGCCCATCAGTGCCTTGCCAAAGGTATTCGTACGGTCGGTCACGTACATCACCCGATACTCTTCGTCCACAATTCCGCCCTCTTCAGTTATCTTATGGTTGCGGTTAAACCCGGTTGCCAGAAGTTCTTCCTTTCCGGCGTTGGGAAGCAGATCTCCCGCAAGCTGCCAAGTAATAAACTTGTCGTAGGGCATGTTTTCGTTAAAAGCATGAATCACCCAGTCCCGCCAAGGCCACTGACTTCGGTAACTGTCATCCTGAAAGCCATGGGAATCTGCAAACCGTGCAATATCCATCCAGTAGACCGCCATTTTCTCCCCGTAGGCTGGGCTTGCTAGTAGCTTGTCCACCATGGTTTCGTAGGCACCTGCGCTATTATCAGCTAAGAAGGCTTCCATCTGCTTTACACTTGGCGGAAGCCCGGTAAGATCCAGACTTAAGCGCTTAAGAAGGGCTTCCTTTTCCGCAGTCGGATTTGGCTTCATGCCAACCTCTTCTTGCTTGGCAAGGATAAAATAATCAATCTCATTTACCGGCCACTTGGTAGTGGAAACCTCTGGAAGTGGAGCCTTCTGTGGCGGCACAAATGCCCAATGCGGTTCATATTTCGCTCCTTGACGGATCCATTTTTCGATAAGTCTAATTTCCCGATCGCTGAGTTTTAAGTTGGATTCGGGAGGCGGCATCTGTACCGATGGATCATCTGCTAGCATCCGCTTGTAAGCTTCAGACTGCTTAGGTTCACCAGGAACCAATCCATGGGCTCCAGGAGTCTCCGAAAGGCTTTTGTAGGCTTCCTCTGCGATGTCAAGACGCAACCCGGCTTCCCGTTTATTTGCGTCGGGGCCGTGGCAGGCGAAGCAGTTATCGGAGAGGATTGGACGGATATGAAAATTATAACTTATTTGGTCAGGAAGTTTGGCTGTCTCGCCTTCTCCTTGGTTCTGGCAGGCCGGTGCAAAAAAAAGACTGACTGCTATGAAGGTCCCAAGTTGGTACAAATGCTTATACATACTTACAGTGATTCCGTATTTTTTTTCCTAAGAAGGTCTTAGGAATGATGGGTTTTTTGTTTTGCTGATATGCTAAATTACGGAAATATACGGTGTAAATCCATTAAATTGGGATAATTCGATGCGGGCAAAGAATATATTTTTCCAGCGGTGGAATTCTTATACAAAAAACATTAGTTACCGAATCTTAACGAAACACGCATCAAAGAAACTGATCTACTGCATCTTCTCCTGAATTTACCGCTCCTTCCATAAATCCTTGCCAGTCAGCCAAATGTTCACCGGCAAAGTGTACGGATCTAAAAGGCTTTCGGAGTACCGGCATCACTTCAGACCATTGCCCGATGCCGTACTTGGCATAGGCTCCGTAGGAAAAAGAATCTTTGCCCCAATAGTATTTCAAATCCGACACGACGTATTTGCGTAGGTCCCCAAAAGCAGGTTTCAACGATTCCAATACCATTTGCTTCCTGCGCTCCGCGGGCTGTGCATTAAGTACATCTGCTTTATCTCCTATTGCGTAGGAAATCAAAACCCCTTCCTTTCCTGGCTGATCCTTTGTACCATGGTAAAAGTAGTGCCCCACATCATCGGTCACACAATCAAAATTTTCCGTGCCCCAAAAGCGCTCCGAAAATACAACAGGAAACTTACCTATCCGCGCGTATTGAAGACTATGAAGTGCCTCTTTTACAGATGAAGGCAATCCGGGGTTCCAATTCATTTTTAGCACAGAATAGGTCGGGGCAGTACAGATTAACCGGTCGCCGGTAAAGGTCTTGCCGTCTTGGCATACTATCGAAACACCTTGTTTTTCTTGATTAACGGTTTTGACTGAATGCCCAAGCAAAATGTTTTCAGTGCCAACCGCTTCCGCCATTTTACTTGCCAACAAGGCGTTGCCACCGATTATTTTAAAATCCATCTCGTTTTTGTCACTGCTTTCGGCATACTCTCCCATGGCAGAATAGGCCGAAACGCTACGGATAGACTCCCCGAAATCCGTACTGTCCATCAATTCCCGGATGTCTAAATCCCGGTCGGTAAAGCCCTTTAATGAGAGAAAGCGCCACCAATCCATTTTATCCATTGCCGTCTTATCCTTCCCCGAGAGTTCTTCCCAATACACCCTTCGCTTCTCCCAAAAACGCTCCATTTCATCAGAAAGGCGCCATTCATTGGCTTTTGAATATCCTCCCTGATAGATAAGGTGGGTGTCGAACTGATTATTTCTAAGTTCAAGGT
>WGNT01000113.1 GCA_016124425.1 Cytophagales bacterium
ATTTTTTTTTAAATAATCATTTTCAAAAATGATTCCAAACGTGCCAAAGGAATTAAGTTGGGGCCGTCGCTTAGCGCCACAGAGGGGTCCGGGTGAGTTTCAATGAAAAATCCGTCTACTCCGGCAGCCGCCGCTGCCCGGGCCAAATAGGGAGCAAATTCCCGCTGCCCTCCACTACTTCCTCCCATACCTCCCGGCTGTTGAACGCTGTGTGTGACATCAAAAACTACAGGCGCATATTGTCTCATGATAGGTAAGGCCCGCATATCTACTACCAAATTGTGATATCCTAACGAAAATCCACGTTCTGTTAGGCATACGTGATTATTTCCAGTACCCCTGACTTTATCAACGGCGTAGCGCATGTCTTCGGGCGCCATAAACTGTCCGCGCTTGATTTTCACTGCTTTCCCGGTCTCAGCAGCGGCAAGTAATAAATCCGTCTGCCTACAAAGAAATGCTGGAATCTGCAAAACATCCACCACAGAAGCTACTTCGGCCGCTTGGTTACTTTCGTGAATGTCCGTTAACAGCGGTACGTTCAGTCTTTTCCCTACCTCCTGCAGTACCTGTAATGCCTTATCTCTTCCCATTCCCCGAAAGGACGAAGCGGATGTCCTATTTGCCTTATCAAAAGACGCTTTGAAAACATACTTAAATCCATTAGCAGCTGCAAGCGCTTTTGCAGCTTCACCTATTTCAAGACATATATCAAGGCTTTCGACGGCACAAGGGCCGGCAAAAAGAATCGGCATACCCTCCCCTAGCACCATGCCTTCGACTATTTGCATTTTATGGCTACTGCTTTTCATTTTTTTTTCCTTCTTTCTATAAAAAATCAATTGGTCTGATCATCTCCCGACCTTCCTGTTTATTAACTTCTTAACTAACCCTGGGAGCACCCCCTTGGCCTCCAAGATCCTGTCAGCGACCTCCCGGAATGCACCTTTACCCCCTTCGAGAGAAGCGATATAATGTACTTGATCCTTCACGTATGGTAACGCATCTACCGGCGCGGCCGCAAAGCCCACCTTGGAAATTATTTCCAAATCGATCAAATCATCGCCCATATACCCGCATTGGTGTAATTCTAGCTTCAACTCAATAAGTATCTCCCGTAATTTGGCAAGCTTATCCCGCACGCCATGAAAATGAAAGTCCGCCCCCATATGCTCGCATCTTAGCTTTACAGCGGCTACATCCCTTCCCGAAATCACTCCAACACGTACGCCTGCTTGCTGTAAGAATGCGATTATCTGGCCGTCTTTCACTTGAAACTGCTTGTATTCTTTTCCGTCATCATCCAGAATAATCCCCCCATTCGTCAAGACACCATCTACGTCTGTAACAAACAGCCTTATATTCCGCATTTTTTTGATGAGTTCGGGAGAAAGCGATTGCCTAGGATACATATCAGCGCTTTTTCTTCCATTGAATTGAATATAAGTCCAGCCGCCGTTGCTCTAGATTTCGAACGCTTCCGGCCTTTCTCAATTTCGTAAGTAAATCCAAATCCACATCGGCGACGATGGTCGTTTCTGTATTTAATGACGCCTCAGCGACTGTGGCGTCATGGGGAAATGAAAAATCCGAAGGGGAATATATGGCCGCCTGTGAATGTTGAATATCCATATTCTCCACCTTTGGCAGGTTCCCCACCGAACCGGTGATAGCTACATAGCACTCGTTTTCGATTGCCCGCGCTTTAGCGCAGGTACTTACGCGAAGGAATGCATTTTTCGTGTCAGTCCAAAACGGGACGAATAGGATGTCCATTTCCATTTCCGCTAAGATGCGACCCAATTCCGGAAACTCCACATCGTAGCAGATGAGTATCCCTATCCGTCCTGCGTCGGTATCAAATACCTTGAGGCCGTTACCTCCCTGCAGTCCCCAATAGGCTTGTTCGTCCGGCGTGATGTGTAGTTTATACTGTTTGTCCATGGTTCCATCTCTTCTGCACAGATAGCTTACATTCCGCAATTTTTTCCCATCATATTCTGGCATACTTCCGGCAATGATATTGACATTGTAAGAAAGCGCGAGATCCCGCATACGCCCTACGATCTCTTCGGTAAACTCGGCCAGATTCCTAATTGCCTCGGAGGCTTCCATGTTATTAAATTCAGAAAGCAACGGCGCATTAAAGAATTCGGGGAAAAGGCAGAAGTCAGATTTATAATTAGAAATGGTATCCACAAAAAACTCGACCTGTTGCATTAGGTCATCCACGTTGGAAAACCTCCTCATTTTCCATTGCACGAGCCCGAGGCGAACACTGGACTTTTTGTTTCCTATAAGCTTCTCTTCCTTTTCATAATAGATATTAATCCATTCCAAAAGTGTGGCATATGCACGGGAATCCAAGTCTTCAGGAAGGTATTTCGTGATCACCTTTCTTACGTGAAATTCATTTGCCAGTTGGAACGACAGCACCGGATCAAAAATCTCTTTGTTTTTGACCATGTCGATGTATTTTCTCGGTGTCATCTGATCGGCATACTTGTTGAATCCGGGAATCCTACCGCCAGCGATGATAGACCTTAAGTTTAGATTTTCACAAAGTTCCTTGCGGGCATCGTATAGTCTTCGACCAAGCCTTAGTCCTCGGTACTCTTTGTCCACAAATACATCGGTTCCATACAGCGTATCCCCATCTTCGTCATGGGTATCAAACTTCCCGTATCCTGTAATCTGATCATAGGTGTGTGTATCTCCGAATTTGGAATAATCAACAATTAAGCTCATCGCGACGGCGACTACCTTACCGTTGTCTTCAATACAGATCTGCCCTTCTGGAAAAGCCTTAACCTGATTGAGGAATTCTTCCTTTGTCCAGGCCATGCCTTGATTTTTATAGATGCTGACCATGATTTGCCGTATATCCTCATAGTCAGATGGTTTGATGTTTCTAAGCTTAAGTCGGTGTTCTAACTCTTCTTTTTGTTTACTCATGCCACAAAAATACTAAATTAATGGGTATAATTGATTCACTCATTGTCGGGGGAAATGCGAACGAAAGGCCCAATAGCCATGCCGTCCTTGAATTGTAATGCATCAGGGCTTGCGGAATTCATAGGTGCCTTTACAAAAAATATACCAATGCGTGAAGGGCTTGCGTTAAGTTACAGTTTGAATTGCTGTATATTCGTTCCTACCTTTGAAACCTTAAGGTAAAGCATGTGTTTAATTTCTTCTAGGTGATGAGCCAAGTTAAATACTGTGGGCTACTGAGGCACTACCAACAAATGGATTACCCTTTCGTCAAATCATCATTGCGTAAAGCGGTAATCAAGACTTAGTCTATGGAAGAACTATATCAGGATATCGTACAGGGAGACTTTAGCTCCTTTTGGGAGCAGGTTCAAGCATGGTTGCAATGGAACATTATCGCGTTAGGCGATTCAAAAATCACCTTGGGCTTACTGCTATGGTTGATTTTTTCCATCACGGCAATAATGATCGTATCAGAAGTGATTCGGAAATTTCTGGCAAACCGTATTTTACCCCGATATGGCTTAGACGTAGGAACAAGACAGTCCATCGCTACCATTGCGAAATATCTTTTGGTTTCTCTGGGCTTTTTCACCATACTTCAGAACTCTAATGTAGATCTTAGCGCATTGGGCATATTAGCCGGTGCTATAGGAGTCGGTATCGGTTTTGGATTACAGAACATTACCAATAATTTTATCAGCGGGCTAATCATATTATTTGAACGGCCTATAAAAACAGGAGACCGTATAGAGGTCAATGGTGTGAACGGAGATGTGGTCAAGATTTCTGCGAGATCAACCATGGTGGTAACGAATGACAATATCACTATCATCGTTCCAAACAGCCAGTTTATTGATAACCCAGTAATAAACTGGTCGCATCATGACCGAAACATCCGCTTTAACATCCCAGTAGGTGTTTCCTACAAAGAGAATCCAGAGCGGGTGAAAGAAATTCTTATCCAAGTTGCAAAGGACAATCCTGGAGTTCTCAAGACGCCTGTTCCCGATGTTCTGTTTGATAGCTTTGGGGAAAGCAGTTTGGATTTCAATCTGAGAATATGGACAAATGAATACACCAATAAGCCTAGGGTGTTAAAAAGCCAGCTTTACTATGAGATCTTCAAACGTTTTTCAGAGGCGGGCATTGAGATTCCCTTTCCTCAGCGAGATCTTCATATTCGCTCCGGATTGGAAAATAAAGCCTGATTCATAACGGTTTAATTCACGATTTTAGTTTATATTTGATGCGTTGATCACTTGCAATTTTGATAAAGCAAAACTAGGAATGAAAGGCTTTATAGTGGGGATTTTTTTTATCCTAACAGCAAATTTGGCCCATGCACAGGCATTTAATCGGTTTAGGTTTGAAGAACCATGGTCGGTTGCCTTACATCTCGGTCCTACACAGTACTTCGGCGACTTGTATTCGTTGTGGAAATACGACGAGGGGGTTCAACCTGATTACAATATAGGCTTAACCGGTAGATATACGTTTGGCACTAACTTGAAAGCCCGGATGGATGTCACTTACTATCAAATATCCGGAGAAGACAGCAAAGCAGATCCCATAAGCGGAAGAATTCCACGCGAGCTCAATTTTAGAGCAAGGAACTGGGAAACTGCCTTGATGGCTGAATATTACTTAAAGCCCGTTAAAGTTTATAATATCACCCGGGAATTTTTAAATCCCTACATATTTGCCGGTGTGGGCGTAAGTACAAACAACCCTCAGACGTTGTACAGAGACCGCTGGGTAAACCTACGCCCTATGCGGACAGAGAATGAAGCATACCCGGGATTCGTGATGGTGTTTCCGATGGGATTGGGATTAAAGTACAAGGCAAATGTGTACATGGATTTTTTTGTTGAGGGTAATTACCGGTTTACCCTTACCGATTTCCTAGATGATGTTAGTGCCTTCAACGTGTCCGGATTTCATGAAGAACTTATCGCCGACTACGTATCGGGAGAAAACCCTGATAGGCTTCGTCTATCTATTAGACAGCGACGGTACTTACTGGAAAATGGTGAACCTAACATCACACTAATTAGATCTTCTAGAGGTGCGCCCCGACGGGGAAGCGGAGATCCCCGAGAAAACGAGCCCAACGCGCGCTATGATGGATACTTTACGCTTAATTTTGGAGCTGAGATTTATTTTTCGGAGGACATCTGGGATAACTGGATCCTTCGCTACCGGGGAAGAGGGTGGCGTTTTTGGTAAGGTCTATTGAGCAAGACAATTGGCTGATAGTGATACATCCTTTACATTTTTCGGAATTTATACCGATTATTTTTTTTAATTTTGACGCTATTTATTCCCTTACTTACAAAAACTTAAAATGTCTGCATACAACTTTCGAGAGGTAGAACAAAAGTGGCAATCATTTTGGGAATCTTCCCAACAGTTCCAAGCACGCGTTGACCCGTCAAAACCCAAATTCTATTCCTTGGATATGTTTCCTTATCCCTCCGGCGCCGGCCTCCATGTCGGCCATCCGCTGGGATACATCGCCTCGGACATTGTAACGCGGTACAAGCGCCTAAAGGGCTATAATGTATTACATCCAATGGGGTACGACTCATTCGGGCTTCCAGCAGAGCAATATGCCATACAGACCGGTCAACACCCTGCCATTACTACTGAACAGAACATTGCGAGGTATACAGAACAGTTGAAACGGATCGGTTTTGCATTTGATTGGAGCAAAGAGGTTCGGACCTCGAATCCAGATTATTACCGGTGGACGCAGTGGATATTCATGCAGCTTTTCGACAGCTACTACGATAACGATGAAAACAAAGCAAAAGAAATCGCATCGCTGGTGGCGGAATTTGAGAAAGCGGGAAACTCCAAAGTAAACGCTATCTGTGATGAAGATACCCCCAGTTTCAGCGCTTCCGAATGGACGGGATTTACAGAGGAACAACAACAGCAAATCCTCCTAAAGTACCGGTTAACCTTTCTGGCCGAAACTACCGTCAACTGGTGTCCTGAACTAGGAACGGTGCTATCAAACGATGAGGTAAAGGACGGCTTTTCGGAACGCGGCGGGCACCCTGTGGAAAGGAAGAAAATGAAACAATGGAGTATGCGCATTACGGCCTATGCGGAACGCCTGCTTCAGGACCTGGAAAAAGTCTCCTGGCCGGAACCCGTAAAAGAAATGCAGCGAAACTGGATAGGCCGCTCAATTGGTGCCGAGATGATCTTCGAAGTGGAAGGTCATGACCTGCAAATTAAGGTGTTCACCACGCGCATCGATACCATCTACGGTGTAACGTACCTCGCACTTGCTCCCGAACATGAATGGGTCGCTCAGCTCACCACGGCGGATCAGGAAGAAGAAGTGGCCGACTATGTATCCACGGCGAAAAACAGATCTGAACGCGACCGTATGAGCGATGTGAAGACAATCTCCGGAGCCTTTACGGGAAGCTATGCGATCAACCCGTTTAACGGCGAGAAGATACAAATCTGGGTAGCGGATTATGTACTAGCTGGATATGGAACCGGGGCAGTCATGGCTGTTCCTGCACATGACGAACGAGACTTCAATTTTGCAAACCATTTTGGGCTGGAAATTCGCCAGGTAATCGAAGGGGATATGGAAAACGGAAGCTTTCCCGGCAAAGGTGGTACGATTATGAATTCCGGCATGTTGGATGGTCTTCAAATGCAGGACGCCATGAACAAAGCCATAGCCTTTCTGGAGGAGAATAGGATTGGCAAAGGAAAGATCCAATACCGCATGCGGGATGCGATATTTACCCGTCAACGCTACTGGGGCGAACCCTTACCCGTGTATTTCAAAAATGACCTCCCCTACTTAATCGCGGAAAAGGATCTCCCGTTAGTCCTGCCAGATGTCGATAAATTTCTACCGACCGAAGATGGGGATCCCCCCTTAGGAAGGGCAAAAGACTGGACCTACTCAACTGAAGAAGGAGATTTCCCCCTTGAAAAAAGCACGATGCCCGGCTGGGCTGGCTCAAGCTGGTATTTTTTCAGATACATGGATCCTTCTAATCAGTTCCGCTTTGTCGGAGAAGAGGCAGAAAAGTATTGGGGAGCCGTAGACCTGTATATCGGTGGTGCTGAACACGCCACCGGACATTTGCTTTATTCCCGATTCTGGACGAAGTTCTTGTCCGATAGGGGGTTTGTAAGCATAGAGGAACCCTTTCAGAAAATGATAAACCAAGGGATGATACAAGGGAGGTCCAACTTTGTATACCGGCAAAAAGGGGCCAACACCTTTGTCAGTGCAGGAGTAAAGGACACATATGATACAACACCAATGCATGTCGATGTTAATATCGTTTATAACGATCAGCTTGATATAGAGGCGTTCAAAAGCTGGCGCCCGGATTTGGCTGATGCACAGTTTATCCTTGAGGATGGGAAATATTTTTGCGGAGTGGAAGTGGAAAAAATGTCCAAGTCCAAATACAATGTCGTAAATCCAGACGATGTGATTGAGCGGTATGGCGCAGATACCCTGCGGTTGTATGAAATGTTTTTGGGACCTCTAGAACAATTCAAACCTTGGAATACAAATGGTATAGATGGCGTTTCCAAGTTCTTGAAAAAAATGTGGCGCCTGTTTCACGATGCCGGAGATGAATTCCACGTATCGGATGCCGAACCGACAAAAGAGGAACTGAAGGCTTTACACAAAGCCATCAAAAAGGTGGAAGAAGATATCGAAAAGTATTCCTTCAATACTTCGGTATCTACCTTTATGATCTGCATTAATGAACTTTCTGCGCTGAAATGTACGAAAAGGGCTATTTTAGAACCCTTTCTCATCATCCTTTCCCCCTATGCCCCGCATATTGCTGAGGAGCTTTGGCAAAAATTGGGACATGACACATCCATTATTTACTCCGAATACCCAAAAGCAGAAGAAAAGTATCTGGCAGAGGAAGCCCACGAGTATCCTGTGTCTATCAACGGTAAGATGCGTGCCAAGGTGAGCCTCTCACTAGCATTGTCAAAAGAAGCCATCGAAACTGAAGCATTAGCCAATGAAACAGTACAAAAATGGCTTGAAGGGAAGACACCCAAAAAGGTGATTGTCATACCAGGCAAAATAGTAAATATCGTCCTTTAAAAGAACGCCCCGAACCAATCACCGATTCGGGGCGTTTATTTTTTATCCTACAGCCAAATTCCTCCCTTACCTCCTAGTATGTTAAACCGGATCGTTCTTTCGTTGGCAAGCATAGGCACCTGCATTGTACTGGCCTATGCCCATCTCCTCCAATGGTGGCAAACAAAAGATCGCATAAGTCCCAAAGACTACCCTGAGGTGGATAATGTCCATTTTTTCACGACCGAAATGGTGCTTTCCCAGACCGGCCTGTTTGGGTTTGGAGCATTGTTTTTGGTAACAGGCGTATTAGCTGCGGTGTTTTCTATCCTGGGCAAATGGAAAGGGGTCTTTCTTTGCTTTGTAGCGGCCATGATTCTCATTTGGATTAGGATAGCCGTGGGGATGCGCTAGGCAGGTTTCTGTTTCCCGAATAGACAATGGTCCAACCATCCTAGATTTGCCTGAAGCTAGGCGCGGATTTTTTTTCCTTTCAATAAACCTTACCTTTGTGCACTGAATCCCTTATTTATGAAAATTAGCGAAAATATGGTAGTAGGCTTGACCTACGAACTTAAAGTGACAAACAACGAGGAGAACTCAGTCCCTTTCCCGGCAGAAGTAAGGGATCAGCAAGATCCGTTTTATTTTGTGTTTGGAAACAGCGGATTGCCTCCCAAATTCGAGTCCGAATTGGAAAACAAGGTTGTTGGGGATGCCTTTAACTTCATTCTGGACATAGAAGATGCCTACGGATATGCCGATGAAGAAATGATCGTTCAAGTACCAAAGGTGCAATTTACCCAAGAGCGGGGTTTTCAGGAGGGAATGCTGGAAGTAGGAAATTTCCTCCCGCTTATAGACGAAGACGGATATCCCATGCAGGCCAAAGTGGTACAAGACCTAGGGGAGGATTTGCTCTTGGATTTTAACCATCCCTTGGTGGGCATGAATCTTCATTTTGAAGGAGAAGTGGTTGTGGTTAGAGAAGCCTCAGAAGAAGAAGTGGAGAACGGGCATGTTGAGGAAACACCTGAATAACCGCCGGTAAAGCTATTGATATAGGAGGTATCATTCCTCCGCTATTTGTAGAATATCTTCTCCACTATAGGACAAATTTACATTGTCACCTACGTGTAGCGTCCGCTTTTCGTCAAAGACCGTCCAGGTAGTTGGGGAATTAGCTATGCTAACAGTTAATCGATTGTACAACAAGTGAAACTGACATTTTACGATTTTTCCGGTTAGAACATGTCCGGACTCATCCACCCTTATGTGCTGTGGCCTGAGGTATTTGTCTGTTTCATTCGGCAATGGATTAAGCCTGCTGAAAAGTGAGGCGACATAGTGGTTTTCGGGGTTTCGATAGAGCTCGTTTGCTGTGCCTCGTTGAACTAGTTTACCGGCTCGAATCACACAAAGCTCTTCAGCTACTGCCAAGGCATCTTCTAAATCATGTGTTACTAAAAGGACTGTAAGCCCTATTTCGTCAAATATCTCCTCCAGTTCTTCCAGCAATCCTCGCTTTTGGCGGATATCCAAATTACTGAAAGGCTCATCGAGCAGCAATAGTTCCGGTTCAAGGCTTAGCGACCTAGCTATAGCGACTTTTTGTTGCTCCCCACCAGAAAGTTCCTTGGGTATTCGATCCTTTTTATCAGCTAAACCAAAAAGGCGAAGTAAAAAATCAGTTCTTTCACGTGCATATTCCTTGTCGTATAACAACAAGGGGCGTCTAATATTTTCTGCTGCTGTAGAAAACGGGTGAAGTTTAAACTGCTGATGGATAAGCTGAATGTCATCCTGCCCTGCGACTAGCTTTTGTGTGGGGTCTAGCACAGCCTGGCCCTTAAAGGTTACGGAACCATGATCCGCTACCTCCAGTCCGGCAATAATTCTCAAAAGTGTGCTTTTTCCGGAACCGCTCTCCCCGATGACAGCCAGACGTTGCCCTTTCTTTATCATCACTGAAAAATCATCCAACGCCGGGCCTTGCGCTTTAGGATAGCGTTTGCTCAAGTTATTGACAGCTAAAAAAGTCACGATACGACCGCTGTTTGCACCTTTTTGGGAAGGCTTCTAAGAACTAATTCATACGAATAGTCAACCCATTCGAGGATCTTAGTGTCAGCTATACTTCCGTCAAAGGTAACCGTATTCCAGTGCTTTTTATTCATGTGGTAACCGGGAGATACTCCGGGATACGTTTCTCTTAATTCAACGGCGTACTCCGGATCACATTTTAGGTTGACGCTTTCAAATGCCAAAATATCAACAATGGCAAAAATTTTCCCTCCAACCCTGAAACATAATGTATCAGGATCAAATGGCGTATCTTCTGTCACGCCTTTTTTGGCTAAACAATAATTCCGAAAAGTGAGTATTTCCATGAATAGCAGTTTCCAAACATGCGAGGGTTTAGGACAACCTCTTGACAAGCCAAACGACAACCGCAAAGAGGAACATCAATATGGAAATTTTATTGATGCCGTGCATCATTCGCAGGTTGAAATTCGGTTTACTATCCGGATCCGGTTTTTTGAACACCCGGACGAAATAATTTCCCACTTCACCTAATTGGAAAAACTCCTTTACTTTATTTGCCATGATATATTGTATTTATCGGTTTAGATATAGCTAATCCACTTGATCGGGTTCAATCCACTGCCCGTCCTTTCGGATTATTTCTATCAATTCATCTACAGCCCTTTCTGAAGGAACTGATTTTTTCATTACTTCTTTCCCTTTATAAAGAGTGATTTTTCCCTTTCCTGAACCCACGTATCCATAATCGGCATCAGCCATTTCGCCAGGGCCATTCACAATACACCCCATGATCCCAATCTTTACTCCTTTGAGGTGATCGGTACGTTTGCGGATCATTGCAGTAGTTTCCTGAAGATCAAAGAGGGTGCGTCCACAAGAAGGACAGCTAATATATTCTGTCTTTGACATTCTCGTCCGGGCAGCCTGCAAGACACCAAAACTAACGGAGTTGTGCGTCTTTATTTGGGAAAGAACTGTTTCTCTGGCATCTTCGCTATAAGCCCCTAAACCAACCATAATTCCGTCACCTAAGCCGTCTATCAGCAAACCACCAACATCCGTGGCAGGATAAAGCATCACCTCATCCTCTCGCATACGTGAATAGGACACAAAAACAACAACCGGATTTGCTACATGCTCCTGTATCAATGAAACGAAGGCCCGTCTTAATGCAGGCATAGTATGCTGATTCGCCGTTTTTAGTAAAATGACAACATCTCTTCTAGTCCTAATCAAAGGAATTGCCTCTGAGACTTCGTGGTCAAATAGACAAATAAAATTCAACTCTGAATGAAATGTACCGGCATTTCTGAACGAATCCAGTTCAAACAAAGGAAAGGTATTTTTCTTATCTGTTGCCTGTAGCCATATGCCTGCGTCTTGAATCTCCTTTAATCCGTTGGGCAACATAAAGGAGATGGGATTGGTACCAGTATAGACATAATCACACCCCTGATCGTTCATTTTCCATTTATCGAGCTCCGGAAGGTAAAAATGCCCTACATGCTTCAACTCCTTTTCGGTGATCTGTTGTAAAGCAGAAAGGTCAGCAATTACCCTTGGCACATTGGCCCCACCGAAATTGACCACCTCTATTGACGCTCTTCTAGTATAGGAAAAGGGGTTGATGGGATATTCCTGAATAGGCTCCACAGGATCGTGACCGATCCTGTCTGTATACCTTGCAATAAGCGATTTCACCACCGGTGCTTCAAATTCAGGATCTTCCGTCAGGGATACCCTAACCGTATCTCCCAAACCGTCTTCCAGTAACGTGCCGATCCCAACGGCGGATTTGATACGCCCGTCCTCCGCTTCCCCCGCTTCAGTAACTCCCAAATGAAGGGGGTACGGTTTAAACCCTCCCTCATCCAACTTCTGAACGAGCAGCCGATAGGCCTGAACCATTACCTGCGTATTGGAAGACTTCATGGAAATCACAATGTTGTAGTATTTTTCATCTTCGCATATCCGAAGAAACTCCAAGGCAGACTCGACCATACCCAGCGGCGTATCACCGTATCTGCTCATGATTCTATCTGAAAGGGACCCGTGATTCGTCCCAATTCTCATAGCGGTACCGTTTTTCTTACATATATTTACTAGCGGAAGAAATCGATCCCTGATCCGATCCAGTTCCGCCTGGTAAGTTTCATCCGAATAGTCGAAAACTTCAAATTTTTTCTTATCGGCGTAATTACCCGGGTTGATACGGACTTTCTCCACAATCCCTGCCGCTACTTCGGCCGCATTTGGCGTGAAATGAATATCTGCGACAAGCGGGGTATTGTATCCCCTTTTTCGTAGGCCTTCCTTAATATGCCTTAAATTCTCTGCCTCCTTGATACTTGGAGCAGTGATACGGATTAGTTGGCAGCCGCTCTCAATCATGCGTATACTCTGTTCGATAGAACCCTCTGTATCCATTGTATCAACTGTCGTCATAGATTGAACCACAATGGGGTTATCTCCGCCTACAATAACATCTCCAATCTGTACGGGGATGGTTTTCCTTCTGGAATAGGTAGTCAGGCTATTGCAATAATTGATTTGTTCTATCAGTGTCTTCGATTCCATGGTTATATATCACCTAATTGAGGCCGGATTACTATTTCTTCAACAACGGACTGGGGCGAAAGGTTATAAATTGACCAAATAGATTCCGCAACATCAGAGGCCTTTATAAACCGTTCGGCTGGCAAATCCACCCCTTCCCAGCTTGCGGTGAGTGTCGCTCCGGGCAACACCGAAGTCACGCGGATACCATGGGGCTGTAATTCTTGTCGCAGGCATTTCGTAAATCCCAGCATGGCCCATTTGGAAATGGCATAACTCCCCCCATTAGCATACGCGGTGAGCCCCGCGATCGACCCTATCGAAAAGATATGGCCGGATTTTCTGGCTATGAACTCCTCCGTAAATGCCCGCGTCATGTAGTAAGCGGAAAACAAATTGGTATGCAGGGTGAGTTCAAAATTTTCCTCCGGTTCATTATGAATCGCACCAGGAAGAAAGATGCCTGCATTGTTGATAAGGATATCCGGAACGCAACGCCTTTTCACCTCAGCCGCAAAAGCTTGGGTTTGTTCTTTGACAGAAAGGTCTGCCTGATAGACAAATACGTCAATTTCAGGAAATTTGTCTTTGAGTTCACTACTCAGATCGTCTAGGTCCTGTATACTCCTCGCACAGGTGTAGATGTCAAATCCCTGCTGCGCAAATTTCAAGATAATCGCCTTTCCTATCCCCTTGGTACCACCGGTTACTAATAAACACTTTGACATTAATTTGTAGTTCAATTATTAGTACAACAACTAATTCACTATCGCAAAGTTACACGAATTCTGCGGTTATTTTATATTAGAAAAGGGCCGAAACCTGCATCCGCCCTGTATGTACAACCCGATTTAGGCCCTGTGAGTTTCTCCCTTCATACACCATGGTCAGTTGAAGCCCCTCACCTACTTTCTGCAGCCAATTAATATTCCAAGTAACATTGCTCCCGACTGTCAAGGCCTGTAGCATTTCATATCCTACAGGCGAATTGGGCTTGCCATTATAGTCGATATGAACATATTTTATCTGGGAATTAAGGGTGGTCTTGATTGCCTTGGCAAACCTGATATTCAAGGCAAGCTGATGCAAAAATGCCTTTTCATTTATCTCAAGATTTGACAGATTCCGCTTTTGGGTAAAGTTATATTGCACCGAAGATCTGAAAGACGTAGACGACTGAAAAGACAGCTCGGGACTTACACTTTCTTGCCTGACGGCATAATTCCTATTGTCCAAAAAATCAGAGGCTGACTGGCGGAGACCTTGTCCCATAAGAAGCTGTATATTTGTCTTTTGGGATATCGTGTAACGCGTGTTGAGCCTGTTGTCCAAGTGAATTAAATCCTCGAATCCACCTGAGAAAAGCTGTTTATGCTGATTGTTGAATATAGTGAAATCAGCTCCGAACTTTGGGGACGAGCGGTTGAAGAAAAATGAAGATCTAAAGCTCTGTCGGGCGGATATCAGGTCTTCGTTAGCGATGTTGCCTGTCATGGGGCTGATACGGCTTAAAAAATCCGTACTGCTTATTTTTTTCTCAACATTCCAGATGGTATTATTTGTAAACTTGACTAAGAGTCCTTTAAGCCCTTTCTCATTACGCCAACTATCCGGGAACTTGGCTGTAAATCTATAGTTAAAGATAGTCGTATACGCCTGAATATAGTCATCGGTGGGGACGAAAATCTTAACATAGTTTTTTTCCTCTGGATTTACAGCCAGGTAGAATTCATTCAATTGTTGGACTCCATCCGCGTTGTCATCCCGCCACGTATGGGTGCCCTCGCCTGTAGGAACCGGAAGGAACACAAACTCACGGCGTAATTCCCGTCCATTGCCAATAGCATATCCTAGTTCATTGCGGATAGTGGAACCAGCCATTGCCCCTTGGTAGTCAAGTTTCCCCATAACAGTGGTTTCCTCAGGTAGTTCCCGTCTAAAATGGGAAAGCTTTCTGTATGTGAAGGTACTTTTCAGATCATGTGTTCCGAATTTCCGCTGGAACCCGTACTGGGAGGTGAATGCCTTTGTATCGGGGACAAGTTTCCCATCTAGGGGTAATTGATCTTCCCGCCAAGCGGCGGTAGCATAAAACGAATATTTTAGCGTATCATTGGACCTGATAAACATTTGGTGTTCGAGAAAATTCATCGCTGAACCTACAATGGAGTCTGTCTCTGCGTTACGTACCTCATTTCTATCCACTTGTAGTTTATATCCCGGTACTAGCCAACTACCACGATAGGAAAGCTCTCCAGTGTATCTGACCCATTGATTGTCTAGTGCAGCTACCTTGCTATTCAGGGAAAACCAATCGTTTCGGAACGTAAACCGTTTACCGAGCTTTTGGTAGACTTGTGCGTTTTGCTGCATACCGTCGAGTAGTTCTCCCCTGTTTCTTATATTCAATCGATAGGCGATGTACTCGTCGTTGTTTTTCGCCAATTCTACCGCTAATTGCCCGATTCGTTCTTCACGCGGCGCATGAAGGTCAATGGGGTCTAGTCCCCAGTCACGGTCAAATTCGATATACCTTAGCCGGTCGATAAAGGAAAAACTAGCGGAGTTGTACTCCAGTTCCAACGAACTCTTGAATAGGTATCCTTCCATTTTCTTAAATTTTCTTCCTTCCGATACCAATCCCGACTTTAGGGCATAGCCTCTATTATCTTCATTGTCAATTTCCGAAAACAAGTTCAGATCAACATTTGATACTGCTACTTCCGTATATGCATGTTCGTTTGTACTTAACTTAATCCGAGTTCCGGCTGTAATCATTTGTTTTAAGTCGGGGGCTGGCAAGGGAGATTGTATCGAAAAGTTTCCCGCTGCTTGGCCGTTACGCGGGGCGACGAACTCGTAAACAACTCCATTGGCAAGTTGCTGCTTTCTCCGATAATTTCCGGTGCCGGGGCCAGTCTCCGTAAAGGCAATGGCAAAAAAAGCCTCTTCGGGATTTGTTGAATATTCGTAATAGACCAGATCGTTACCTAACTCATCCCTTGTCTGCACCTTTTTGTATAATATCCTATTGGCATCGAAGGGGATACTATCAATTCTGGGGACTGCTGCTAGTCTGGTATCATCGCCGACAGAAGCAAGGAGCCGCTTGTCGGCATCTGAGAGGTCAAAGAAAAGGGGACGGTTTCTGTCGTCCTTCTCCCGATAGTAATTTAAGTAAAAAGTCACCTTTTCAGATTCCTGTATATGGTTTGAAGTAAGAATAGATCTTGAAAAGTTCCTTTCCGCATACTCGAAATCGACCCTCACCCGGCTATATTGGGTTAGTACTACGTTGGGCGTAAATGTGATTTCCCCTTGGTTGTAGTCGATGACATAATCGTTATTGAATCCGCGGTTCAACTGCTTTCCATCCAAAAAAACCTTCTCCGAATTAGCCATGACAATGACGAAGCGTTCATTAGCCGGTCCCCTTATTCGGTAGGGGCCAAGAACTCCTTCCAGTACTTCCAAAGAAATGGAGGCAAATTTGCCCTTCGCTATAGACAAACTACCCTGCGAAGAAGCCTTCCAGGTATCATTGATCTTATAGTCAGTAGTGATTTGGAGCCCCTGCACGTTTTTATAATAGCGAAGAAAATTTGAACTACGCTGCTGAAGAACTACATCCCCTCCCGATAAGTTGATGTTGTCATTAAAAAGTTCAATTAGCACGTTGTCAAAATCCTGTATTTGTTGTGTATTTCCCTCCGGCTGAAAAGGAACATGTTGATCGGTGATGCTTGCCCTTAGTTGAAGGTTTTCGGTCAACTCTCCGTCCATTTGTAAGTTCAGTGCGGAATTTACAAATACGTTCTGACTATTCCCAAAAGAAATACCCCGGGTCAAATTCCCGGACTGATTCAACTTAGTGGATGAAAAGACCTCTTCCTGAAAGGAACCCATGGAGGTCGCAGGCTTACGGTTGTCTTTGAAAAACGCCATGGAATCATAGTCCGAGGCGAGCGTACGTTTGCTAACTTGCCTATGCAGCGAAAAAGGAAACGGGTGGTAACAAACTAGTAAAGAATCTAGGACGGCCGGGCTCTCTAGTATGGTAATACTCCCCTTATTAAGATCATACAAGAACCTCACCTCTTCCCCGCTTATACTTGTTACCCTGATAGAAGCCTCCAGTACAGAAAGTGAATCTAAGGGTTGGGGCTTTCCTACTTCTATTTGCGATAGCCACTTACAGGTCGCATCTTGGGCATCTGCATGGATCCCTCTCCCTACTAGAAGAAATACCAATAAAAAAATCCGTACCCACCTCATAATCTGACTGCTTACTACTTGCTAAAGTAATAAAATATGTGGCACATTTCCCAATGTTAGTTCAATAGGGGAAAGCGTAGGAAAAATGAAGTTCCTCTTCCCAGTTCTGTTTCAAACCAAATCTCTCCACCGGCAGTCTCGACACCTCTCTTGGCAATGGCAAGCCCCAGTCCAGACCCCTCTGATTTGGTACTGAAGTTTGGAACAAAAATCTTGTCACGGAGTTCGTCCGGAATACCTTTTCCGTTATCCCTTATCACCAAAATTAACGCATTTTCGATCACTTTCAACGTGACGGTAATTTCTGCCAAATAGGTGGCATCCACTGCTTGTATTCCGTTTATTATCAAATTAGAAATTACACGGCCGAATAGTTTTGGATCACCCATAATGGTAAGGTACGGACGATCTATCGCCTCATCATGGAAGGAAAAAACGACATTTTCTTTATTTTTATACAGCTCAAGTACTTCCGCTAGTACTTCCCTAAAGTTGATTGCTATATTTTGGGGTAGGGGCATCTTAGCAAAGGTGGAAAACGAAGTAGCAATATCACTTAATGTATCTACTTGGTGTATCAGGGTTTCTATTGGCTTTTTCAGCGTCATTGGATCCTCAAGCTTCCCCGATGCTTGGAGGCGCAGCAGGTGTTGCAGTGTAAGTTTCATTGGGGTCAGGGGATTTTTGATTTCATGGGCAACCTGCTTCGCCATTTCTCTCCACGCAGACTCCTTTTCAGTGGAAGCAAGTACTTTTTTACTTGCCTCTAATTTTGATAGCATGTTATTGTACTCGTTGACCAGGAGGCCTATTTCATCTTTGGACGGCCAGTTCATGTATTCATTGCTTTCCAGATTTGTAATTTTCAGTTTTTGGGTAAGTAGTCGGAAGGGGTAGGTGAGGTTTTTGGAAAGTACAAAGGAAATCACCAAAAATATTATGAACAACACGACGAAGATGATAAGTATATTGCTGATAACATCGGCCACCAGTTCGTTCAGTTCGTCCTCGGACTCAAAAAAAGGAATGGCAATGATCGCCTGCACCTGTTGGCGCTCGCCCTCCCTGAGTACCATATAAACCGATTTATAGTTTAAGTTTCCAACATTTTCTTCCAGCAATATCCGGTTATTTTCAGCTTCAATTAAGGCTGCATACGCCTTAGGATTTAAATATTTTGTAAGAATCTTCTTCTCAAAAATTTTTGGTTGGTTTGTAGTCAAAAGTTGCCCGCTTGGCAAGTAGACATTAATATCCGTTTGGGTCGTGGTAGCCAACGAATAAATTTCGTTTGTAAGCGCCTCCCTGGTAACGGCCCCATCTAACTGTATTTCCAAAAAGTTTGCCAAATTATCCCGAATAATCGAAGCCTTATCCATGTATTGCCGGTGGAGATCTTCGGTATAGGATTTAGACAGAAAGCCTACAGCCACTACGCTAGTCACTAACATGGGGAAAAAAAAGGCGAAATTGAGGTATAGCTGAAGCTTGGTGGTGTAGTTAAATTTAAAGTATTTCAATCCAAATGAAAATGTGTACACCAAGATGGAAAACAACATCAAAACCAGATACACCACAAAGAAAAGGGCGACATCTGCCAAAATAATGTATGTAGGATAGGCTGGTGAAGACACTATAATAATATCCTCATTGCTTTCTACACCAAAATGATGATATCCGGACAAATTTACACCTTTGCTAAACAAATTGGGATCGCCGAGAAGCTCCCGCATCGCTCTGTTGCGGTAATTAAAAATCCCGGTACTAAACTGCAAATCATTGTTGGAAAAGATCGCATACTCTATTTGCGCCTCGTTAATTTCCGGTACAAATTGTTCGTCCAGTAATAGTTTTGGAAAAACGCTGCTTGGGAGGATGCGCTGTTGCGTAAGTTCAATGACGATCGTTCCAATAAAGTTTGAAGCCCTATACATGCCTATGAACGCGACGAACTTGTTTGGCGCTCCTAGTGCATCTCCTTTTATGTAATAGAGATTTCGGACAGTGGTAGCATAATCGCTCTTCATGTATAGATTTCGGTAATCAGTCAGCGTTTGGTTCAATTCCTTTTTGGTCAGACTAACACCGGACCGATTAAAGATCATTATAGATGCGCTAAATTGATCAAGATAGTTCGTCAGATAGATTTTTTTGATTTTTTGCTCTATGGCTACCTTAGAGATAAATGGATCGTAGAGTCTATTGAGTATAAAGTTATCCGTCCGCACATTTTCCATCAGTTCCCCCATCAAAAAGACCCCCATTAAATCGTCCTCAATCATCACCTGATTGGCAAATTTAAGCTTCTCATTCACCGATTCCTGTCTCGCATGCTGATACGCGGCAGCACCGGTGATTGAAGCCCCTACAAAACATGCGAAAAACAGGATCATAAACATGCTTAGATCCAATTTAAAGATGTTGTCGTACAGGTCAAAGGTGATAATGGCCCCGATCAATACAAAATGGGACAAAAAGGCCACTAAAAATACCCTATCTATGTAAAACAGGGTCACAGCTATCGGGATAGAGCAGTAGAGGAGTATATTGAGGGATCTTCTTTTGGAAAAAGATGTTTTTATCAGGATCAGATTTAGGCCCACGATAGAAAACATTACATAGAACGCACCGCCTAAAAATATAACAATTAGACTAACAGCATGAAAGTACGTGAATGTAGGTAGAGATTGGATATTTAAATTCCACTGCGAATTATTCACAATATTTAGAAACAACCCAAAAAACAGCACCATCAACGCAGTAGACCCTATTAAAACGACTACAAGGAGCAAAGACTCGGAAATAACCCTTCCTGAGCGTGTAAAAAAGACCACAAACCAGCTGTTGGCTACCGATACCAAAAGCAATGTCAAAATGATCAGGGCAAATACAACATTGACAAGCAAATCCCCTAAGCTAGGATTAATCACGGAGGAGGCATAATTACTTGGATTAAAAAGCCCTGTCTCAAAATAATCCTGCGGAAACCCGAACTGCAACATCAGCATCCGAATACCAAAGAGAATACCTGCCGCGTAAACAAACGCGACAGAACGACGGCCATTTACCCAACTACTCCTTACCAAATCTATTCCCAAAATGGCCACTAAACCAAAAAGCGAAAAAAAGAAAACCAACAACGTGAGATTACTCGTGCTGCCCGGTAGCGAATACCCTCCTAGAAAATTTACAGAAAACAGGTAGTCCTCTTTATTAAATACATCAACAAAGCCAGGTTCCGGAGTTTTTGACAAAAAAAATCGTTCGTTACCAAAAAGAAGAGCGTTCGCTCCATTTGGAAGATAATCGTTTTGAAGTGTCACTTCGTACACCAAAGGATACAATTGCACAAACCAAAACTCCTGCCCGTTTCTATTGAAGGTACGAAGCTTCGCAAAAAACCTCCCTTTTGAATTCTCAATAAGCTGATATTTCCGATTAAGTTGAATGTCGCCGAAATCGGGAATCATCGCTATCTCTGACCAATACTTAAGCAGCCCATCTTTTGAGAAAAGATAAAAAGGATGTTCGGTTTTTAGTTCCAAACTACTAAAGGAAACCGCAGCATTCGCCTTGTTATTCATGAGGATTTCGATATAATCCTCATCGAATTCAGTTACCACATATTGAAGCTTAGTTTCCAGATCACTCCGAAAAACAGCAGCAGAATCCTTTTTGTAAAACAGCTGGTTTACTGAGAGCAGTAGTCCCAGTAGAATAACAATTGATAGGATAATATACCGTCGCTTTCTCAACATTCGCATAAAAATAAAAAAAGCAAAGTCCTCAACAAACTTTGCTTCTCATCTTTAGTCATTATACGTTTAAAATGATGGGCGCCTCTTTCTTTTGGCACTTTTGTACCAGAAAAAACCAATAACCATCATCAGAAGATAGGGCGCAACAAAGAGGTAAAGAATACCCATGTTCAGCCCCGCACCTACAGACGTATCTCCGTCACTTACGTTGGACTCAACGCTTGCCCTACACATGGCGCATTGGGCGAGGATATACTGAACCTGAAAACACACAAGAATCAGTGAGAGGAGGAGTGATTTGGCAAAACGTCTCATATGTACCTAACGTGATTTTTTCACAGATAGTTTAATGTTGATAATAAGGGCTAATCATTAGGTAAACAATCACTCCAGTAACTGTCACATAAAGCCAAATCGGAAACGCATACCGTACCGTCGCCCGATGCTTTTGAAGCTGATTGGTATAGCCATAATAGTAGGCTAACAAAATAGGAAAAAGGGCTACCGCTGCAAGAATGATGTGCGTGATCAACAGAAAATAATAAACTGCCCTTACCCAACCCTCGCCTCCGAAGGGCGTACTTTCCACAGTGGCGTGGTAAATCACATATGACACCAGAAATAGTGCCCCTAGCGCAAACGCCACAGTCATTGCGGTCTGATGATACAGTACGTTTCCCTTTTTGATAAAGATAACCCCAAGAACTAACGCCACACTTGCGACTGTATTTATCATAGCATTAAGATGTGGAAGAAAATAAGCCCAATCAGCCCCCAAATCCACTTTGGATGGCATAAATAGCAGTACTGCCACCACAATGGGCACTAGAACAGAAATAACAACCACCCACCGAAATACAAGCCTCTCATTAGAGGGGTAAATCAACTTATTTCCTTCCATAAAGTAATATTTTTGTTTCTAAAATTAATTGGTCAACGCCTTCCCTGTTCGTGCCGCTGTAATATCCCCTGATTCTTCCATCACCATCGACAAGTACGAATTTATCACTGTGAACAAAATCATCGGGATTTCTACCTCCATCAACAGCAGGAAGTACAAATCCACAACGTGCCAACGAGTAAGTTTGTTCTCGCGGTCCGTTGAGAAAATACCACTTTTTCGGGTCCGCACCGTGAATGGACGCATATTCAGCCAATACTGCTGGAGTATCATATTCAGGATCAAGGCTTATCGAGAAAATCTGTACATCCCCCTCGTCCCTGAATGCATCCTGAACACGCTCCATCTCTGTAGACATAACAGGACAGATGCTGGGACAGCTTGTAAAGAAAAAATCAACAATGGTGATTTTACCCATCATTTCCTGAGTCCCAACCTTAGAACTGTCTTGCGCATAAAAGCTGAACGAGGGAATAACGTGCTGCACCCCTTCCTCATAATCACATTCTTGATAGGGATCTTCTATACCCGCTTCGTAAAGCACAGGGATCGAATAGGTATTCGTAGAAAAATTTCTAAGAAAGAGGATGATTAATATTGGTATCATAAGTATGCATACCAAAACCATAAATCGCAATAACCTAAGCTCTTTCATCTGTTTATAATTGTTTTTTAATGGTCAGATGGAATCTCGCTTGAATAATCATCCCTCCGTGTGAGGTAGTCCTCATGCTCGATTTCGTTTGTTTATAATTTGATTTTCATAGGCCATAACTTGCCCGGATCAGATTCAGGGTGGAATCCCTGCCTGTCCGGTAGGCAGGCTCGATTTCATGTGTCAATAATTGTTTTTCAAAGGTCATCCCGACTCGTCGGGACAGGCTATGGAATCTCGCATGGTAGATAGTCATCCCAGTGTGTGACAGCCTCGTCATGCCTGCCTGTCCGGTAGGCAGGCTCGATTTCATCTGTTTATTTCTTGTTATTCAAAGGTCAGAACCTGTCTCGATATATCGGGGTGGAATCCCTGCCTGCGGCTGGCAGGTCGCCAGGATAACCAACTCTTCATGTGCCACATTAGCCATGGCTTATATTGTCTAGGATTATTAACAAAAAAATAGGTTGAAGATTCCACTTCAACCTATTTTAATACGTATCATAAACCTGGTGTTTTACCAACGCATGACGAAAATTTCCGAACCTTCTTTCATTAAGGCGATAACTAGCCAAACAAGAAAAATGATCGGGACAATAATCGAGTAAAACAGCGGCTTCGCCTCTTCACCCAAATGCATAAATTCCATCATGATATAATAAGCCTTCACGATAGTAAGAATTATAAAAATCGCATAAAGAAGCAGTCCTCTCGGCATGGTAAATGCCAACACGAACTCAACCGCTGTAATGATAAATAATATCAATGCGGTCATCCAAATCTTCTTAATTTTTGCTGGATCCCTTGGAATTACTTCTAACCCATTTTTATGATCATGTGCCATAGTTCTGAAGTTTAATGTTAAATCAAATAGAAGAAGGTAAATACAAATACCCATACTAAATCTACAAAGTGCCAGTAAAGGCCAATTTTCTCTACCATTTCGTAATGACCGCGTTGCTCGTAAATACCAACAGCTGCCTGATAAAACGCCAGAAAAAGCAACACAACACCTATCGTTACGTGAAACCCGTGAAACCCGGTAATCACGAAGAAAAGCTGGGCAAAAGCTGCAGGCCCATATTCGTTAACAACTAGGTTTGCTCCAAACACCGTTTCGGATACAACCCGATTCAATGAATTTACATATTCAATCATGGTTCCCTCGTCAGTGCCATGTATAAAGTGAGACCATTCCCAAGCCTGACAGCTCAAAAATGTAATGCCACCAAGAAGCGTCCAAAGCAGCCATTTTACCACATCGCCCCTGTCATTCCTATGCCCAGCTTCCACTGCCAACACCATCGTAACAGAACTCAAAATTAGAATGAACGTCATCAAACCCACAAAAACAAGTGGAAAATGCCCCCCGTGAACCAGTGGAATGGCGTCGAAAATCATTTCAGGAATTGGCCAATATTGATTAGAACTGACAAATTCCGCAGAAGTACCCTCATAAGCCGGGTAGCTCATTCTTATTGCCCCATAGGTAATTAAGAATGCTCCAAAAGTAAAGATATCTGACAACAGGAAAAACCACATCATAAGCTTTCCATAGCTTGCTTTTAGTGGTTGGTTTCCACCTCCCCAGACGCCCCGTTTTGAATTGATTTCAATAGCAGTCGATGACATAAATTGATATTTATAATAATTAATGATTCAACAGTAAGAACATAAACAAATACAACCAAAGACCTCCAAGAAAATGCCAGTACGTGGTACACATCTCCATTTGGGCCATGCTTTGAGAGTGGATCTTATATCTTAAGGACGAAATTAATACAATAATTAGAAAAATCACACCACTAATTAAATGTAATGCATGCAAACCTGTAAAAACGTACAAGAACGAACCGGCAGGATTACCTACAAAATAAACGTCTCTATCTACAAGCGCCACCCAACTATACCACTGCCCTACCAAAAAAGCGGTTCCAAAGATAACCGTCACAACTAAGGCAACACGCAGCTGGTCTAGTGAATCCTTTTTTGCGGAGATATACGCCCAGTGTAGCGATATGCTGCTCAATATTATGATCACTGAGGTATACCAGAAGATATCCGGTAACTCAAATTCAAGCCAATTCCCCTCTGACATCCGTACGATGTATGCAGAGGTCATCGAGGCGAAAACCATCACGACACTTACAATAAACAACCACAACGCAAACTTTTTAGGATGCATTGCAAGAGGCTGTTCCGCTCCCTCGATATAGGCTAATTTCTCTTCCATTATTGAACTTTATCTAGCAAATAGGCAATCTGTACTATAGGTAAATAGAGGAATGACCCAAACATAATCCTTAACGCAGACTTTCTTGAGCAATCCTTCATTAACGAAAACGTCTGCGCCAAAAACAACACACCGCAAATCGTTGCAACTATCCCCGAGTTAATCCCCGTTAAGCCGAAGTAAGTTGGTAACAAGCCCAATGGCAACAAAAATAGTGTATAAATCATGATTTGAATTGCCGTATTTAGGTCACGCTTTCCGCCTAGCGGCAAGAGTTTAAAACCAGCACGCTTATAATCCTCGTCGCTTACCCAGGCTATCGCCCAAAAATGCGGAAACTGCCAGATAAACTGAATACCGAAAATAATCATAGCTTCATAGGTAATAGCCCCAGTTGCCGCTACCCAGCCCAATAATGGAGGCATAGCACCTGGAATCGCCCCCACCAAAACTGCAATCGGACCGACCCTTTTTAGAGGTGTATAGACGAAAACATACAAAATCATGCTTAGGATACCAAGATAGGTAGTAAGCGGGTTAGTGAAGAACCACAACATCCCTATTCCGACTAGCGCTGCAAATAAGGTAAAGAGTTGGGCCTCAAAAAGCGAAATGATATTCATCGGAAGCGGCCGGCCTTGTGTCCGCTTCATCAATTTATCCAAGTCCCTTTCTAAAATTTCATTTGCTGCACCCGAAGCTCCACTAATGAGGAACCCGCCAAAGACAAGACCCGCAAGACCTGCCCAGGAAAATGTAGGGGAGGTATGACCCAAAACGAACCCAAAAACAGCAGAAAAGGTGACTAATGCGGAAAGCCTAAATTTAAGCAAATCATAATATGCCTTCAGCCGAACGCCCAACGTGATTGGAAATATACTACTAGTGATATTTACACTACTCATTTCTGTAGAATTAAGAAGCTTTTTTCCTTTAATGAATTCTTTTGCTGACCTATTTCAAGCCATACTAGGAACTGAATTCCAACAATCAAGGTTCCAAACAACAGGTGAAGAGGTTGCAAGAATGCAGGAAGGGCAAAATATGCCATTCCAGCGCCGGAAATGATTTCTAGAACGATAACCGCTAATAAGAACACGGTAAGAGGTGAAACTAAACCGGCGCTACTTCTTTCTCTGTAGACCAAATAGCCCAAGAGGATGTGCATACCAAGAATAACAAGTGAATAAGACCGATGCACCAAAAAGGTAACGCCAAGACCATCTATCCAAGAATCTCTGAAAGCACCAGAGAACTGCCTTGACAGCCTGTCAATTTCTTCCCTCACTTGCGTACCTAACACAATTTGCACAATCATCAATATCATGCAGCAGAGGACCACATACTTTAACGCACGCTTATTTCCAAGGTAAACCAACCTTGGCTCAAGTAATACAGAAGCCTTATGGTAGATATAAAGTAGGAGGCAGACGATTAGCAAGGCGAGCAGCATATGAAGAGTAATCATCCATTGAAGTAAATTGGTAGATACAACAATAGATCCTATCCAGCCTTGAAATAAAACCAGCACCAACGCACCAATACTTAGATAAGCCAACGACCTATATAGGTTCCATAAACGTAAGGCACGATAAACCGTCAACAAAACCAAAAAACCGATAAGCGCACCGATCAACCTATTGATGTACTCAATCCAAGTCTTTGTTGCGTTGAATGGCTCTTCTATCGCGACTGACTCGTCTTCAAGAATTTGCTGTCCTACATCACCAAATCCGATTGTAGCAAGGAGCTGAGCAAAGCGTTGATTCTTCTCCATCCGCTGCTCCAAATAAATATCCAAATAATTTTTTGGGAGCTGATCCACACTCGTTGGTGGAATCCAGCTCCCAAAACATTTCGGCCAATCAGGACAGCCCATACCAGATCCGGTACTTCTGACAATTCCTCCGACCAGTATCAGAAAATAAATAGCAATTGTAGTAATTAAACTAATTCTACGGAAGCTATTCAGTCTCTTACGATCCTTTATATTCATTGGCTACCAAAACCTGCTCTTCCTCAGCGATAATTTCCTTTTCCAATTTAACTAACTTCTCTTCATGAGGTAAATTAGACTCTGGAGTTGCGGAAAGCGGAACTGTCTGCGGAATAAAATCTTCTTTTGCGCCGGGCTTTGAATAGTCGTATGGCCACCTATACACAGAAGGAATTTCTCCAGGCCAGTTTCCGTGCTGGGGATGAAGCGGAGTTGTCCATTCCAACGTGTTTGACTGCCATGGGTTCAATGACGCTATCCTACCTCTGTACATGCTGTAGAAGAAATTGAACAAAAAGATAAACTGAGCGGCAAATGTGATGATAGCAGCTACCGACACGAACATGTTCAAATCCGTATACATATCCGTAAAGGAATAGGTTGACCAACTATAGTACCTTCTAGGGAATCCGGCAATACCAATGTAGTGCATAGGGAAAAAGACCATATAAACTCCTACAAACGTCAACCAGAAATGAATATATCCCAATTTTTCATCCATCATTCGTCCAAACATCTTTGGGAACCAGTGATAAACTCCAGCCATCAAGCCAAAGAACGACGCTGAACCCATGACAAGATGGAAATGAGCAACTACGAAATAGGTATCATGCAACTGAATATCAATTGCCGAGTTTCCAAGGAATATACCGGTAAGTCCCCCCGATATGAAGAAAGACACCAACCCGATGGAAAATAGCATTCCAGGAGTAAACCGAAGATTTCCTCTCCATAATGTTGTCAGGTAATTAAATACCTTCACAGCAGAAGGAACAGCAATAATCAATGTCAAAAACATAAAGATCGAACCAAGGAATGGATTGAGCCCTGATACGAACATATGGTGTGCCCAAACAACGAAAGAAAGGATGGTAATCCCTAGCATGGAAATTATCATCGCTTTATACCCAAAAATAGGTTTCCTTGAATTCGTAGCGATAATTTCGGATGTAATACCCAGCGCCGGCAAGAGCACTATGTATACCTCTGGGTGACCTAAAAACCAGAACAAATGCTGATACAATACGGCACTACCACCGGTGTTCGGCAAGGCTTCCCCCCCAATATAGATATCGGAAAGATAGAAACTAGTACCAAAGCTCCGGTCAAATACCAACAAGAGCGCAGCAGAAAACAATACCGGAAATGAAAGCAATCCAATTACGGCCGTTAGGAAAAAGGCCCATATAGTCAAAGGTAGTCTGGCAAAAGACATCCCCTTAGTCCTTAGGTTAATAACGGTGGTTATGTAATTTATACCTCCTAGAAGAGATGAAGCAATAAAGAAGGTCATGGAAACTAACCAAAGCGTCATTCCTAATCCTGATCCGGGCATCGCCTGCTCCAGCGCGGATAAGGGTGGGTATACAACCCAACCACCACTTGCTGGCCCACGCTCCAAGAACAGGGAGATAAACATAATAACTCCAGACAAAAAGAAGAACCAGTAGGATAACATATTCATAAACCCAGATGCCATATCCCTAGCACCTATCTGAAGCGGGATTAGGAAGTTGGAGAAAGTCCCACTTAATCCGGCGGTAAGCACAAAGAAAACCATGATGGTTCCATGCATCGTCACTAACGCCAAATAGAAATTCGGGTCAAGCTGACCTGTCTCCGTAATCCAACCTCCGAGTAGTGGCCTTAGGAATTCCAGATTCATTTCAGGAAAGCCGAGCTGCAACCTGAACAAAATGGATAAGAAGCCACCTATGAGTGCCCAAAATATACCGGTAACCAAAAACTGTTTACCGATCATCTTATGGTCCTGAGTGAAAATATACTTTGTTATAAAGCTATCTTTGTGCTCATGGTCATGATGGTCATCATGCGCTGAAACATCATGTGCTGAAACGTTAGCTACCGACATAATTGAATTGATTTAATTTTAATTTCTTTATTGGTTTGCAGACTCTGCCAATTCTTTCTCATTTACCGGGAGATCCATCACCAAACTTGGGTTGGAGTCCACAAATGTCTTCTGTTCACTGAACCACTTTCGATACTCATCAGGCTCTACGACAGTAATCACCCTTCGCATCGAAAAATGACCACTACCACAAACTTCAGTACATGCAATTTCGTACTCGAACTCCTCATCACCCAGTTCAGCACGCATTTCTGCGGTCGTCTTAGTAGGAATAAACCAAAAACGGGTGGGCATGCCAGGCACAGCATCCATCTTCAACCTCATGTGAGGCGCAAATACAGAATGTAGCACATCACGAGCCCGGATTTTAAATAAGACAGGTTCTCCTTTAGGAATGACGACCGTCTGGGAGGGAAAATCATCGCGGGAATTCTGATCACTAAAATCAACCCCTCTAGAGTTCGAGGCATTAATCAGTCGATAATCGAAATCGCCTAGAATATTGTCTTTTCCAGGGTACCTTATTTCCCAAGCAAACTGATACCCCAACAGTTCTACCTCATGGGCACCATCTGGGGCAGGGTCGGTGATATCTGTCCATGCCCTCCATCCGGATATAACCAATAGGGCCAGAACGACAGCGGGAACCAAGGTCCATATCACTTCCAATTTGTTATTATCAGGATAATAGACAGCCTTTCGATCTGTCCGATATTGGTACTTATAAGGAAACCAAAATAAGAGGATGTGGGTAAGGATGAAAATAAATCCCGTCACAGCCATGGTAATCCAAAATAACCTATCGGTCAAAACACCATGTTCAGAAGCTACGGGCAATTGGTAATTATTAAATTCTTTAATAGAATACCATGTCATGAGGGCAAATGTGCCGACAAGAAAAACAACAAACAAGATCGCATTCACCTTATTTGATGTCGTCTGAATCTTTTTATCAGAACCTTTAGCTACAGAAATGAGCGTTTGAATCCTATACACCATCCAGATCACGGACAGTAGCAAAACAACGCCAATGGCAATTAGAAATCCGTACATAATAGTTAACTTTTCGGATAAATTTAAATGTGATGATGAAGACTTTCCTCCAACATAGGATGGTTCTTCGCGATAAGGTTGTTTTTTGCGAGGTTTGTAAAAACCACCATAATAAAGGCGGAAGCATACACAAGCAACATCCCAATTTCCATTAAACCAATCCCTCCGTTGTGCCCTAAGGTGCCCGGTTGTATCATTAGAAAGAAATCTATCCAATGTCCAAACAATATAAATGCACACACAAGCTTCAGGAATACACTGTGTCTTTTAGCATCACGTGTCATTAAAACAAAGAACGGCAAGACAAAGTTTAAGCCGATATTTACAAATATGTACGATCCATACACATCACTTGATAGTCTTTCTAAGAAATAGACAGCCTCTTCAGGAATATTGGCATAATAAATCAACAAAAACTGGGAAAACCAGATATAGGTCCAGAAGATTGAAAAGGCAAAGACAAACTTACCAAGATCATGGATGTGGTTTTGGTTTACCATTTCGAGGTATCCCTTGTCCTTAAGAAACAGGGTGATCAACGTAATTGCGGAAAGTCCGGCAACGAACCATGACGCAAAAACATACCAGCCGAAGAGCGTAGAGAACCAATGCGTATCTATTGACATCACCCAATCCCAAGCACTAATAGAAGAGGATACTGCGAAGAATACCAGGAATATTGCTGACCATTTCCTCATGCCATACCAGTAACTGTTACCACCGTTTAGGTCCTCCTGAAGAGATAGGTTTTTCAGCTTATGAAAGAAAAATACCCAGAAACCGAAAAACAAAACCATTCGTACGATAAAGAAAATCGGGAATGTGCCTTTTTCTAAGGGCCAGAAAAAGAAAGACCCTTTACCATCTATGATTTTATCATATGATTCCGTACCCAATTCGTAAATGTAACTGTGTGTCCAGTGAAATAGGTCATGATTGGCAATTAAAAAGGTGCCCAACATCAATAACCCGGCGATAGGAAGCCAATGTCCAAAAGAAATCATTATCCGAACTAACGCCGCTGACCAACCTGCCTGAGCGGCATACTGAATCGCAAAGAAGAAAACACCTATAATTGCAATCCCGGTAAAATAGACATTGTTTATCCAGAGATTAGCGTATAATCGTTTCGACCAGTGAAATGCATGTTCTCCAGCTTCTCCTTCATGTCCATGCCCGCCAAACATTCCCATAAGAATACCAAGAACAAGTAAAATGGCTCCAGCGGCACCAACTGTGATTATGGTCTTCTTGATTCCAGCTGTAAAGTCAAACTTCTGCTCTACATTATAATTCGTTGCCTGTGCCATCTCTTATTTCTGGATTTCTTGTTTAACATAATGAACGATTTTCCACCTTCTTTCAATCGAAATTTGCGATCCATGGGCCCCCATTCTTCCCTTTCCGTGGGTTATGACGTGGAAGATATGGCCATCAGGAAGGCCAACATAAGCCCCTCCTTTTAGGTTAGCTACGCCTCCAATTACCTGACCAACCTTTCCGTCGCCTTCCCCTCCTGCACCATGGCACGCGGAACAATATTGGATGTAGAGTTGACCGCCTTGCTCGAGCACTTCATCTGTTAGTTCTATCGGATTCTCAACCAAGGCAGCACCTTCCAGGTCTGCAATGCGAAGCCTGTATGGAAGCATGCCGTTTGTTGTTCTAGGGACAGTGTTCGCAACAGGTTCACGCATATTCATTCCATAGGCGTTATTGATGTTGCTGTTGAAAAACTCCCCTTTGCCATCCTCTCTATTTGAAAGCCAAGAACCCTGTTGCTCATCCTTTATCTGCGTGAGCGGTTCATAGGCGACAGAATGATACATTTGCGGCGCATATTCCGTACCTGGG
>WGNT01000116.1 GCA_016124425.1 Cytophagales bacterium
ATTTTTTTTCATTTAATTTTCATTAATGATATTTTATAACTTTTAAATGGTGATATTTATGGATAATTTCTTTTTAAAGAAGGCAGCTAATTTATTCATGAACTTTACCTGAGGCATATCATGAGGTATTTTATCCTTATTCTCTACTATTCCATGATTATGTGGCCGTTTATTTTCCATATGATGTCTCAAGCTCATGCCCAACAGTATAATCAGATCGGCATTGGGGTAGGGATACAGCAGTTCGCAGGTAGGGATTTGGCATTTTCTCCGCTGACCTATTCAGGCCAACGATCAGTCCTTATGGGTGGCTATGATACGCAGGTAGGCACGATTGCAACCGCACTTTCGCTGGGGATTGCGAAGGGAGTAGTCAAGAGTTCAGGAGACAACCTTATGGATACTTGGACGGTAAACCTTATGTCTCACCTTTTTCGACATGTACTGTGTGATTCCAACCAGAAATTCATGCTTGGATTGAGCATGCAGAATGAAATAAACAGCCGCTTGCATCATAGTTTTTCAAATTTTAATAACCGGACGGACTATGTCACATCTATAGGTCCCTCAATAATGTATCTATATCCCTTTTTATGGGAAAAAGGGAAAATCCATTGGAAAACGACTGCGCACATGCAGGGGTTGGGATTTATATTCGGATCTGACTACATTTCGACAGTACCAAGATTGTTCGGTTTGACGGGTTCTGATGGTGCTATTCCGGACTATTTATCAAATGTTTTTCTGGTAGGGAAGGATTGGAGCTTGGGCTATTTGTCAGAACTGCGTTTCGAATATAGTTCGGGCACCTCCATGGCCGTGCAACATCAATTTGATTTTCAACAGGTCTCCTTTGTTCAGGAAGTAACACGAGTCAGAAATTCCTTTGCGCTAACGATTTCTGTGCCGCTATGAAACTGTCGGAAAACATCCTTCGGGCAACCCTGATCGGCTTTTGTTTGGGTACTGTTTCTTGTGAAAGCTGGCTATTACCCCCCGATCCATCCGTCCGCCCTACCATGATTTTTGATCAATTATGGGAGGACATCCATCAGCGATATGCCTTTTTTGAGCAGAAAGGAGTCGATTGGATGGCAGTTCGGGATAAGTACCTGCCTAAGGTTAACGATACGTTGGAGGATCAGGAGTTATTTGCCTTGCTTGGTGACATGCTTTATGAATTAAAGGACGGTCACGTTCATTTACAAGGTAGTTACGGTAAAAGTAAGCCTTGGGAATGGTATCAGGATCACCCGGGTGATTACAATGAAAAGAATATTCATACCAATTACTTGAGGCGGGATCATTGGGTGAGTGGACCCTTACGCCATCAGGTAATCGATAGCGTGCTCTACATTAATTACCGGTCCTTTGCAAGAGACCTGACGGAAGCGAATTTGGATATAATAGTAGAACGCGCAATGGGCCTGAAGGGAATTGTACTTGATATCCGCAACAACAGCGGGGGAAATCTGAAAAATGCACTGAAGATCGCATCTTGTTTTGTACAGAGGGAGACCATATTCGCGTTTCAACGCGTGAAAAACGGGCCCGGGCCGACGGATTTTGGCACTTGGACACCAATGACCCTAAGATCCAGAAAAAAGGATCCTTACCTAGGTCAGGTCGTTGTACTTACCAACCGAAAATCATACAGTGCAAGTACATTCTTTGCTCAGATGATGCGGGTGCTGCCAAATGCCACCCTCCTTGGCGAACGAACCGGGGGCGGGGGAGGAACCCCAGCTTATGGGGAACTTTCCAACGGATGGCTATACCGTTTTTCGGCGACACAGACCATCGACTTAGAAGGAAAGCAGCTGGAAAATGGCGTTTCGCCAACATTTCGGATCAAGCTTCTGCGAAGTGATGAGATCGCGGGAAGAGACTCGATAATTGACGAAGCAATTCGGCTTTTGTCCGGTAACTCCAATCTTGCCGCACCGTCCAATAGCTGGAATAAGAGACAAGTGCTCCCTCGCTAGTTGTTTCAGTTGGTGAGCGAAGCGAAACCTCACCGTTGTGGACTTTTTTAGTTAGGCTTGAGGTATCCTTTTCAAAAGAGAGAGTTCTCAATACCAAAATTGACTGGTCTTTTTTCGTGTGTGCAGGTGGCGGTACTATTGCCAATATTCCCAAATTAACGCCGATACCTTTCGCTGTAATTCGTATGCTTCATTGTCAGGCACCCAACGGATGTCCTCATTATTTTTTGTTGCAATATAAAATACATAGTCCCCGCTAGGGGCATTCACCATGACGAGTTCTGACCGCGACGCATTCACCATTCCTTGTTTTGATGCAGTCTGAATATGCGGTGGAATGGCGGACAAGGCATTTTCATCATAGTAAATGTTCGTCATCAGGCGATACATCCTCTCTGAGGCAGCGGCACTGACCACTTCGCCTCTCCGGATCTTCACCAGTAGCGTTGCCATTTCCCGCGGGGTAGTTTGTCCCCATCCATAAATTTCGCGCATCGGTTCCCTCCCTGGAGTTCTTGAATTGACACGGGTGTGCTGCAGGCCAAGATCCGCCATAAGCTCATTTATCCGTTTTCCACCACCTGCTAGTGCTTGGCACCATAGTGATGTGGTATTGTCACTGTAGGTAATCATTAACGACAATAGGGTGCTTAATTCCGTCTCTGTACTGTCCTTAAAAAACTGCATTAAACCGGACCCACCATATTTGATGGAATCCCGATACATCAAAGGCTGATGGTAATCGAGTTCGGCAGCGGCTATTTTGTCAAAGACGCCTACGAGAATGGGGACCTTTACGATACTTGCTGTAGGGAAAATCGTATCGGCATTTATCTCCACCTGTTCCCCAGTGTTTAGGTTCCACGCAAAGAGCCCGGCATCGCCGTTGAAGTCGTTTAAAAGCGAATCTAAGTGGGATTGTAGCTCATGTTGTTGCGCTTGTAAGGAGAATAGGATTAGACTGCTGAAAATCAATAATACGACTTCTTTTTTCATGTGTTTATAATTGTCTTTTAGTGGCCATCCCGACTCGTCGGGACAGGCTATGGAATCCCAGCCTGTCCGGCAGGCAGGTCGCATTTATAATCATCCGACTGTGTGAGGTTTTCCTCGTGCTCGATTTCATGAATTGGGTGTTTAAGAACTGCTTTTATCCTGCGATGGGGAGTAAAAATGGCTGCCGTCGGCTTTTACTTGTAAAAGGTTATCTCTTTGCGGGTTTTTGGGAGAATTTACGTGGCGCTGACCCATAATTTCCTTCTCCGTTAGCCAAAGTAAAACTTTGTTCAACAAGGCCCAAATGTTCTGTAGAAATTTTTTATCAGGTCGATTTTTCTCCCTATCTTTAATCTATGTCAAATAAGTACCTGCGTCCGTCTTCCTACCTCAGGTTCTACCTTACACGTTTCTTCCTTGTCAACCGCAACAGGGGAATTTTCCTTCTTTTTCTGATCCTTTTGGGGTGTAAACCACCTATTGCTTCGTATCCGGGGATTTTTGTACCGGAAGGCTTTTTCGTTGAAAAAGTTGCAGATGAAGCACTATTGGATTTCCCCATGTTCGCAACCTTTGATGAGACGGGGCGGCTTTTCGTTTTTGAATCAACCGGCAATGTCTATGAGGAATCTGATGAGGCTATCCGCGACCCCCAGTTTCGGATTAAATTACTAGAAGACACAGATAGTGACGGGGTTTTTGACAAATCCACCGTCTTTGCAGATAAGGTAGGGTTTCCCCAAGGGGGCGTGTTTTATAAGGGAAGCCTTTATGCTTCCTCAGCGCCGGATCTACTCAAGTTTACGGACACAACCGGTGATGGCATAGCCGATCAGCGGGAAGTGATTCTGAGTGGTTGGACCCTTAATGTAAATGCCAATAGCCTAGTAGGCCCTTTCATGGGGCCGGACGGATGGTTGTACATGACCAATGCCATCATGGGGTTTGATGTGGTGAGTCAGGAAGGGGTACACCTCAAAGGAGAGACCTCAAGGCTATGGCGTGTGCGGCCGGATGGATCCGGGTTAGGTTGGGTCGGTGCAGGAGGAATGAATAATCCTGTAGAGGTGGCCTTTACCCCCTCGGGAGAACCCATTGGCACCATGACCTATTTTACCAATCCGCAAGCGGGTCAGCGGGATGCTTTGATCTACTGGACGGAGGGCGGGGTATATCCGAAGCCCAACAAAAACGTGGACAGGGACGGACTTCCAAGAACTGGTGACTATCTTCCTGTTATCGCAAAATACTCCCGCGTATCTCCTGCTGGGATTGGGCGCTTTAGGCATTCCTCCTTTGGGGAAGATTACGTGGACAACCTATTTAGTGCGCAGTTCAATACCCATCAAGTAGTCAGGCATAGACTCATTCGCGATGGTGCCTCTTTCCGCACAGAGGATGAGGTTTTCTTTAAAATGGAAGGGGAGGACTACCATCCGACAGACGTACTTGAGGATGCAGATGGGAGTCTGCTAGTCGTGGAGACAGGCGGATGGTTTATCAAAGGATGCCCGCTTTCTCAGGTGTCCAAGCCGGAACTAAAGGGCGGCATCTACCGCATCCGAAAGAAAGGAGCCCCCTCGGTCGCCGATCCGTACGGAAACGGTATTGCCTGGGACATAGAATCAATCGAAAATCTGGCCAATTTCCTACAAGATCCCCGGCCGTTTGTCCGGGATAGGGCAGAACAGGCATTAGTAGACCGCGGCAGTCCCGCCATTCCCTACTTAACGGCGGTATTGGAGGATACGGATGCGATAGAAGCTAAAACGTTACACGCGCTTTTTGCCTTGTACAAAATTGGAGGCTCGGCAGCCATGAAGGTAATTAGTACCGCTCTTGTTGACCACTCGGAACAGGTTAAGGTGGCGGCGGCACATGCTATTGGTTTATCGGGTGACGCGTCCTTTTCGAAATTACTGGCGCAGGTGGTAATGCAGGACTCCTCCTTGGCGGTAAGACGTCAAGCCGCGTCCGCATTGGGTCATTTACGCCAGCCTGAAGCGGTTCCTTCGCTGGTACAGGCCGCCGTTTCCGTACAAGATAGGATGCTTGAGCACGCCATCATACATGCGTTGATCCAGATTAATGCGCCGGAAAAGCTAGTGGCCACGTTAGACGATACCACTTCTACAGCTGCCAAGGTGGCACTCATTGCCTTGGATCAGATGCCAGCTTACCGTCTAGCGGCTAATCAACTGCTTCCTTTTTTTAAAGAGCGGGAGACAGTACCTATGGAAACAATTCATTGGATCGCATCAAGGCATCCGGAATGGGCACCTGTATTTGCCGAGTTTGTAGCGGAGCAACTCCGTACAGAACAGCTTACCGAAGAGCGTAAAACATCTCTGGGCCAATTACTGATAGCCTTTATTGCTGCATCAGAAGCCCAACAAGTGGTAGGGAACCTATTGTCAATAGAAAATGAGGCACTTTCTGATTTTTTGCTATCCGTTATCAATCAAGCTTCATTGGATAAATTTCCGGAACAATGGATGCGTCAATTGGCTCGCATCCTCCAGTCGGAAACATCGTCACTTCATTCCAAGGTCTTAAAAATCATTCAGGCCAGGCAGATTTCGATCCTTGATCCCTTGTTGACTGGCTATGCAAATGATTCTACTCAGCAGGATCTTAACCGAATGGCCGCTATGCTTGCTTTGAATTCGCGTTTAGAAGAGCTCCCTGATTGGCAGCTTGCTTTTTTGGTTGACCGGCTCAGCGGAAAACACGAAGCGGCGGTTCGCCAACAGGCTGCTTATGTCTTGGATAATGGAAAAATAAGCGATGAGCAGCTGCTGTTTATTGCCGACAGGTATCTAGAGGAGGCTGACGATTTCATTTTGCCTCGTATGCTACCCCTATTTGCTGGTGAACGACCTGAAAGGGCAGGAAGGGCCATTGCGCAGAAGCTTTTAACCTCTCAGACGCTTGACAGCTATAACAAAGCCGGTTTGGAGCGGATATTTTCGGGATATGGTTCTGCCTTGGATGCGGACTTTCATCGGATTATGCGTCGGTTCAATGAAGTTAATGCCTCCCGTCTGGAAAAAATCGAATCATTGGAAGCGTTGGTGGGCGAGGGCAACTTAGACAGAGGTCGGAGCCTTTATTTTGGGAAAGCAGCCTGTGCGTCATGCCATACCGTTGGGCGAGAGGGAGGAACAATGGGACCGGACCTGACTTCAATTCAGCGCGACCGTTCTACCCACGATATACTTGAAGCAATCGTTTATCCGAGTGCTTCGTTTGTGCGGGAATATGAGACCTATTTGATCAAAACCCAAGCGGGTGCTTTTACTGGAATAATAAAAGAAGCAAACCCCGAATACCTCATCCTGTCTGTTTCGCCTCAGCAGGTCATCCGTATTGCGCAGGCCGATATACAGTCTAAGGAAATTCTGGATGTATCCATGATGCCCCAAGGGCTCGACCAACTATTAACTTCTGAGGAAATGGCCGATCTGATGGCCTTTTTGCTCGGACAAGATCAAAATCCGGATACAGACCAGCAGTTTCTACGCTAGCGTGGTATCCAAGCATCCATACCGATAGGATATGAAAAGAAGAAGGTTTATCGAAAGAAGCTTGGCTGCAAGCGCTGCATTGATGGTAGGTTCCTCCCAAACTATGGTGGGGAATACGGCTCAGCTGACGCAGGGAAATTTGCCTTTTCGAATGAAATTCTCACCTGATTTCGGCATTTTTTCGGCACTTTCAAGTTCTGATCCCCTTGAACAACTAGCGTGGGGATATGATTATGGGTTTCGGGCATGGGAAAATACCATGCTTAAAAACCGGCCGGTTTATGAACAGGAACAGATTAGCGCCGCTTTGGCAAAAAGGGGAATGGAATTCGGTCAATTTGTTGGCACCTTGACATTTACTGAGGTTACGTTTGCGGGACGGGACGAGGCGGCTAGAGACAATGTATTGCAGGATGTCCGCGCCTCGATCGACATCGCGAAGCGGATGAATACCTGCTTTGTCCATAATGTGTTGGGGCATATGGATGCCAAATTACCCTATGATTTCCAGATGGCTAATGCCATTGAACTGCTAAAGCGAATTGCAGAGATATATGAGCCACATGGGTTGGTGATGGTAATGGAAGCCATGAACCATCGAATCAATCATCCGGGAATGTTCCTTCATACCATTCCTCAGGCCTATGCCTTGGCAAAAGCCGTTGGAAGTCCTAGCGTAAAAATCTTATTTGACGCCTATCATGTTCAGATTCAGGAAGGCAACCTATTGCCCACCTTGGATTACGCTTGGGATGAAATCGCCTATTTCCAGATTGGCGATACTCCGGGACGAAGGGAACCCGGAACGGGCGAAATCAACTATCAAAACGTGCTGCAGCACATTCATGATAAGGGATACCGGGGTTTTGTAGGATTGGAGCATGGCATTCTTGGGGAGGGAAAGGCCGGTGCCGAATCCGCCCTTCACAGGTACCGCACGGTAGATCCCATTTAATGAAATGGTAAACGGGTAGCAGTGCGCACTAGCGTAGGTTAGGAGCAATGAAAGTGCCGTAGCGGAATACGGATATACTTTTTTTGGCTACCATAGCCTAAGGTCTTAAAATAGAGAATGATGCGCAGAGGCAACTAATTTGCCTTCAAATTGTATTTCATTTTAGAAATGAATATATTTCAACATAAATCTTTCGATGTTCATGAACTATTCCATATATGCTTGCAGGTATGCGCTAACATGGCTTTTTTTTGCGATGTTATCCTTCGCGTGTAACAACGCCTCCAAACCGGAGGCTTCCTCTCTTTCAAATCAAACTGCACCGCCTCCATTGGAAATGATTTTGAGGAGTCAGGTGAAATCTGCCGATGATATTTGGCAGGTAAAGCAGGAAACACAGCTTTGGGACGCGGGGCAAACGGCAATCATCATTACGGACATGTGGAACGAACACTGGTGCGAAAGTGCTACCCAACGGGTTATTGAGTTGGCACCGCATATGAATGAAGTTGTAAGGGAGGCAAGGAAGCGCGGTGTTACGATTATTCACGCTCCTAGTGGCACCATGGACACCTACTCCGATTACCCACAGCGCAAAAAAGCCCAATCAGTAGCGTTTCACCGCGCCCCGGAGGGCTTTGAGATCGAAAACTGGTGCTACCTAGATCCAGAGATGGAGGATGCGCTGCCCATTGACGATACAGATGGAGGCTGTGACAAACCCTGTGCCGATGGGGAACCCTGCAAGGAACGTACAGCATGGTCCAGTCAAATTTCAGTTTTGGAAATTGACGACGCGGACTATATTACAGACCGCGGTCAAGAAGTCTATAACCTGATTATCGAAAAGGGAATAGAAAATATCATTGTGATGGGTGTCCATATCAATATGTGTGTTTTGGGCCGTCCCTTCGCAATTAGGCAGCTGGCAAATCTAAAGAAAAATGTCGTGCTGATGCGGGACATGACCGATGCCATGTACAATCCGGCAAGCGAACCCTATGTTACGCATTTCCGAGGAACAGAACTGGTAACCGAACACATTGAGAGGTTTTGGGCCCCCACGGTGTTGAGTTCGGACATCACCGGAAAGCCGGCTTTCCGGTTTGCCGAAGACGAACGCGTGCATATCGCGATGCTCATCGCCGAAAATGAATACAATGCAAAAGAGACATTACCCCGTTTTGCTGCAGAGCACCTGACCAAGGGCGGACGCTTTGCGTTTAACATCATTGAACAATCCCAAGGGGATACTGTGGATGCCATACGCCAAATCCAAGATGCTGACCTTTTGTGGATCTACGTACGTAGAAGGCATATTCCGGATTATCAACTGGCCTATATAAAGCAGCACCTTGATGCGGGAAAACCAGTGCTTGCGATGCGCACAAGTAGTCACGCGTTTGAGACATGGAAGGAGTTTGACGCTGAAATATTAGGAGGAAACTATCACAATCACCATCCGGAGGGTCCGGATACCTGGGCAGTGCCGATAGCCAGCGAATCCGTCCATCCTATTTTGATGGGTATCGGAAACAAGCCATTTGAAGTAGTTTCTTCCCTATATAAAACCAAACCCTTGGCGTCAGATGCGCAGCCGTTGCTAATGGGACGGTACCAGCAAGAGGAAGAAGAACCTGTAGCGTGGACAAGAAAGGTGGGTGAAGCCAACATCTTCTATACCTCCTTGGGACATCCTAAAGATTTTGAGATTCCGCAGGTAAATACGCTACTGCTAAACGCTATTGAATGGCTGACGGAAGAATAAGTGATACCTTGAATCCTATTTAAAGTCGCTGCTGATACGGCCTAAGCCATTTTTTTAATAAAAACAGAAAAACAGAAAGCGAAAAAAAGAAGAACAACTCAAAGATGCCTGTATTTCCCAATAAAAAATACAAGCCTATGGAAATGCCGAGTATGGTCAGTAACATCCAGGTAGAACGAACGGAGATGTCTTCATTGATGGCCGCAAGGTACCGAATAAAGAGATAAAGCGACGCCGTCAGACTTAAGGCAAAAAATACGGCGACTACCGCGTGTAACTGCTTTAGAAAAGGCATGGCTTCTACTGCCGGAATCACCACCGTAGCTACCAGAAATACAAGGGATGCTATTAGCAGTTTGTTTGCTTTGCGGTTACGAAACGCTTTTAGTACATATAGCCTGTAAACATAAAAACTTATTAAAACCGCCGTTACGGAACCCCATATGATGAAAGCCCAGCGGTATTCCTGTGTGTTTCCGATCATGCTCATGGTATAATAGAGCGGGGACTCCTTCGTCGCAAACAGATAGGTGTACAGCGGAATGGTAACTAGGCTAAAGAGCGCCAGGTACCGCATGAACCCTCTACTGAGTTTGTCTTCGGTAAGAAATTGCTGGTAGATGTTCATTTCCTTATAAATCAGCTGATCAGAGGCTTCAAATATATCTTTTCACTGCCTAATATCCAACGGGAATGAGGTATTCCGGAATAAAATTTGCTGACTTTTCGGAATTTCAAAATTTAGCTAAAAAACTTTTGCCGTGAATGTTGTGAACATAGCTCCTTGGGCTTATCTTTTCACCAAAAAAATGTCATGCAACTAGCTGCTATTGATTGGGCAATCATCTTTCTCTTTTTTGCAATTTCGCTCGGCGTTGGCTTTTGGGCTTCAAAGCAAGCAGGAAAAAGTGCGTTGTCATATTTTCTTTCGGGGAGAAACATGCCCTGGTACCTACTGGGAGTGTCTATGGTTGCGACGACTTTTTCCGTTGACACACCTACGCTGGTATCGGACATCGTCCGTCAAAATGGTGTTTCCGGAAACTGGGTATGGTGGGCATTTTTGTTGACGGGTATGCTGACGGTGTTCGTATATGCCAAGCTTTGGAGGAGGTCAGAAATCGTGACGGATGTTGAGTTTTATGAAATCCGCTATTCGGGCAAGATTGCGGCCTTTCTCCGCGGTTTTCGGGCGATTTACCTCGGTGTATTGTTCAACGTGGCCATCATGGCGGCTGTCACCTTGGCGGCGATCAAAGTGGGAGGGGTGATGTTGGGGCTTTCTCCAGTACAAGTGATTCTGATCGCAGGAGGCGTTACGGTGGTATTTAGTTCTATGGGGGGGTTTCTTGGGGTAATCATTACGGATTTCATCCTTTTTATTGCAGCCATGACCGGATCCATACTCGCAGCAATTTACAGCCTGGATCACCCGGACATCAACGGGCTTTCCAACCTGCTCGCACATCCTGACGTAGCGCATAAACTATCCCTCTTTCCTGATTTTAACAACTGGGAGGTGGCGGTGGTTGTTTTCATCATTCCCATTACTGTTCAGTGGTGGAGCGTCTGGTACTCCGGGGCAGAACCCGGCGGCGGTGGGTACGTGGTGCAGCGGATGCTGGCTGCCAAAAACGAGAACCATGCCATGGGCGCTACCCTGCTTTTCAACGTGGCCCATTATGCCTTGCGCCCTTGGCCATGGATAATTGTTTCCCTCTGTTCTATCGTCGTGTATCCTGATCTGGAATCCATTCAGGCAGCCTTTCCGCTGGTGGATAAAAACATTATCGGACACGATCTAGCTTATCCCGCTATGCTGACCTTGCTTCCGGCCGGATTGCTGGGACTGGTATTCGCTTCCCTCTTATCCGCCTACATGTCTACCATGTCCTCTTGCCTCAATTTAGGCTCTTCCTACCTTGTCAATGATTTTTACCGGCGGTTTCTTAAGCCAGAAGCAACAGAACGGGAACTGGTATTCGTCGGAAGGGTATCCACGGTGGTCATCATGGTTCTTGCAAGTGTACTGGCGCTTTTTCTACAGAATGCACTAGCAGCGTTTAATATCCTGCTCCAAATTGGCGCAGGAACGGGGCTCCTGTTCATTTTGCGATGGTTTTGGTATCGGATCAATCCTTACAGTGAGTTGACCGCAATGGTCGTTTCTTTCCTTGTGGCCTTGGTGTTTTTGGCCTGGGATAATTACGATAATGCTCAGATTCAAGCGCTAACTACTTCCGGCTATTCTTTCGCGGATGCCGCAGTTCTAGTTCGCCCGTTCAAGGCTTATGAACAGCTGCTACTGGGAGTTGGAATCACTACATTGTCCTGGCTTTTTGTATCCCTGCTTACGCCCCCGTCCGATTGGGAAACATTGGAAGCGTTTTACCGCCGGGTAAGACCTGGCCACATCGGATGGAAAAAAGTAATCGCCTATGCCGAAGCGGCCGGACGGCCCATTCCTACAAAAGACCTGCACTCGGAGATTCCGAAAGGTATCTTGGGGATGGTTTTTGCCTGTATGGCTGTATATAGTGCACTTTTTGCGACCGGCTATTGGATTTATGGATGCTACGGCTATGCCGTTTTCCTGTCGGTCTTAGCGATAGCAGCCTCTGTGCTGGTAGGTCGAATATGGAAGGAAATGAATGGCGTTGAAGGCTTTCCTGTGAACCCGAGTCACACAGGGACTAAATGATATACTAAATTAATCTTATTGAATCAATTACCTTATGGTAATGACTTGTATTTAACAGGATTAGTTTCATAGCTTACTGAATTATTTCCTTATTTAGTAGAAATGAACTAATTATCTACGATTGTTTTAGCCAATCTAGTACTTATTTCCTACTTTGTAGGATCACTTAAAATTACGGATTGTTCCTATGAATTTATCAGATCTATTCTCTTTATCTAATAAGGTAGCCCTTATTACCGGTGCGAGCAAAGGTATCGGATTTGCGATGGCGGAAATTTTTGCTGCCGCAGGCGCAAAGGTTGTTGTCAGTAGTAGGAAACAGGAAGCCTTGGACGAGGTTGCCGGGCGACTTAGGCAAAAGGGGTATGAAGTGTTTGCAATAGCATGTAATGTTGGAAATATGGATGAACTGGAATCGCTAGTTAGCCAGACGATCGCCAAGTATGGACAATTGGATATTTTGGTTAACAATGCTGCTACAAATCCCTCTTTTGGGCCGATACATGACACCTCTCTCGAAGCTTATGAAAAGATAATGAACGTAAACGTCAAAGCTGCTTTTCAGTTGATGAAATTATGTTTCCCCTATTTGCGTGAATCATCAAATGCGTCGGTAATTAATATTAGTTCTGTCGGGGGAATTTCCCCAGAAGAAGGGCTAGGTATCTACAGCGTAAGCAAAGCTGCGCTGATTTCTCTGACGAAGGTTTTTGCCAAAGAATGGGGTGCCCATACCATACGTGTGAATGCGATCTGCCCCGGGTTAATAAAGACAAAATTTTCCCAAGCCATATGGGATAACGATTCTCTTCGCGAAAAAATGATGAAATCTATGCCTATAAAGCGGCTCGGAACACCCGAAGAAGTAGGCGCGGCAGGTTTATATTTAGCATCAAATGCATCCAGCTATACTACTGGGACTATTTTGACCGCAGACGGTGGCTTCACAGCGTAATGGGATGACCGACTTGCACATATGATGATTTCAGAAAAGGTATATACATTGGTGGACAGATACCGGGGCTTTTTGACAGATCATGTCTATGGTTTGGAGAAAGAAGTAGTATACGGTTCTTTCAAAAGGTTTTTGCCTGAACTTAAGGAGCTCCGTAAAAAAGCCCGGGATTACGGGCTTTTTGCACCTCATCTTCCGGTGTCAGCGGGTGGTTTAGGCCTGACCTTAGTTGAGTTTGCCCATGTTTCGGAGGTGTTGGGCAGAAGTCCGATTGGGCATTATGTCTTTAATTGCCAAGCGCCGGACATTGGCAATATGGAGTTGATGAGTCAGTATGCGTCGGATCAGCTGAAAACCGATTACCTTATCCCGCTTCAACGTGGTGACATCCGCAGTTGTTTTGCCATGACCGAACCGGCCCATGCCGGAAGTAATCCCGTCTACCTCTCCACCAGCGCTATACGTCAAGGAGACCACTTCGTGATTAATGGGCACAAATGGTTCACCACAGGCGCTGATGGAGCGTCCTTCGTCATTGTCATGGCAGTCACAGATCCGGATAATCCCAACCCCTACCAACGTGCCAGCATGTTATTGGTTCCTATGGATACTCCAGGATGCAAGCTGCTGCGCAATATCCCGATTATGGGTGACGTCGGAGAGGATTATCTATCGCATGGCGAAGTAGTTTTCAAAGATTGCAAGGTTCCGGAGACCAATTTGATAGGCAGTGCAGGGGAGGGGTTTGCCCTCGCACAAGAGCGCTTAGGACCTGGAAGAATTCACCATTGTATGCGATGGCTGGGAATCTGTGAGCGTGCCTTGGAAATGATGTGCCAACGGGCATTGGCCCGTGAACTTAGCCCAGGAAAAGCCTTGGCGACACAGCAAACGATTGAAAATTGGATCGCGGAAAGTGCTGCCGAGATAAGGGCAAGTAGACTCATGGTCCTTGATACCGCCCGGATAATTCAAGACGATGGGGCGAAAGCCGCAAAAGCTGATATCTCAACCATCAAGTTTTTTGTCTCGGACGTACTGATGAAGATCATCGACCGAGCCGTTCAGGTGCATGGCGCACTGGGTATCTCAGATGACACCCTGCTCTCCTTTTGGTATAGGCATGAGCGGGGTGCAAGAATCTACGACGGACCGGACGAGGTACACAAGTCGGTACTGGCGAGAAAAATCTTACGAACGTATGCATCCTAACGATCCACTTATCACCTATTTAGGTAACTTTTTCGGCGTAGGCCAAGATGAAATTCAGTTGACCAAGTTCGATGGAGGATACTCTAACCTTACTTATTTGGTCAGGGCGGGGGAACGGGAACTTGTATTGCGTAGGCCACCATATGGGCTAAAGATCAGCAAGGCCCATGATATGGGCCGTGAATTCCGGATTTTGACCGCGTTGAAAAAGGCCGGATATGCTAAAATTCCCGATCCAATTCATTGCTGCACGGACGAATCGATCATCGGAGTAGTTTTTTTCTTAATGGAAAAAGTGGACGGATTAATCTTACGGGATGCTTTGCCTACGGGGAGAACCCTCGGTCCGCCGTTTTTTCGGGCGCTGTCCCAGCAGGCAATCGATCACTTAGTGGAGTTACATCAGTTGGAATTGATGGATTCGGGGCTTATTCACCTTGGAAATCCGGATGGGTATGTACACAGGCAGGTAAACGGATGGGCAAATAGGTATCAAAACGCCAGGACGGATGATATTCCTGATATGGAAGTTGTAGGCGATTGGCTTTTCGAAAATCAGCCGTACACCTACCGGACGGGCTTTATCCACAATGATTTTAAGTACGACAACATGGTGTTGTCTGACTCGGAGACGCCGGAGATTCGGGCCATATTAGATTGGGAGATGGCAACTTTGGGAGATCCACTTATGGATCTTGGGA
>WGNT01000040.1 GCA_016124425.1 Cytophagales bacterium
ACTTTTTACGGAGGCTACTCCTCGTACTACTGCGCATAATACCATATAAGACCTAGTAACACAAATTCGAGATTATGCGGGATGGTGTTGGTAATAAGAATCTCTCTGTAATCGGGGCGATCCACCGCTATAACCGGAGTAAGTTGTATTGACTAAAGACAAATAAGTGCCCATGAAAGTAGATAAAAACAAGCTAGCTAGTGTGTGGGGAAAAGAGGCCCAGAAGCCGGTATTTAATGCGTTTTCCCAAGACATTGAAACGGACGTCGCGATTGTAGGTGGCGGAATTACCGGCATTAGCACAGCATATGCCCTCAATCGGGCTGGGTTTGATGTGGTGGTGCTGGAAGCATCCGAAATTGGCAGAGGGACTACCGGTTACTCTACAGGAAACCTCTATGCCCCGGTTGATTCCAGGCTTGCTGAACTCGAAAAAAAACATGGCGAAGAGCTGCTTAAAGAGGTTGTTGCATCCCGTGTGGCCGCAATAGACTTCATTGAGCAGCGGGTGAAGGAGTTTGGAATTGCATGTGATTTTCGGCGGGTTCCCTGGCACTTGTTCACTACGACAGAAGAGACTAATGGTAGAGAGGAAATCTTACATGAGCAACGGGCGGCGTTAACAGCTGGCCTAGAGGTTTCATCTAGAGTTCCGGCGGGTTTTCCTTTACCCGTAAAGGACGTAATTACCATTCCAGGGCAAGCGCAGTTTGATCCGCTGATATATACACGCGAACTGGCCCAAAATATTCACTCCTCGCGCTGCCAAATCTTTGAAAATACAAAGGTACTAGATGTTTTGGACAAAAATCCCTGTATTGTGAAAACGGCAAATGGAACTGTAAAGGCAAAGCAGGTAATCATGGCAACACATACACCAAAGGGAATCTACCTGGTTCACGCAGCCATGGAAGCCAAACGGGAATTTGCCATGGCTGTCAGACTCAAGGGACCGCTCCCCAATTCTGCGGTGTATTGGCATGCTACCCGCGAAAGTCAATTTTCCATCCGCCCTTACCGTTCTTCAGCAGGAGATTTCCTAATTGTATTGGGAAGATCCTACGCCGTGGGGAAAGAAAACCAAATGGAGAAAAGCTATCAGTCACTGGAAGCCTACCTGAGGGCTCATTTTGAGGTAGCGTCAATCGAATACGTTTGGGCGGCACAGAACTACCGAGGGGCAGATCACCTTCCCTACATCGGCAAAAGTATCGGGAACAGTAATGTCTATATTGCAACGGGGTTTGCGGCCGATGGGCTAGTATACGGGACAGCTGCTGCAATGATCATAAGCGACTTGATCCAGGGAAATAAAAATCCATGGGCAAAAGTTTATGATCCGACCCGATTCACCCCCGCGGCTTCCGCAAAGACGGTGTTGAACGAAAATTTCAATGTGGGCAAGGAACTGCTTAAAGACTATCTTTTCTACGACAGGTCCACTGAGCTTAGTACTTTAAAAAATGGGGAAGCAAAGGTGTTGACCGTAGATGGTGAGAAGGTGGCGGCGTACCGCAGTGATACGGGGAAACTGCACCTGGTCTCCTCTGTATGTCCCCATATGGGTTGCATCGTCCATTGGAACGATATAGAAACAAGCTGGGACTGCCCCTGCCACGGAAGCCGCTTTTCCATCGAAGGGGAAGTACTGGAGGGCCCCGCCTATAAGGCACTGTCCAAACCTGTAAATTCAACAGGGAATAGCCAATAGGAAATCTCACCTGCTAGTAGGGCTTGTCCCGTCAATAAGGGACTTATACTGTATTTGCTAATGTGCCTCTGTTAGAAAACATCCAAACCAAGGAGGTATTTTTGAGCCAGCGACCTTATGCCCATTGATGTGGCTGCGCAGGTTATTTTTTTATGTCGCCTGCTTGTGTTTTTTTTGAAAACTTATTTTTTTCCGGGATTATAAAAGCCTAAAATCCATGGGTTCTTTTTGTAGCTTTGCTAGTGGACGTTGTCTTTCTTCCTATGAAAGTTATCTGCATATCAGCGAGTTTATTTTTGATTTCCTTTATGACATTTTCGCAAAGCGATACCTTTCATGGTGCCTTTGTGGAAGATTTCAATGATGCTACTTCCCAGTATTTTAGGTCCGGTTCTACGGGCACCAAAGCTGACTTTAAATACAAACAGGGGCTAAAGTCGGATTCGGAGGAGGGAACGACCATACTGTCTTTCAAGATTGATCCGCAAGATAGTGCAGGGGCAGGCCGTGGTCCTGAAATAATCTCCAGGCAATTTACCCATTTCGGCACCTATGCAACCCGGCTAAAGGTTCCGAAGGTAAGAGATGTGCAGCCAAACGTTGGCGCTGTGGTCGGTTACTTTACCTATCACGTGGACAGCATCCCAGGTCTGAGTGAGATTGACTTCGAGTGGTTACTCGCCGATCCTACCGTCATATATGTAGGAACATGGACCGGTCAGCCGGGAGATCTAAAAAGGGTAGGCAGGACCATCAATATGGCCAAAGGAATTATTTACAATACCATTTATAGAGAAGATAAGACTGGGGTAAGAATGAATCTATCCGACGAGCAAAATCAGCCTGATACCTTAGTGGCCATCGAGGGATACGATGCTTCTGCCGATTTTTATACCTATGGGTTCGATTGGTACGCCGACCGGATCCGTTGGTGGATGATCCATCCTGTCACCAATGAAAAGATCGTGTTGTGGGATTATCAGGGAACGACACGTGGCATACCGCAGCATAGGACCCGCTACCGAATGAATTTCTGGCATACCAAAGACTGGTCCGTAGAAACGAATCCACTGTCCAAAGAAAAGCCCTTGCATCCGTATGAGTTGGAGGTAGATTGGATGTCGTATGAACCTTTTTAAGTAGGCAAAAGATGTGTATTTCTTTGAAATGGACACCGAACGTGCAGCGATAAAACCATGAGCTAACCGTGTGGGATAGAGCCATGGTTATAGCAGACAATATGCATTTATGACAGATAGGATTTTTCTTTCTACGTGGGATGCTGCTGTTAAAACGCGGCTAATGTCAGCGCCACGTTAAGAAATGATTAAGAATTTGGGCGAGATTCTCCCTATTTTTATAGTGATATGCTACCCAGATTCTGATTCGGGCAAGTTGTGACCATTAAAAAACAAGATATAAACGGATGAAATTGAGTCTGTCTACTGGACAGGAAGGGATTCCACCCCGATTTTGATCGGGACAGGCTATCTCGGTCAAAATCGGGACAAGTTATGGCAACTAAAAAGCAAATTATAAACACATGAAAGGATTACGAGTTTTGGTTTTCGTAAATCTACTAGGTGCAAATGCGTTTGGACAAATCGATATGAACGATTCTTCTGCGCAGGTCATTGGCTATTGGGATTTAAATGAAACGCAGTCTTATCTCATTACTCAGGAAAATATCAGGGTTCGAGGTGATGATACAACATCGAGAGAATTCTATAAGTATTTGGTAGACATGACAATTGTAGACTCAACCGAGAATTCATACCTCATTGACTGGTTCTATAGCGATTATGATGTGCAGACAGACAATGAATTAATTAAAAAACTTGCCGCCGTGGCCGAAGACATGACTGTACGGATACGGACTGATGAATTAGGCGCTTTTCAGGAGGTTATCAATTGGGAGGAAGTTAGGGCCCATATCTTGAAAGGAACAGAAATTTTGGCTCAAGATACCAAAGACATTCCCAACATGGATGAGGTAATCAAGCAACTTGAAGGAATGTATAGCACCAAGGAATCGATAGAACTAGGAGCTGTAAAAGACATGCGGCAGTTCTTTACCTTTCATGGAGCAAAATACGAGTATGGTAAGGACTACAACGCAGATATGAAAGTGGCAAATCTACGTGGCGGTGAACCCTTTGACGCGAAGGTCACGGTATGGCTCGATGAGCTAAATCCCGACGACAACAATTTTATTATACGGATGCAACAAACAGTAGATTCCGAACAGTTAACGAATGCGACTTTTGAGTATTTGGTCAATGTAGCGGATATGAAGAAGGCTCCAGCACCAACTAAGGAGGAAATGCCCACATTGACCAATGATACTTGGACCGCTTCACGGATCCATGGTTCCGGTTGGATAATCTACTCTGTAGAGACTAAAGAAGTAAGGTCTGAAGGAGGAACAAATACGGAAGAACGCATCATTGAAATTCAGTGAAGAAGGGTTCTTTTCAGATTAGTTGGAAAGTTACGTTTATACGAAGCCACCGTCAAAGGGAAGACTCCCCCTGTATGATGTATTCCTTTTACCTAGTTAAAAAGATTTCAGGGCTATCACTCCTCTATTTCTCCATATCACACTTATTACTAAAATAGCAGGGATACGCGCCCCTATAATTCGCGATATTGTTTTTATACTCTGTAAACTTCAGGCCAAAAGCTCTTTCAATTAGCTGTTTTTCACCCAACTCCATAAACAGCACCTATACCTTCTTAACTTCCGGCAGGGGTTTTGTAGCGGGGTAGTTGGGTAGGTAGTTCCCATTTGACGCGGTAGTCCGCCCGTAGATGTTTTGAGATGATAGTGCCACCCTTAACGGCGTGTTAGGAATCTAAGTAAGTTAGCCTGTTATGTTTGGAATAGAAGATATCCCGAAGTTTTTTCTCGCCTTTTTTCTGGTGCTGCCCATCATTTCGCTGGTGCATGAGGGTGGGCATATTTTCTTCGCCTGGCTGATGGGGGCTAAAAATATCAAACTGACAGTGGGCAGTGGGAATGTGCTGTTCCGGGTGGGAATGCTGGAGGTACGCAAATACTATTTCTGGTACGGACTGTGCTCCTTTGATAACCTGAGACGTAATCACCGCCTTGCAAATATCCTTATCTTCTTCGGGGGCTCACTTTTCAATGCAATAACGACTGTGGTGGTGATTTACCTGATCCAAAACGATAGGATGGAGGCCAGCATGGCTACCTACCAGTTTACCTATTTTTCACTCTACTACATCTTTTTCGCGCTATTGCCAATGGTATATCCAGGTGGAAGTAACAGCGACGGCAAGATTATCCTCGACCTGATCCGCAACAAACATCTCCCGGTGCATAACACTTATCGGGTAAAGTGGAGCGAAGACAGGGAGGAATGGCAGCTGCTTGATGAGAAACGGGAACTGATCCAAGCGTTCCCAGAAGAAACCCAAGCACTGGAAAAGGCCCATGAGGTAGCCCAACAAAACCGCCCCAGCCGCTTACTAAAAAACAAAAGCGGAGAGGAATTCGAAATTCGGAATTATCCGACTATTCCCCTTTGAGATGTTTCGTGGGAAGAATCTTTTCCGTATCGGAATGCTTGACTCGTTCCCAAAATAGAATAATTGCCCTCTGCTGATAATGTTCCATTCCAAGGCCTGTTGCCTTCTGCTTGATTTGTGCGGTTGTTCAGAATCTACGGCGTATGGTGGCCGTTACCGCATTACCGCCTCCGAGTACACCAGCCAAAGCGGGGTGGCTATATCCATGTTGTAGAGTTCCGTTGGAACGCTGCCAAGGCTAAGTGATGGGATGGGGCTGTTTCCCTTTAGACCGAGCACCAGTAAATCATGCTTTCCCTTACGAAGCTGCATAGAGATCCGCTCGGCGGTGCTTTTACCGGCAGCGCGAACAAGCGTATATGGCACTTCCGCTATTTCCTGATGCCGTTTTTGCAAGTCCTTAAACCTCCCGCTTACCAGTTCTTCGGCCTTCTTCACCGCCTTTTCCTCGGAGATTAGCGGGAAATATTGTGAGGGAAGTTTATACACGTGCATGATCTCCAGATTTAAATTCAGCTGGTCCGATAGGCGTTTGCTAAGACGCAGGGCATGAACGGAGGTGTCGGAGAAATCAATTGGTGTCAGCACCCGCTCAATGGTAAAACTTGCGGCTTCCGGATAGACCAACACACTACAAGGAAGGGAGCGTAGCAGCTTGGTGCCAAGGGCGCCGGTACTTTTGTTGCTCATCTTTTTGCCCAGTATCGTCAGCTTTACGCCGTAGCGTTTTACCAGATCAGCCATCATGACCTCGGTATTCGGCTCTTCGCTGACCAAGATTTCATAGTCACAGCCTCCTGCAAAATGATCCTGGATAATCTCCGAAATACTGGCCTCCACTTCTTGGCTGAGATCTACACCATCAAGAAGTTCGCCGGTATCATTGCCAAGTTCGGCCGTTTTGATATTGTGTACGAAGTAGACCTTTTGTGTAGGCAGGCGCTGACAGATGTTGTGGGTAAAGGCCACCAGCTTTTCGTCTATGTCGCTGAGGTCGAGGCAGACCATCATCGTATCAATGGCGATTGGCTTACCTGTTGTTCTGGGTTCTTGCCGTTTGTCACGCTGTCCTTCCGCAGTTGGAAGCTGTTGTTTTGCTACCCGTTTGGCCAGCATTTCAGTCACCAGCTGCTGGTAAGCTTTTCGTTCCTGTGCCTGGCTCAGTTTGCTCGCTTCGGTGGATTCCTCATCCAGCCCCCGGTAAAGGCTGTAACACATCAGTAGTAGGATAATGGCAAAGGGAAGTCCGGTAATGATAACCGCCGTTTGTAACGCCTGCAGGCCTCCTCCTAGCAGGAGAACCGCAGCCACGGCGCCCCCGGCCAAGGCCCAAAACACGCGTAAGCCCACCGGAGGGTTTAGCACCCCTCCTGAGGTGAGACTTACGACGACCAATGATCCTGAATCGGAAGAAGTCACAAAGAAACCGGCGATTAACAAGACACCAATGACTGAGAGAATAGTGGAAAATGGCAGCTGCTCAAAGAATACAAACAGTGCAGTAGACACATCCGACGCCACGGCATCGGCAATAGTAGGGTCACCCGCAAGGGTTTCGTGTAGGGCCGTGCTGCCAAACGCGGTCATCCAAAGAAAGGAAAGCAGCGTGGGGGCGATCAATACACCCAATACAAATTCCCTAATGGTCCTCCCCTTGGATACCCGGGCAATAAAGATCCCGACGAAAGGAGACCATGAGATCCACCAGGCCCAGTAAAATGCCGTCCAGGTACCCTGCCAGTTGCTAGTGGAGTAGGCTTCGTTCCAGAACGAGAGTTGCATAAAGTTGCCAATATAGGATCCGGTATTCTGTACATAGGAACCTAGTATAAACACGGTGGGGCCCAGCACAAGTACGGCGACTAGTACAAACAATGCGATGCGGATGTTCCACTCGCTTAAAATACGCACGCCCTTGTCGACGCCGGTCACTACCGAGACGGTCGCAATGCTGGTAATTACAGCAATCAGGATGATCTGGGTGCTGATTGTATTTGAGATTGTAGGAAACACGTGATTTAACCCCGACGCTACCTGCTGCACACCTAGCCCCAGCGAGGTTGCCAGCCCAAACAACGTGGCAATTACCGCCAGCGTATCGATCATATGGCCTGTCACGCCGTGAATCCGCTCGCCCAGAAATGGATAAAATGCGGACCGCACTGTCAACGGCAGCTGCCGGTTATAGGTAAAAAATGCCAATGCCAAGGCTACCAAGGCATAGATGGCCCAAGCGTGTAGTCCCCAGTGGAGAAAAGTAAAGTCCATGGCCTGCCTTGCGGCGGCCGGGGTTCCCGGTTCCCCAAGAGGGGGTGTCTGAAAGTGATTGACCGGTTCCGCGATACTCCAAAAAAGCAGCCCTATCCCCATTCCCGCACTAAATAGCATGGCAAACCAGGCGGAGGTACTAAACTCGGGCTTGGCGTCTTTGCCGCCTAACCTGATACTGCCAAAGCGGCTAAAGGCGACATAGAGACAGAAGGCCACAAAAATGTTTACACTAAGGATAAATAACCAGCCCATGGTAGATGTTACGGCCACCTGCAAGCCACTGAATACCGCTTCGGCATTTTCCCTGAATATCAATACCAGGGTGATGCTGGCTACCAAAAAGGCAATGGAAGACCAGAATACAGGGCCATTTACCGGCAATCCCCAAGATCTTTGTGTTTTACTGCTTACTTTACTCATTTGGCTTCGTTTATCGCTTTAGAAATAGTACCCCATATTGATATTGAAACGGAGGTGCCAGGCTGTGTCACCCGGCGTGCCGACGGCTAGGGCATTTGTCCACTCGGGACCCAGCCAAGGATGGTTGTAGCCAAAGGCTGCATCGGTATAAATGTACATCGGCCCTGCCGTCCAGATGGCACCTAGGACGTTCATGTGTGCGTCTTCAAACCCACGGATACGCTTGTTGAAGTAGCCGTAGTTGTTGTAGATGGTGATTCCCTGTAGCAGCCGTGTATCTACGGGCAGGTGGTAGGCGATACCGACCGTGTACATTTCACCTTTGGTGGCTACCTCGTAGTTTGCACCATAGGCCCCCATCTCTACCACATCCTGCGGTGCCCCGTTGGCGTAGCGGGGATGGATCCGGTAGAACATTGCCTGTAGCTTTACATTCCAGGGGCTATCCGAGGAAGCATACTCGTAGTGTACGGCAGCAGCATGTCTTGTACCGTTTCGCTCGGTATCGAGGTTAAAGAGTAGCCCTCCTTGGACTGAGGCGCCTATTTCATGCGAAAGGCTGTCGCCCAAGCGACGCACTACTTTAAAGTCCAGTTGGTTGTTTTCTTTGTTGCCTCCGGTGATATCGTAGGAGTAGCGGTTGGGACTGGCCTCAGTCGCGCCAAAGACAAACTCTTCAGCACTTTTGTAGTAGGCCGCCTGCCATTGCCACCTGTCGGAATCGTGTATGTATTTTATCCCCATGTCATGGTCATCTTCGAAGCCCGCGTAGTAGGTGATGTTAAAGAACCAGTTGTTGGAGTTGTATTGCTGAATGCCGAAGGGTACCTGGTTCAGGCCTACCTGTAGTTGCGACTGTTCGGAAAAATCGTACTGGAACCAGCCCTGCTTCAGGAACCCCCCGCCAAAAGCCTCTGAGTAATACCTGAACTCCGCGTTTAGTTTGATGCCTTTATATGCTGACTCGACATTAATCCGAAACAAGTCATACCCAAAATCCCCTCCTCGCGTCAACTGATCAGTTTTCCAGGTGGACAGGTTGTAGTTGAAGCGTACGGCCCCGCCGATTTTTAACGTCGGTTTCTCCTCTACCGTCTCCTGCGTGTATTGTGCCTGGCACACGGTAGTGGTCATACATGCGATAAGTAGCAACAGCCTTCCTTTTAGTATAGCATTTCTTAGTAGCAAATCCGGGATGGTTTATAGCTTGACGATTGGTTTGCAGCTATTTCTCCTCCAAATCCGGGACCAGAGACCTAGTTTTTTGAAAAAAATCCAAATTAATTTCGCCTTTTAAGCAGTATTGAAGATAAATTCAACGAGATTTCCTAACGGGGCCAGGTCAGTATAAAAATGGGTTGGTAGTCTCGCAAACCCTTTGGTTAATTAGATGACGTTGGTAATAACATATTGACAACCTCTTGATTTTAACGATCGCTGCTACCTAATGCGGCAACCGAATCATTGCCAGCGGGAAGCACAGGGTCCATTGCCCGTCAGCGAACGCTAGTGTTCGTTTTTAACTAGTATAATTTCAGTAATCGTGTAATTTGGTGCCAATACCTAGCTTTCTGCTGGTACGGAAATGGATATACTAATCGAAATTTCTTTCTGGATTCTAGGCATTTTGCAACTTGTTCCACAGAATAAGGAGCTGATTGGAAGATATCCATTTAAAATGGGTCGCGATTGCCGGGGATGAGCCATTTGACTATTCGTTTTTGGACGAACGTTTTTATCAAGCGTATCAGGCAGAGCGGCGAATGGGATATATGTTGACTGCCTTTGCGGGGTTAATTGTTTTTGTAGCCTGTTTGGGCTTAGTTGGACTCACGATGTTTGCGTCAAGACAGCGCCAAAAAGAAATAGGCATCAGAAAAGTTCATGGTGCGGGTACGTCCACAATCGTGGCGATGCTTTCCAAAGACTTTCTTCAGTTGGTACTTATAGGCGCGCTGCTTGCCTTTCCGATAGCGAGGTGGCTAATGAGCCAATGGCTTGAAAGCTTCGCTTACCGCACTGATATTCCGGTGGTAACTTACCTGCTTGCAGGAGGAATTGTCGTGGCTGTGGCTTGGTTGGCGATAGGTTATGAGGCTATCAAGGCCGCTCGGGCAAATCCTATAGAGTCCTTACGCTCCGAATAGGTGCGTAACTTTGGAATCCTGACATCAGGGTAAGCAGTTTGAGTAGTGGAACAAGCAGCAGAAATGGAGTATGAAACCGTTTTGAATACAGTAGAGTCAGTTTTGAAAAAGGAATTGGTATAGAGGTTACTATATACAGAAAACCAACAAGAGCGTCAGATTTCCGGCTCTATTTTTTTCTCTTTAAAGCTTCTTTGTATTGCTTAAGATAAATTAAGTCTTCACTATCTCGTTCCTTATCCCTGCCTTTGACCGCAGCTTCTTTCAACAATATCAGATCATCTAAAGAAACTACTTTAATTTCCAGACCATCAATGGTTTTTATTTCAGCCCGTTGGAAGGCATATTTAAAATCCACCGAATCTAGTTTTTTAAGTATTTCAATTCGTAAAGGCGGTTTTCCGATTCCTATCATTTTTTCCACCAAAAACATTTCTTCTTTTAGGTCTTCTTTATCTATTCCAAAATCGATACAAGCCTGTAAGATACGTTCTGCATTTTCTTTTATCGCGTGTATAAAAATATCCAAGTCCCCTGTACTTCTCACATGTCCATAAGCACCCATTGCAAACCCACCTATCAAAAGATATTCAACCTTATGCTAGTTAAAAGCTTCAATAATCGATCGGAAATTTTCCGGGAAGCTGCTATTTTGGGTCATCATCAATGTAGTAAATTTTCCTTGACAACGGTTGATTAGTAATATCAATCCCTCCAAGGGCACAATTGAACGCTAAAACCTGAAAATATCTGATGATATTCTCCTCAAAAGTTGCGTTTACTGCCTGTTCAACCAGCATCTCCATATCGTTTTCTTCATCAACGTAGTAAATCGGTATTTTTGTTTTGGTATTCATTTTAAGCAACATTTCATTTATACAATTTTCAAAAAAATCAGATGGTTAAAGATACTTAAAGTGAAATTCATTTCAAATGTAGTTGAATGAAGGGTATTTCAACCAAAACCACTTCAGTTTTAGTTTCCTGGCTCGAACAAATAAAAACCAGTCTTCCTTTCCTTATCCCTGAGTCAAAGGATGATTTTTGATATTCCACAAAACTGATGCCTATTTGGCCAAACCTTCAAGCAGTCAAATTAAATCCCAAAATCGCCCACTGACGGACATTATTGTCCGTAGGATAGCTGACGGGTCAAACAAATAAAGGCTTCTTAGGCAGCATTGGCACTTTTTGGTTGGCATAAAACTCGCAAAGACAAGTATAGTAAATTAAAAAAAATGCTCCGACACAACCTCCTCCTGATTTACAGAAGTTTCAAAAAGTACAAAAGTATTTTCTTAATCAATCTTATTGGTTTTTCCACTGGACTTGCTTGCGCGCTTTTGATTTTTCTTTGGGTGAGGGATGAATTGAATGTGGACAAATTTCACGAAAAAGATTCCCGAATATATCAGGTGATGATGCAGTTCAAATTTGAAAATGGGATTGGTGTGGGACCCGAGACTTTCTCCATTTTGGCTGAAACGGTTGCAGCGGAAATACCTGAAGTGGAGATTTCTGTTTCAGAAGCAATAAATCCTGATAAAAGTATTCTTTTGGTCAATGACCAATCCATAAGATCTTTAGGCGCGTAAGCCAGCAAGGATTATTTTAATATTTTTTTTTATCCTCTTTTGAAAGGAGACCAGAATAAAGTACTGGCAGATGAAAGTAATATTGTCATTTCTCAGGACCTTGCTTTAAAGCTGTTTTCCTCATCGGATGATATCATTGGGAAAGAAATAAGGGTTGATGGTAAAGGCCAATAATTGGTTTCAGGTGTGTTCAGTATCCCTTCCATCTCAACCAAACAATTTGATTTTGTACTTCCTTTGGAGACTGCCTTCAAGCATTATCCCAATCTAAAAAACAATTGGAACAACAGCTGGGTCAATACCTATGTTTTGATAAATGAAGAAACTGATTTTACTCACCTAGATTCCAAGATTTCCAATCTGATACAGGCCAATACCGGATCAGACTACTTAACGGCCTTTACAAGAAAATATGCTGATGGCTATCTCTATGGAAAATATGAAAATGGTGTTCAGGCTGGGGGCAGAATTGAGTACGTATGGCTCTTTTCCATCATAGCGGGATTTATCATTCTGATAGCCTGCATCAATTTTGTGAATCTCTCTACGGCCAATGCCTCCAGAAAATTAAAAGAAGTAGGAGTAAAAAAAGCAATTGGTGCAACACAAACAAACCTTATTATCCAGTTTTTGGGTGAAACATTGGTCATGGATATTCTAGCCTTGGGCCTTGCCATTGTAATGGTCTTGCTTATCCTTCCTCAATTCAATGAAATCACTTCCAAACAGCTGAGTTTTAATTTTGACCCTCATCTTATTGCCATCATTTTCGGACTCACATTATTTACAGGTTTGATTGCCGGAAGTTATCCCGCTTTTTACCTGTCAAGTTTTAATTCGATATCTGTTTTAAAAGGAAAATTGGCCACTTCAGCTGGCGAATTATGGATTCGAAAAGGCTTGATCATATTCCAATTTACAATGTCAGTGGTGTTGGTTATAGCCGTTTTGGTGGTATACAAACAAACACAGCTTATCCAGACCAAAAATTTGGGTTACAAAAAGGATCAAGTGATTTACTTTCAGATGGAAGGAAAAGTTAAGGATCGACTGGAGACCTTTCTTTCGGAGGTAAAACAGATTCCGGGAGTTCCCAATGCTTCAAGCATGTTTTTAACATTTTTTGGCGATCTCAACAGTACAATTGATGTCTAATGGAACGGCAAAGATACCAATGCCGATTCTGGGATACAATACAGGCGGGTGAATTATTGCACTACTGAACTGCTGGATATAGAAATGGCATTGGGAAGAAGCTATAATAAAGATTTTTCTGACTCCTCCCGGATAGTCTTTAATGAAGCGGCTATTGCGGCAATGGGCTTGGAAGATCCTATTGGAAAATCTGTCAATGTCTGGGGAAAAGAAATGGAAATAATTGGTGTGGCCAAGGATTTTCATTTCCAGTCCCTCCATGAAACGGTCTAACCCTTGTTTCTCTTTATCAACCCGGAACGGACAAATAATGTCATCTTAAAAATCGATGCGGGCAGGGAAAAAGACGTTGTCCATTCCCTACAGGAATTTTACAAAGTTTACAATCCCGGGTATAGTTTGGATTATCAATTTCTGGATCAGGAATATCAAGCCCAATATATTGCTGAAAATAGAGTATCCATTCTATCAAAATATTTTGGCGGCTTTGCTATTTTGATCTCATGCCTGGGCTTATTTGGTTTGGCAACCTTCACTGCGGAAAGAAGAACGAAAGAAATCGGGATTAGAAAAATATTAGGGGCCAGTGAGGCAGGAATAATAAAATTACTTTCAGGTTTTTTTTCAATTGATAGGAATAGCCATTATAATTGCCTTTCCAATAGGTTATTTTTTAACCCTCTACTGGCTTAACAGCTTCGCCTATAAAATCGACCTCCATTGGTGGTATTTTATCGGAGCAGGTTTGTTGACGATGGTCATTGCTTTACTGACAGTAAGTTTCCAGTCGGTGAAGGCGGCGCTTATGAATCCTGTTGAGTCCTTACGCTCCGAATAGGTGCGTAACTTCGGAATCCTGAAATATCAGGGTAAGCAGTTTGAGGAGTGGAACAACCAAAATGACTACTAATGAAAATCAACACCCAGTAACCCGGATACGAACCCGATCTTTCTCTACGGTAATAATGGCATGATGCTCCAACTCTTTAAAATACTTCTCAAGAATTTGAATGCTAACTTGTCCATGTTGGATGGCGGAAAAATTCACAATTCGTATTATTCCCCGGTGGGATTTTCCCCTGAATATAGCCAACTCACCAAAGTCCTTATCTAAGGTTATCAAGACACGGCTCTCTGAAAAAGCCAATTCAATTATGGCGTCGTCTCCCGGATCTTCAAAAAAATCACCGACCCATTTGACGTCATAGTTGGCCTGAAAAAGTTCCTGCTTTGCCCCTGACCAAATGCAACTGTCGAGAAGTACTTTTACTTTACCCACTATCCGGTAGGCAATAGTTCGATGCGTTCATGGCTGACCAGCTTGTGGGCATACACCAAGCAGGCTTGTATATCCTCCATTTCCAACCAATCATATCCTTTTAGGATAGTGTCGGGACTGTCCCCAGCAGCCAACATGCCAAGAATATGTTCAACGGCAAGTCGCTTACCACGGATAATTGGTTTGCCGCCAAAAATCTTGGGGTCTACTGTAACGCGTCTAATTAATTCATCTTGTTCCATTTCAAATTGAAATCTTTACGTAAAAATATCAAATTACCTAATTTATACGAAGGAACCCACTGGATATGTTTAGGTTTTATCCCGATCAATGGAAATTGATGCCAATTAAGCCAAATAACTTGAGGCAGGTTAATTAATCCTAATATAGACCGTCTACGGACAATATTGTCCGCAAGACGTAGTCCAAAATGGAAAAACAAGGCCTGTTATGCATCAATAGCACTTTTTGGTTGGCATAGAACTCGCAATCACGCCTTCTAAAACCATCTATCTCAATTTCAAAAGACATGCTCAAAAAAACCGCTGCCTGGAGAAACCTTTTGAAAAAGAAAACATACTCCAATATCACTATTTTTGGATTGGGTCTTGGGATGACCTGTTGTTTCCTGATTTTCTTGCAGCAAGGCAGGACAACCCATTCCATACTATCCAAGTAGAGCAGATGAAGGATTTTTACCTTAGAACCGACGCTGATAGACGCCTGGCCAAACAGGAAGCTTTTAGAAGCAAGAGACAAGAGGAAAATATCAATACGTTGAAAAATTCAGTATGATGAATTTGGAGTGAAAATCTAATACATTGATTCAAGTTTGCATGATCACAGAAAAAAATATACAAAGAGGATTCGATAAACTTTAGCAACTGACCAAATAATATGAATTCCATTTCCAAAACGAGAACCACTTCAACATTTCAATCATGTTAGAAAACTATTTCAAAATCACCTGGAGAATGCTTTCAAGAAGGAAACTGTTCACCTTTATTAACCTTTCAGGATTGGTTCTTGGTTTAGGATCTTTTCTGTTGCTTTTTTCCTACGTGGCTTCGGAGTGGACCTACAATGATTTTCATGTCAATAAGGATAATATTTACAGGGTGATTTTGATCAGTGGAGCGCATGAACCGGAAATCTATCTTCCGCCAGGATATGCGTCTGTTTTGGAGGAACAGTTTGCTGATATCAAAACCGTAAGTACCCTCGCAAATCAGATTGCGGGCGGATTAATAATCATCCCGGAAACCAACCAATCGTTTAAAGAAAATCAGGTCGTGTATGTAGACGGCGATTTTTTCAGGTCTTTTTCATTTCCTATCCAAAGCGGTACTGTGGACTTGACCCAACCCAATACAACAGTGATTTCCTCCAATTTGGCCAAGAAGTTATTTGGGAATACTAACGGGATCGGGAAGACCATTCAAATCAGTAACCAATTTGGGAAAACAGAATACACCATCGTGGGAGTATTGGAAGATATACCCGATCGCTCAGATATCACGGGTGAAATGTTCTTATCCTTCCAAACGTTGGAAAATCCAGCAAACCGAAACGGAAATGATTGGGCAGATCCAAACGGAATAGATTCCGGATTTGTAAACCAATTTGTAACGCTAAACGATGGGGTGTCAAAGAATGGGGTGGAGGAATTGATCACCCAATTTATCCGCCAAAATCCTGAAGCAAAAGACGAAACAGCTGTTTTGCAGCCACTTTCCGAAATCCATCTTGGAAATTCACTTTCTGATCCCCTGCCAACACAGGGCAGTATGGGGAAGGTACTGGTTTTTGCAGCTATAGCTTTGATGATTTTGGTGATCGCCTATGTGAATTACCTCAACCTTTCTGCTGCCAATATCCTCACCCGGATCAAGGAAATCAGGATGAGAAAAGTATTGGGCGCGGGCCGTTGGCAACTTGCGCAGCAATTCATGATGGAGACCTTGTTATTGATGGTTTTGGCAGTAGGATTTGCGGCGGTGTTGGTCAACCTTTTGGAAATTCCATTTGAAAGCCTTCTGGGGCAGCCACTTTGGTACGACGCTTTTTGGTTACCGGTATTTTGGTTTGTGATCATTGCCATTCTAGGCGTCTGCACGATGCTTTCTGGAATATATGTAGTGGTTCTTTCCGGCAAATTTGGACATCAGTTTCAGATCAATTTTCAGCCTAATGAAAGCCAATTTCTAAAAAAATCACTGGTCACCCTTCAGTTCGCCATCTCGGTTACCATTATTGTCGGAACCCTTGCAATAAGGGATCAGCTTAACTTCATGCAAAATCAAAATCTTGGAATGGATATTTCCCAAAAGCTGGTAGTTGAGGGACCAAATGAATTGGGGGAAAACGGTTCCTCTAAAGTGACAGCATTTAAATCATTTCTTAGGTCACAGAGTTTCGTCGAAAAACTGGGAACTTCCAATGCATTGCCTGGAGTAAGCTACAATTTTTTTGCAAGTGGGATCACGCCTATGGTTCCAAGACCGGAGGACAAAGACAAATCCTATGGGATGTTGATTATGGATGAAGCATTTACAGGTACGTATGGAATATCTTTAAAAGCCGGAAGGGAATTCCTTCCTGAAGAAGCCACCCAGGGATGGGGTCAATCAAAGAAACTGATGCTCAATGAAAAAGCGGCATTGGGATTGGGTTTTGAATCCGCCGAAGCTGCGGTAGGTCAGCAGATCCTTTGGGGAGATCCCTATGAGGTGGTGGCAGTGATCAACGATTATCATCACATGTCCCTAAAAGAAGAGATCATGCCGATGGTCTTTTTACCGGCACAGGCTTCCGGTTATTTTAGCTTGGTTGTCAAACGTGATCAGATGAAAGAGAACCTTGAATCGATCAAAGAAATCTATGAAGAGATTTTTCCTGGAAATCCTTTTACCTATTTCTTTATGGATGAAAGGTATGCCGCACAATACCAACAAGAACAACAATTGGGTCAGTCGTTTTTGGTAGGCGGAATGATTGCGATTTTTATATCCTGTATGGGATTGTTTGCCCTAGCTGCCTATAGTGTCCAGCAAAAAGCCAAGGAAATCGGAATCCGAAAAATTCTTGGTGCCAGCAGTGAAAGCCTCATCCAATTGGTCAGCAAAGAGTTTGTTTTATTGGTTGCCATCGCGTTATTACTTGCTTTTCCACTCTCTTGGTGGGCCCTTGATGCTTGGCAATCGGGATTTCCGTATAAGGCTGGCATATCAGTTGGGACATTTATATTGGCTGGAGGACTGACATTGGTTATTGCCTTACTAACAGTTGGTTCGCAGGCACTCAAAGCCGCATGGGCCAATCCGGTGAAAAGCCTAAGAAGTGAGTAGAAAAAAAATGAAGGACTTAAAAAGTAGCTTTGGTGTATGAATTAGAATTTTTGCGAAGGTATTCGCAATCTACTAAATCCCTTAATCCTCTTCTTTCATATCCTAATGCTAGGAGAAGTAATCCCTAGGCAGTATGGAAGCGTTGAAAATGTCCCCCGACGAACAATTTTGTCCGAATTTCCTTGCTCAGTAAATGGTGAAATACGCTTTGAGGACTAAAATCGTGTATTGTTTTTGGCACAACGCTGGTAGTAAAGCGCTAACGCACATTACATCAATCCTATGATAAAGAACCATGTTAAGATCGCTTGGCGCAATATTCTTAGAAGCAAGGGGTATGCGTTGATCAATATTGGGGGCCTGGCATTGGGAATGGCCGTCTCTGTATTGATTCTGGTATGGGTGCAGTTTGAACTTGGAGTGGACCGATTTTATCCCGATACGGAGAGGATCTATGCGGTGTGGCGAAACTCAGAAAACCAAGGCAAGCTTACGAGTTGGGATGATACCCCAGCCTTATATGCACCGACGCTGAAAGAAGAATATCCGGAAGTGGAAGAAACTACGCGGGTGACGCGATGGGACCCACAAATGTTTTCTGTTGGCGCCAACAGCTTTTATGAAGAGAGTTCCTTTGTAGATCCTGCATTCTTCAAGATTTTCCCCTTTGACGTGGTCTCAGGCGATCCAGTCACCGCGTTGGAAGACCCCAATGCGATAGTCCTTACAGAGAGCGTTGCTGCGAAGCTATTTCCCGGTGAAGATGCCATCGGAAAAATGGTAGTTATCGAAAAACGACTGGATCTAATGGTCAAGTCCGTAATCCGGGACCTTCCCGAAAACACCAACTTCCGGTATACGGTTTTTCTTTCTTTCAAAAAGCTGGAGGCGATGGGTTGGGCGGATCCTTACTGGGGAAACAATGCCTATAGAACGTTTGTATTGCTACGGGAGGGTTCGGACCTGCAGGCGTTTAATGACAAATTTTCCGGATTTACCTCCGCCCACATGGACACCAATAGTATCACCGATTTTTTGTTTCCCATGGCTAAGCTTCACTTGCATTCAACGTTTGAAAATGGGGTTTCTGTTGGCGGGAAGATCGAGCTAATCCGTCTGTTTGGCATCGTAGCCATTGTCATTTTACTCATAGCCTGTATCAACTTTATCAATTTAAATACCGCCAAAAGTGAAACGCGAGCCAAGGAAGTAGGGGTAAGAAAGGTAAGTGGGGCAAGCCGAGCGATGCTGATAAGTCAGTTTTTGATAGAAGCGATGTTGATTGTCTTTTTCGCAGCCACAATAGCCGTATTGATTGTCTCGCTGTCGCTGCCATCGTTCCGGGACCTTATCGGCAAGGATCTTCAAAATCCACTTTCGCAGCCTTATTTTTGGATTCTCAGTACAGGACTAGTGTTGGTGGTAGGCTTGTTGTCCGGGAGCTATCCGGCCTTTTTATTGAGCGCCTTTAGCCCTTCAATGGTGTTCAAAACGACGCTTACGTACAAAAGGGCGTGGGTTAATCCCAGAGAAGTCCTTGTCGTTGTTCTGTTTTCCATTGTAGCGATTCTTATTTCCAGTTTGTGGATTATCCGAGACCAAATGCAATTTGTCCAGAATAGGGATTTGGGGTTAAACAAAGCAAACCTTATTTTCCACCCTATCACAGATCCCATTAGAAAGCGAAAGCTGCCCTTCAGGGAGGCGCTTTTGGGGCTGAACGAAGTGTCGGATGTAAGCTACACGTTTTCTCCACTGACAGAGATTCACAGTAGTTCCGACGCCATGTCCTGGCAGGGCAAAGAAGTTGAGGACCGTACGAATATCTCCAGAATGGGATCGGATGCCGGTCTCGTGAAAACTGCCGGTATGGAGCTGCTTGCCGGACGGGATATTGACGTGTATTCCTTTCCCAATGACAGCAATGCGGTTATCATAAACGAAAAGGCAATGGAGGTAATGGGCTTTGAGGAGCCCTTGGGTCAGGTGATACAAGACGGAGACCTCAGCTTTGTCGTTGTGGGAGTTGTAAAGGATTTTATCATGGCCTCGCCCTTTCAGGAAGTTCGGCCGGTGGTGGTATTTGGTCCAAAAAGAAACCTGCACTATATCCATATCCGCATCAATCCTGAAGCCGACTTTGGTAGGGCGATGGAAAATCTCGCCGGAGTATTCCATACGTTTAATCCCGATGCGCCTTTTGAGTACAGCTTTGTCGATCAGGTACATGAACGGAAATTTGAGAATCAGCGACGAACTTCCCGGCTAATGGGCATTTTTACCGGCTTGGCAGTAGTCATTTCCTGTATGGGACTGCTTGGGTTGGCGGCGTTTATGGCCGCAAAACGTAGCAAGGAAATATCGGTCAGAAAGGTGCTGGGGGCTTCGGTATTAGGCTTGGTCGGGCTAATAGCTTCCGCATTCACTAGGCTCGTGTTGATTGGGGTAGTTATTGGTATCCCGGTTACCTGGTATTTTATGAATGCATGGCTAGCAGGCTTTGCCTACAGGACTGTTATAGACTGGAAAATTTTCCTTTGGACGGCAATAGCCGCGCTGCTGCTCGCTTTTGTGACCGTAAGCTCTCAGGCTATCAAAGCTGCCCTGGTAAATCCGGCCAACCTATTAAAGAATGAGTGATCTTTTTGTTTGGCTGGATTTTCACCTACCAAAAAAAGACTGCTGATTCGGGAACTGCCTAATTCTAGGTATCCCAGTAGCCGGGATGCTAAAGCATGGACTTATTGGCTACGGTCGCTTTAGACCAAAGGCTTGTTAGAGAAACTAAAAAACGTTAGTATTGAATAGCCAACTGTGCCTATCCAAGTAGTACCGGTTTGGTGTCATTCCCGCTAAAGGGAGGCTGTTTTATGCTGAAAATTAAAGAACATGAGCTATTGCGCTGCGATTGAATTCATGCAACCGGAGGAAAGAAAGCTGTTGCACAAAAATTATCACGACAACCACTACGGGTTTCCGCTTCACGATGACAATGAATTGTTTGGCAGGCTGATTCTGGAAATCAATCAGGCGGGACTAAGTTGGGAAACTATCCTGAAAAAGGAAGTGTCGTTCCGCAAAGCTTACAGCGATTTCGACATCAAGAAAATTGCTGCCTATACCGATGCCGACAGAGAGCGGCTTCTTTCAGATGCTGGAATAATCCGGAACAAACTGAAGGTGAATGCGGCCATAGAAAATGCTAGGACCATAGTAGGGATACAGGAAGAATTTGGATCGTTTGAAAAATGGCTGGAACACCACCATCCAAAAGCAAAAACCGAATGGGTAGGTCTGTTTAAAAAAACGTTTCGGTTTACAGGGGGCGAAATTGTGGGTGAGTTTTTAATGAGCATTGGCTATTTGCCAGGGGCACATGCGGAAACTTGTCCTGTCCAGCAACAAATTCTGGCAAAAAACCCGATGTGGGCAAGGGTGTAAATTAGATCCTGCCGTTTACGCTGAAGCGAAGATTTCAGGGCTAATGTCCCTCTTTGTTGTCTGGGAATGACTTTTTCTCCTAGGATTACAGGGCTAACCCCCTATCAAATCATTAGCTTTATTTGTTTAATTATCCTCTAGATGAACTTGATCAAGACATAAAGAATGCAGAAGATTATAGTCTCTGATGCCAGCTGTTTGATCCTTTTTTATAAAATTGGGGAGCTTGAATTATTAAAAAAGGTTTTTGGGAAAATTATTATAACGGAAATCGTTTCTAAAGAATTTAATAGACCTGTTCCAGATTGGATTCAAATCGTGAACCCATCGACAAATCTCCAGTTAGGTTTACAGGGATTTTTGGACCCTGGTGGGGCGACATCGATTCTTCTAGGTGTATTGGCATTTACCTGTTATTTCCATTCCCAATCTAGTTCATCAACATATTCCAAATTGATATCTGAAAACAACTTTTTAAACGCTTCTTGTTCAGATACTGCTCGTTTAGGAACTATTATAGACGATTCAGATTTGAGCTGTAAAAAGTAATGGTTTTTTAATTCAATCAATTTATCAAATTCCGAATCTTGAATTTTCGTTTGCGTTCCAAGATCAGAAGCTTCTATAAAATCAGCGCCTTTGCCAACATTTAGCATTACTTTTTTCCCGATTCTATTTTTATAGTTCTCTTTTATATGTTTCTCAAAGTGCCTTTTATATTTCCGTCTAGCGTATAACGGATAAAATAAAAACCATAAAATCGCAATGACAAAGAACACTATTGCAAGTTCAATACTTTTAATAGACAATAAAATAAATCCAAGAGCAATATACAGTATAGGAATAAAATTTCTCAACTTATTTTTATTCTTTCTATGCAGTTCGGATTTAGAAGAAACATAAAGTTGATATTCTAAAAAATCCGAGAAGTCTAATGCGTATTCTAATTTCATATCGTATTGTGGCTAAGTCGTTTATAGGGACACTTTTTTTGAGTCATTACCGTATATTGATGCCTTGGTATAGTTTCATTTCCCTAGTATCTTGTTTTTGGCCTATACTCCTATTGGTCAACTACGCCAACCCATAGTCCTCTTTTAGGTCTTAGGTTTCCGATAACCCGCAAACCCTACCTATTTTTCCGCCACTCTCCACCAAATAAACCAATCTAAAAACAATACTGCCACAAGGCATGCTAAAGGTAAGATTTTCAACGATTTAAAAAAAATACCCTGATCGGGGTATTTTTTCGAATAAAAGAAAGACTTTTCCTTCATTATGGTACAACTTAGGAGAAATCCACCGAGCTTGATGGGACTTCCGGTAACGAAAACGTCCTTTGCCTGTTTAATGATTAGCACTAACTGGTAATGTAATCGGCTTGCCTTAGCCCTCCCTGGGTGAGGTGGATACTACACACGGGCGAGGGTTGCGCGGATTTTTTTTTGTCGTAATTCCTAGTGCCGTTATGTGTTTTCTAATTTGTATCCTTACTAACCCCGATAGGGGTTTAACAACAATAACCATGGGTTGAGCGTAGCGAGACCCATGGATGGGGAGGAATATACTGACTATATTTTGGTAGCGGGGATGGTTGCAAAAGCAAGCCTTTTCTGCCAAAACCCGCATAGTTCAAGTTCTGCCTTTTCTTGTTCGAGATACCCAGTTTTTTTGGCAATCCAAGTGTGGGGAAAACGACTGGAAAAAGTCAATCACTGTTCAAAATAATAAAATGGACACAAGTAATTCCAATGTTTTTAACGAGGTACTTGGCATTTAGAAAAAAACATTGGAACTTAGGAGAAAAAGGGATGAATTATCAGGAAAGGATTACTGCAAACCCCAACGTAATGCTCGGTAAGCCAGTTATCAAAAATACGAGGATTACTGTTGAATTGATCTTGCGAAAAATTGCGGGAGGATATTCATTTGATGAGATTTTAGAAATGTATTCACACATCACTAAAGAGGATATTTTGGCCTGTGTAAGCTACGCTGTTTCAGTGATAGAGAGTGAGGACACCCTGCAAAGTGCGTGAACATGATCTTGGCTGACGAAGGGTTGAATGGCAATTTGGTGAGAGCCCTACGAGAAGACGGATATGAAATTACCTGGATAAAAGAAACAAAACCAGGCATAGAAGATGAGGATATTATATCCCTAGCTATGCAAACTAGCCAAATCTTGATTACCGAGGACAAAGACTTTGGAGAATGGATTTTTGCGCACCATCTTTCAGGATTAACAATTATTTTTTTGCGATACGATAAAGAGGATTACAGTCGGATTCTCTCATTTCTTAAAACTGAATTGAAAACTATGGAGTCCGGGGAGAAGAATGAGTTCATAACGATCAACAAAAATAAAGTAAGACGCAGACGGATTTGAAATCGGCAAAAAATTAAATTTACGTTCGGTTCCCCTCCCTTGGTGTTGGTAACGACACCCAATTATCACAAATTAACTTCAGAAACAAAACTGGATTTCGGCCATTTGTAATGGCCCAAACCAACATAAATCGTGAGGAATTTCCCGGTCGTTGAGTTTACCTTTCTGAAATCCCCTCCCAATTGCAATTGGAAAATGGCTGGTTGCGAAATAGCTCGATTGGAAGGCTTAATTTCAGCGTTGTTGACGTTGAAATTATGCTCAGATTATATCAAAAGCAATTTATCTTAGCCATTGCAAATGGCTTTAGGGAGATTTTGTTTCTTGAGGAATTAAGCGATAGATGGGTGTAGTGGATACTACACCCAGGCGAGGATTGGGCGTACCTTTCCCAGCCCTTCTTGGGAGTAGTTTGCATCTACTCCTAGTTATCACCAATCTACTTTAGTAGTGAAACCATGTTCCGGCCACCTGCAAAGGCCGAAGTCGAAATGTCTCGCAGGAATTTTCCGTTCCTTATAGTATGCTTTCTAAATTTCAACCTGATCTCCCACTCGACAAACTCGATGGGAATGTTGGTTATCAAACTGACTTCTTCACGGTTCCGGTATTATTATTGATTGGTTATTTCAAAAGAATACTGCGGAAATCAAACTAAAATGGTCCTCAACCAATCAACAGATTTCCCAGTACTTCCTGGAATTCTGATTTTTAGCAGTTAATGAAAAAAGATGATTAATACAGAAACCGAACAAAGGGATCATTACGAGGTTTTTCAGGATCGGGTAGTTCAAGGTCCTTTTGTAGCACAAGCCATCTCCCCAACAACTATATCCTCAAACTACATAGCAGGTCGGCGTGAAGATAGCCAACCACCGAAAGACCAAATACATTGGAAGTTAACAGCGGATATCTCAGCTTACCCCAGCTATTCTAGCGATCAGCTTTTAGTTGATGCCCTATATAATTTGTCGCTGGAGGAACTGGTCCTGAATACCGAATCTGACGGGACTTTTCGAACGGGTGCACTTTGGGAAGGCGTTTGGACCAGGGATATCAGCTACAGCATTCTACTTTCTCTGGGGGTTCTAAACCCTGAAGTCAGCAAGACCAGTCTCCGGAAAAAGGTGAAAAATGGAAGAATCATTCAAGATACCGGCACAGGAGGCGCCTATCCCGTTTCCACAGACCGGGTGGTGTGGGCTGTTGCGGCTTGGGAGATTTATCTGGTCACAGGGGATAATACTTGGCTGGAGGAAATTTTTCCCATCATCCAAGCGACACTCGAGGATGACTGGTACAACGCCTTTGATCCAAAGACTGGATTGATGAAAGGCGAATCCTCATTCTTGGATTGGAGGGAACAGACTTATCCCAAATGGATGCAGCCTGCTGACATCTACGAATCCGAGGCCTTAGGAACAAATGCTGTTCATTACAGCGCGCATGTCATTCTTTCTGAAATGGGCAAAATACGTGGAGATAGTGAGCTATTTGAAAAATACAGAAACTCTGCCGAAGCAATCAAAAAAAGTATCAACGACCATCTATGGATCGCCGAACAAGGATTTTATGGACAGTACCTGTATGGCCGTACGCACAAAATCCTTTCGCCAAGGGCGGAGACATTGGGGGAGAGCCTTGCTGTCCTTTTCGACATTGCCGATCAGGAACGACAAAGGGAAATTGTTGAAAAGAATCCGGTTGGTCCTTTTGGCATTCCCTGCATTTTTCCACAGATCCCGGATACTCCTGCTTATCACAACGATGGTAGTTGGCCTTTTGTGCAAGCTTTCTGGTCGATGGCTGCTGCAAAGGTAGGAGACGTAGCGATTTTGACCCAAAGCCTTGATTCCAACTACCGGGCCTCGGCGCTGTTTTTGACCAATAAGGAAAATTTTGTTGCCAGTAGTGGAGATGAGAATGGAACACTCAAAAATTCC
>WGNT01000100.1 GCA_016124425.1 Cytophagales bacterium
TGGGGCGAATTCCGCACACAGGCTGGACAGGCAACATGGGTGAAAATGATTTACGTCAGATACAGGATGCCATATCGGCGACGAAAACAGCATACCTCCGGAATGTTCCCGTACATGAACTCAGTGACGGGCAACTACAAAAAGTAATGATCGCGAGGGCATTGGCACAAAACGGGGAGATTATCTTATTGGATGAACCAACAGCCCACCTTGATCTTGTCAACCGGCATGAAATTATGTTTCTGCTACGGCAGGTTGCCCGCACATCCAAAAAAGCCATCTTAGTAGTCACTCATGATCTGGAAATTGCGTTGGAATCGGCAGATAAATTCTTGCTTATGCCCTGCGGCCAACCTATTTTTTCCGGAATTCCAGAGGATCTTGTCATTCAGGGAAAGGTGGATTCGCTGCTTCCAACAGAAGCGTTGTACTTCCATAAAATAACCGGTAAAATCAAAGCCATTAAGCCCCCGCAACAAATAAAGACAAGTGGTTCGGAAGAATTAATCCCCTGGGTGGTCGCAGCATTGGAAAAGTTAGATATCAGCTTCCCTCCCCAAACTGTACAACTTCAAGTTGCAGCAGATCCATTTTGCATTGTTGCCAACATTTATGGAGTAGAGCATACATTCAAGTCTATTGAAGATCTTGTCGGACAACTGAAGGAGGAAGTTGAAAAACAAAAAGGAACACCTGAATCGTAGAATTTCAATCGAGATCGTTCATTCCGCAGCCTGTAATTTCAGATACAGCCTGAAAATGGACACCTATTTTAGCCATGTCTTCCCCGCTGCAAGCTTATTGATTTCCAATTATCCAACTAATCAGGTCAATGAACCTAGCTTCCTGTGGTTCAGATCGCGGTGAGATAGCCTCCATCAATGGGGATATTGGCACCGTTGATATAGCCGGCGAAGGGTGACGCCAAAAAGGCAGCGAGGTAACCAAACTCCTCTGGCTTCCCAAACCGTCCAGCCGGAATTTTGCTGCGCTTTTCTTCGGCCAATTTTTCTAATGAAGCGCCTGTCTGCTCCGCCTGTGCCTGTAATATCTCTGAAATTCGCTCCGTATCAAAAGATCCAGTGAGGATGTTATTGACAGTGATCCCAAAAGGAGCAACCTCACGCGACAATGACTTGGCCCAATTGATGACCGCGGCACGGATCGTGTTAGAAAGCGCTAAGTTAGGAATTGGTTCCTTCACCGAAGTAGAGGACACATTGATGATACGGCCATAACCATTGGCATGCATCTTCGGAAGAAGCAGGTGGGTGAGTAGGTGGTAGGATTTAAACAGCAAATCAAAAGCCTGCTGATATTCGGCGATGCCTTTCTGCAGTACCGTACCTGGTGAAGGACCGTTGGTGTTGTTCACCAGAATATCTACCGCTTTATCCTGGAAAAACCCGGTGACCCGTTCCTGGTAAGCCTTGAAGTCGGCGTAATCCACCACCAAATAGGTATGTCTTTGTCCGTCTGGTGAGGGTAATTCCTTTATCAGGGCTTCAAGTTTTTGTTCGTTTCGCGCCATGAGAGTGACAGTTGCTCCGGAGGCAGCCAGTTGATAGGCTATAGCCAAGCCGAGTCCCCTACTGCTTCCACCAACCACCGCGGTATATCCATTTAAATTGACTTGCATACTTTTTTCTTCAAAGATAAAAAATAACGGTAAATTTAAATTAACAAAACCTATAAACATTATAGAGTATATTATTTTATTTTTCAAATAATACGTATATTTGTTGCACTAACTATTGGTATGACACAGGAGCAGTTTAGTAAATATTCCTTTCTATTGGACCGCACGGCCCGGCGTGTGAAGCAGTATGCGCAGCAGAAGTTCAAACAAAACGACTTTGATGTAACAGTAGATCAATGGCTTATCTTAAAAAACTTGTCTGAAAACGGAAGCCTGAGCCAAACAGAACTTGCCCAACTGGTATTCAAAGACCATCCGACACTGACGCGGATTATTGATATCCTATGCAAAAAAGGGTATGTAAACAGGCTTCCCCATCCAATGGATCGAAGAAGTTTCCACTTGTTACTCACAGAATCCGGTAAAAATAAGGTTGGAGAACTTAAGCCCCAAATTTCTGAAATTCGGCAAAAGGCATGGAGGAACTTGGGAGAAAACGATTTCAATGAGTTCAAACGTATCCTTGACACGATTTATAGAAACCTGGAATAACCTTTACATGTACCGTTATCGACAGATTACCTTAACCCGTACATTTCACTAAACAAAGCAGTTTCCACGACGTTACACTTTCAAAAAAAACACACATGATTACTACTGACATTTGCATTATCGGCGCCGGCCCAGTTGGTCTATTTGCGGTTTTTGAGGCAGGTTTATTGAAGATGCGCTGTCACTTGATAGACGCGCTGCCTCAGGTAGGAGGTCAGCTTTCTGAAATATACCCCCAAAAGCCAATCTATGACATTCCCGGGTATCCAGAGGTGAAGGCGCAGGAATTGGTAGATAATTTGATGGAACAAATCAAACCTTTCAAGCCTACCTTTACTTTGGGGGAGCGTGTAGACCAGCTAAGCAAGCAGGGGGACGGTTCGTATGTCGTTACGACCAATGACAAGACTCAGATACACGCTCAAGTAATCATTATTGCCGGCGGGTTGGGGTGCTTCGAACCGAGGAAACCTGTCATTGAGAAATTGGAGGATTTCGAAGGAAAGGGCGTGACATACATGGTCAAAAATCCGGAGCTTTTTCGGGACAAGCGGGTTGTGCTAGCCGGTGGCGGGGATTCTGCATTGGACTGGACTATCTATTTGGCTAATGTTGCAGAGAGGGTAACGCTAGTACATAGAAACGAGACGTTTCGAGGAGCACCTGACACTGCCGCTAAAGTATTCGATTTGGCCAACAACGGTAAAATAGACTTGATCTTATCTGCAAACCTGAAGGAGTTGGGTGGCAATGGCCATCTGGATACGGTGATTTTGACCGACAAATCAAAAACGGAGGTAAAAATCGGGACGGATTACCTTATACCTCTTTTTGGATTGAGTCCAAAACTTGGGCCTATAGCCGATTGGGGACTGACGATCGATAAAAACGCTATTGAAGTAGACACTACGGATTATTCCACTGGAGTGGATCGAATATATGCCATTGGTGATATCAACACCTATCCGGGAAAACTCAAGCTCATTCTATGCGGTTTTCACGAAGCGGCGATCATGATGCACTCCGCCTTCAAATATGTCTATCCGGATCAAAAATTAAGCTTTAAATACACAACGGTAAATGGTGTCAATGCATTTTAATGTTAAATTTGCCGCATGATAAATTTTACGATAGAAGACCACCAAGGAAACCGACAGGAGGTTGAGGCTCCAGCTGATATGGGGTTGAGCCTGATGGAAATTTTAAAAGCTTACGAATACCCTGTATTAGCGACCTGCGGAGGTATGGCACTTTGTGCTACCTGTCACGTAGAGATTTTGGAAGGAAAAGATAGGTTGGGCGAGGCTACGAATGTGGAACTTGACCAATTGGAGGCGCTTCCGGAATATTTCCCCACAAGTAGATTAGCCTGTCAGATACGTATAGGTGACATCTTGGATGGGGCAGTGATTAAATTACGTGGAGAAGATAATTAGTTTAAAGAATTTAAAGAATGTCCCCGGTATCTCTACCATTAGGTTTTCCGGGGACTTTCTTTTACCCATTTTTGAATTACGGCTTCGAAGATTTCCTGTCTTACTGGCTTTGAAATAAACTCATCAAACCCATGGGCAAGGCATTTTTCTTCTTCCCCGTCTGATGAATTGGCGGTAAGCGCGATAATTCCCATTTTTTCTTCCGAAAGCTCTTGACGAATTGCAGTCGCAAGATCGTAACCGTTCATTTCCGGCATCTGTATATCCGAAATCACCAAATTGGGCTTTTCGGAAATAAAACGTTCAAGTGCGATTTTGCCATCAGTTGCTTCTACCACCTTAATACCCGGAAATATATTCCCTAGATAAACCCGGATCAACATTCGATTTACGGCATTATCCTCTGCCACCAATACGCTAAAATGGCTAAAGTCCCTGCTTTCCTTTCCGGTTTCAGTCCCTTCCTCTTTCATGTCAATGCGCTCTACTTTACTTATGGCGTCTGAAAGATTATCAAGCATCAATGGTTTTGTCAACCGCCTGGTAAATCCTAACGCATGTAGGGTAACTAACATCTGATCCGGCACGCTTGCTGGTAGAAGTAACAAGTAAGGAGGAAGTTTTCTAGTACTACCCCAATTTTTAAAGTCCTTAAGCAATGGATAAGTCTCTTCAAACGCAGCTCCTCGCTCGGTAAAAAACAGGTAATCAAATTCCCCATCAGGTTCAAGCAGCGATTTGGCTTCCGAAACAGTGTCACAAAAATGGCCCCTGATTCCCAACTGATCGAGGTAACGTGCAGTATTTTTTGCTAATGATGGCTGAAAGCCTACTAGTAGTGCGTTTGCCTGTTTCCTGAACTCCCTTCTGGTTGGTCTTGTATCTAAAACATCTACAAGAATATCGAAATAAAATGTACTCCCTTTTTTGAGTGTACTCTCCAATTGAAGACCGCTGCCCATGATGGCCAATAATTTATTGGAGATCGCTAATCCCAAACCAGTGCCGCCATATTTCTTTGTCGTGGATGCATCCGCTTGGGAAAATGCTTCGAAAATTAACGCTTGTTTTACCGGATCAATCCCTATTCCTGAATCTTTGACGAGGAACCTAAGCAATGCTTTATCCCCTTCGACTTTTTCACGTAATAGAACTGCCAGTTCCACCTCTCCTTCTTCCGTGAATTTTAGCGCATTGTTGAGTAGATTTATAAGGATTTGCTTCAGCCGTAATTCATCCATTCTCACCAAATTCGGCACATCAGCATGCAAATGAATTAAAAATTCAATTCCCGATTTTGATGCCTGAAAGCTCATGACGTCTGCTACAGTCCTTATGAACCGAGGCAGGTCTACCTCTTGATAATCCAGTTCGATCTTGCCAGCCTCAATTTTCGAAAAGTCGAGTACATTATTTATCAATTCCAACAACGCATTCGCGGAATTAAACGCAGTGGATACGTATCGCTGCTGTTGCTCGGAAAGTGGTGTGCTTTTCAAAAGTTCGGTAAACCCAATCACACCATTAAGAGGAGTACGTATTTCGTGACTTATGTTTGCCAAAAACTCCGATTTGGCGCTATTGGCCCTATCGGCCTCTTCTTTAGCCAACTCCAGTTTTCGTTGATACTCCTTCTCTGACGTCACGTCTCTTAACACTACTATTTCTCCTAGAGTGCTTTCCTGTGCACCGATAATAGGAGACCTAGACGCTGAATACCACTTAAGCATTCCCTCCCTTTGTCCTTTGAAAGCGACAACTTCTTGCCCCTCGGCATCTTTTAAAACCTCTTTCAAGTGCTCGGAGGTATCCTCCTGAACGGATAAAGCGGTTGATTTACGGAATAATATCACCACTTTACTAAGGAATTCGGACGCCACAGGATTACAGGAAACCAGATTTCCCGTTCTATCATAAACCAATACCCCATCTGATATGCTTTCGAATAGTGTCTTATACACAATTGGAGTTTCTTTAAAAAGCCTATATTTTGTCAAGCCTAAAAAAACAAAAATGCCGGTACCCATAAACGATATCGGAATGGGGTCAAGCTTCATAGGTACTATGCCCGCCAAATGAATCAGATAAGCTGCCAAGGGCAAGGACATGCCGAGCCAAACAAAATTCACCTGACGGGATGCAGATACTGGCTGATTTTTAATCATTTGTAGAATTAACCCCTGGCTTGCCAGCAAAAGCACTAAGGTATATGCCTGATGAATCCAGTAAAAAATCGCCTTTTGCGTTGCCAAAACCGATCCCGCCTCATAGCTCTCAATACCATAGGATGCATAAAACAAAAAATGAATGTCGTTGGAAAAAACAATCAGAAGAATGATGGCGGGGATCATAAAAAGCGACCAGAGAAATGACAGCTTTCTTAATTTACTTCCAGAGTAATGCAGGATAAGGAGAAACATAAACGGCCCAAAGAAAACAGCCCCAAGGTATTGAAGTTTCAGGAAAAAAACTTTCATATCTAACTGGTTAGCCGCAAGTTCAAAGGCATAAAAAATACAATAGGCTGCGCAAGATATCATTAGGTATCCGAAGAATTTCGTCTCCATTGATTTGCCCAAGCCCCACGCTTTCCATGCCAATGCAAGCGGGACTATTCCGATAAGACCCACAAAATAAGCAATTCCATTTAAATCAAATCCTTCCAACATACCCCACTGTTTATGGAACATGAAAAATACCTATCACTCCAACCCAAGCACCATTTACTATATCTTTTACAAAAAGTATTGCGTAACATATTTCAACTTCAAACCTCGGAATAATAGGCTGCAATAACTGTAAACATAAGAAATAAAAGACGTAATCGGTCAGACTTACCTTAAATTATCTATCCTTTTTATCTCAACGGAAAAGGTCAATAGCCACCAAGGTTGAGAGACGGAATACCTTAGTAGCCAACACTTAATGAGCTGGTTTAAAACCTGATATAGCTGCATTAAGAAATCGAAATTTACCATTCATCAAACTGGCAGAGCTTTAATGGGTGAAACTGAGCATCGAATACAGATTAATTCCTGGTTTCAGCGTAACTTAACAACCAAAATCGGAAATATACTTACACCCAAAAGTTCATTCGCTGCCCGTTGAAAAAGACCCAATCAATTCGAAAAGGATTCCGTGAAATCCTCAGGTATGCATTCCTATTTGCCATCGTTCTGTCCAGTAGTTCCTGTGAGAACAGTTCCCCTTTGCTTCCGCCTAGCGACATAGACCAGGGAGGTTTGATATTACCAAAGGGTTTTGAGGCGCTCACTGTTATAGATAGTTTAGGTCCCACCCGACATATCGCTGTAAATAGCAACGGGGATATTTATGCCAAGTACAGGTTCTCCAAAGATAAAGAGGGGGGTACGGTAGCGCTACGCGATCTCGACGGGGATGGCAAAGCAGATTCTATTGTTCGATTTGGTGACTATGAGGATGTGGGCGGATCTGCCGTTGGCGTTACAATCCATAATGGCTACCTGTATACCAGTACGGTAACCCAGGTTCTTAGAAATAAGCTTATACCCGGCGAGCTCATTCCCAGCAGCAGGACAGAAGTAATACTTACAGATACACATCCAAACGTCGCAAGAAACTGGCATACTACCAAGCCAGCAGCCTTTGACGGGCGGGGAAACATGTTTGTTCCATTTGGTTCACCTTCTGATGCGGGACAGGACATAGCCTTATATGGACCCACAGGTATCCCGGGGGGTAAGGGGCTTGATCCGAGCCCTGAGCGTGAAATGAATGCCGGCATCTGGCGGTTTGATGCAAACAGGGAAGGTCAAGTCCAGACCGATGGGGAAAAGTATGCTACAGGACTTCGAAGTATTGTAGGCATGACATGGAGTCCGCTTGACGACCACCTCTACGCCGTTGTCAACGGTATAGACAATTTTCATACGCTATATCCGAAACTTTACACCTCTTGGCAGGCTGCTGTCCTACCATCAGAAACGCTCGTGAGGGTAACAAAAGGCGCTGATTTTGGCTGGCCTTATGCCTATTATGACCAGTTGCAAGGAAAAAACGTGTTGGCGCCGGGTTATGGCGGGGACGGGAACATCGTGGGTCGTGCCGCTGATTTTGATGACCCGTTTGTGGGCTTTCCAGGGCATTGGGCGCCTATGGAACTACTTTTCTATCAGGGAGATCAATTTCCAGCCCGCTATAAGGAAGGGGTTTTTGTGGCTTTTCATGGTTCCACAGACCGTTCCCCCTATCCGCAAGCGGGGTACATAGTTTGTTTTGTACCTCTATCGAATGGCGTCGCGGGTGAGTGGGAAGTATTTGCGGATGGATTTGCAGGGGTTGATACCGTAGAAAATACGGCAGACGCCATCTATAGACCTATGGGCTTGGCTGAAGGCCCTGATGGTTCGCTTTACATTTCGGAATCCAACAAGGGAAAAATATGGCGGGTCATGTTCAAAGGAAAAAAGGACGCATTTGGGGACGAGGAACTTAAAGAAATGGAACGGATGACAGCCCATAAAACCTACATTAAAACACCTGTAGAAGGTATTGATAACCTAGATAAAGGAAGTCTGCTTGAAGGAGGTATCCTGTACAACACGTACTGTGCCACCTGTCATCAACGTAACGGCGAAGGAGATAAAAACCGATTTCCACCGTTGGCACAATCAGAACGGGTATTAGGTGAGGTAGAGCCATTGGTTGCCTCTATACTTAACGGGATTCAAGGAGAAATTACGGTACGGGGGAAAACCTATAATGGATACATGCCTCCGCATGCCAACATACTCGACGACCATGCTGTAGCTTCTATTACCACCTATATACGTAGCAGGTGGGGAAATAAAGCGAGCGCCGTTACGCCCAGCGAAGTAACAAAAATACGGGCCAAAGTAGTACTTTAGTTGGGCGCTACACTTCTAGCACCTGTTTCCTACATTTCAACCTTCCGCTATCAAACCTACCTTATAAAACATGAAAACTGTGGTTCCAAGAACGCCTTTTAGGCTGTTGCTTTTGTGGGTAATCTCTTACGCGCTTTTGATGCAAGTCGTCACTTCTTGTACGCAAAAAAAAGACACCTACTCAAATTGGGGGGTCTACAAGGGGGACGCACTAAGTAGTAGTTACTCCGGATTGGATCAGATAAATAAAGGAAACGTGGATAAACTCCGGGTAGCTTGGACCTTCGAACCCAATGACAGCATCGAGGGTGGACGACCTATCAACAGTGAAAGCAACCCTATTATCATTGAAAACACGTTGTACACCACTTCTGCCCGAGGGCGGCTTTTTGCTGTAGATGCTACTACTGGCGCCCAAAAGTGGAGCTTTGACCCTTTTAACGGTGAACGGGGAGGAGGGATAAAGCGAGGGGTCGCCTATTGGGAGGATGGTGCTGACAAGCGCATTCTTTTCACCGGGGGCGACAAATTATTCGCCATTGATGCGTTATCCGGAAAGCCGGTGCCCACCTTCGGGCAAGAAGGACAGGTAAACCTCAATGAAGGCATGCGGGGCGACCCGGATAAAATTTCGGTAATACCCACTTCTCCGGGGATCGTTTTTGAAGATTTATTTATTTTGGGTACGGAGGTCTCAGAACTTTACGGCGCGGAACCTGGTCATGTCAGGGCATATAATGTACGGACAGGTCAATTAGTATGGACATTTCATACCATTCCACTACCGGGAGAAGTTGGGTATGATACATGGCCCCCCAATGCTTGGAAGTACGTTGGAGGCGCCAACAACTGGGGAGGGTTGAGTTTGGATGCTTCAAGGGGCATGGTCTTTTTCGCCACCGGATCCCCCACCTACGACTATTATGGAGCAGATCGAAAGGGGATGAATCTGTTTGGAAATTCGGTGGTAGCCGTTAATGCGCGCACAGGAACCTATATCTGGCATTTCCAAACCATCCACCATGATCTTTGGGATTATGACTTGCCAGCCCCTCCAAATTTGGTAACAGTGGTACACGAAGGCAAAGAAATCGACGCAGTGGCCCAAACCTCCAAAGTTGGATTTCTGTACGTTCTTGACAGAGAGACGGGGAAGCCATTGTTCCCCATAGAAGAACGGCCGGTTCCAGAGTCAGACATTCCGGGAGAAGAAGCCTGGCCTACGCAACCTTTTCCGTTAAAACCGGCACCATATACTCGGCAGTACCTAGAAGAGGCGGATATCGCTGATTATTCTCCGGCATCCAGGGATTCATTGCTTAATGTATTCCGGTCTTTGCGCTATGAAGGACTTTTCACGCCCCCATCAGTTCGAGGCACATTACAGTTTCCAGGTTCTCGCGGAGGCTCAAGCTGGGGCGGCGCAGCATTCGACGCCAATACAGGTTTGCTCTATGTCCGATCAAATGACTCGCCTGAAATCATGCGCCTGAAAAAAGTGGAGCCAGAAAAATCCATCACCAATCTCTCGGTCTACAAACAGGGCGAATCGATCTACGCTACCTACTGTGTGAGTTGCCATGGACAGGATAAAAACGGTGATGAGCAAGGAAATCCCTCTTTGGTAGGAATCAAAAGCCGGATGCGCGAAACCGATATACTAGTTAAAATAAAGCAGGGAGGCGGTAAAATGCCCAACTTTTCCAGCGTGTTTACCGACAAGGCAAAGGAAGATGCCATCTTGGCTTTTTTATTCGAAAATGAAAATACAGGGCGCCCCGATCGTGAATCATCTCTTTTAGAAGAAATTCAGAGCAACCAAGGGGCCTCCCGCGACCATGAACCAATTGATACCCTTCCCCGATATTTAAATCTCACTGCCTATGGATATTTTAGAGATTCTGAGGGAAGACCGGGAATCAAACCACCTTGGGGAATGCTTCATGCCATCAACCTGAATACGGGAGAGTTTGCATGGAGTGTACCGGTAGGCAATAATCCGGAGCTACAGACCGGAGATCAGGAAACAGGAGAAGCAGGATCTGCGGGGCCTGTTGTCACTGCCGGAGGGTTGGTGTTCATCGCCGGCACCCGGGATAATAAATTCCGCGCTTTCGACAAGGATACGGGGCAAAAACTATGGGAGTATAATTTACCCGGATTCGCCAATGCCAATCCAAGTGCATATCAGATTGGCGAAAAGCAGTATATAGTGCTCTCTGTAGGTGGAAATGCACAAAACACAGCTGGATCTGTTATGGCTTTTTCTTTGCCGGATTAATGGATCTCTAAAGCTCAAGAAGTATAGTAAGCATACAGGACCAGCAGAACTATAAGGACGACCTTTGTCTCCAATTCTTCCACATAGGTGTTGGTCACCTATTTTCTTTCACCCGGAAATCAGCGGCAAGGAGGCCACCCAATCGGCAGCTTCGTCCTGTGATTTGACGATTTTATAGGGTACTGGCTGCTTTTGCGTGGAGAAAATCATGTTCAATATGGCTCGGACAGCCATATTCGGAATAATGTACGCAGTTCCCATGCAATAGGCCTGCATCAATGCATTGTGATCTTTGAGCCATTTAGCCTGGAGTTTTTGGTGCGACAAAGCAGGGATACTGGCGTTGCTGGCATCAAAAATAATGGCCAGTTTTACCTTATGACGGTAACAGTCTTTGTTTTGGTCCAGGTAAGTTTGAAAATTTTGATCCGTGCTCTTGCTCCCTGTAAATGTGATGCGAACTAGTGGGAAGCGAGATTCATCAATGATTGCGTAAGGTTCCATGGATAGAGAAACTGAAATCGAATCAAAAAGTTAAAAATTGATGGGAGTGATATGTAAGCACCTTCATCGTGTAGTTTAATACTGGAAGACTTCGAATGTGGAAGATTTAGTTGGATCATCTATCGTTAATATTCCTCAGGATTTGAAGGGATTCTTTCCGCCTTAGTCAACCATCCTCCCGTTCTTCCGATCTAAAATAGGCAAATAGAAACACGTAAAACAGACAGGAAACCAAATGCCATAAGGCATGACCTTGAAAAAAGGAATCCGGACTGGAAAATTTACCGGCAATATCTAGGTCACGGATCTTCGAACCCAGGGTGATGGCGACCACACCAGCCACAAACCAACGGAATTGCAGATATTTCCTTGGCTGAATAAGACTAACTCCCGCAAAAACCAGTAAAACGGCAGTGAGGTAACCGGAAATTTCCGAAAAGGAATATTCCCATTTGTAATAAGAAAAATAGACAGAGCCGCAAATCACCATTACAGCCAGCACCGGCCAACTTGGAAATAGACGGCGGGTTCTGGGTGCACGGATCTTTGGCAGCCAACTTCCTATCGCTATGGCGGCCAAACAAATCATCGTGGCATACATTCCTCCTACATCACATTGCTGCCCATACCTGCTCAGCGATGCATGAAAGAAGCCGCTTCCCAGGCCAAGGTAAATACCGGCCAGGCCAAAAAGAAACGTCTGTACAGGAGCAAATGTCAGGTATCCCCGGTGAAGGGGAAGGTTTCGTTTCCAGTCGTATATAGCCAGCCCAATCCCATAGAAGCCAAAACAAATGTAAACAAGATTGGACCAGGTATTCATCCGGGTTCTAAAAACGCTATCAGGGTAGATACGTTCGGCGTATTGCGGAGAGGTGAATTCATTTGCCGGCACCCAGTCGGCCCATACTGCAACATCCTTGAATGCAGCGAACACTAGCAAGGCCATCAGGAAAACAAGCCCTGTCCCCCCAAGGCCAATCCAATGCACCCATTTCGGCAGCCGATTTAGCTTCAATCGTTCGGCGATGCCGAATTGCAAACGTTTTTCTATTGGAATCTGTTCGTGTGGCATATTTTGACGGTTCAAGATAAAAAAGATTTATGAAAAACACGGCTGAACGAGAAATATAGGCTTACTGCTCTACAATTTATTTCGTACCTTCATCCGGAATAAAATCACAAAACCATGAAACGAAATATCCTTATTGGTGCCGGAGTCATTGTATTGATATTTATAATCTGGGTGGTGTACGGCTTATTTTTGGCTACGCCAATAAGTCCTCCGGCCACTGCTTCTTATAGTCAGGACGGGTTGGAAATCAGCATCGACTACAGCCAACCCTCTAAAAAAGGCCGGATTATCTTTGGGGATGAAAGCGCCGGTGCACTGCAACCCTATGGGCGATACTGGCGTCTGGGGGCCAATGCACCTACGGAAATCACCTTTAACCAGGACGTAAACTTTGGTGGCAAACCTGTAGCGGCGGGAACCTACCGCATGTATGCGTTTCCCGGCGCAGACGCTTTTGAGGTTCGACTCAACAGTGAAACCGGTGTATTCTTTGGTGCGGCGGAACCAGATTATGCATTGGATGTACTGACCGTTCAGGCGCCGGTACAGGAAACCAACACTGTTGTGGAAACTTTTACAATCGACATTCGCTCCTCTGATAATGGTGCCATCATAGTCTTTAGCTGGGATGATGTTTTGTTTTCCGTGCCGGTATCCTTGAAATAAAAGCTACTTTAAACTTGTAGTCACTTCCGAATTAAAGAAAATCTTATTCCATTTCTTCTCTCTCTGAAACTTCCGTTTTCACCACCCCCTTTGTCCCCCTCCTGAAAACAGGAGGGGGACGGGGCGAGGTATGAATCTGGACCTACCTGACTTTCGTAAAAACACTACATTTCAAATTCTAACCTATTCAATTCGCGTTCTCCCCCCCCTCCTGAAAACAGGAGGGGGCCGGGGGGTGGTGCGAAATAAGTGCGTGATGCTCTAACTGTCAAAAAACACAACAAAGTTTGGCATGCATCCTGCTTGATATAGAACGATTTAAACCTCCTACAACTAGCTATGGATTGGAGCTTGAACCTTAATTTTCTAGCAGCCATGTTGGCTATGGTAAATCCATTGGGATTAATTCCCGTTTGGTATGAGATGACAGGAGACGCTTCGCCGAGAATCCGGAGAGAAATAGCCGCAATGGTCACAGGGACCTCCGTTTTTATTTTGCTGGTCTTTTTAATCCTCGGTAAGTATATCCTTAGCTTCTTTAGCATTGACATAGAAGTATTTAAGATTGCCGGAGGATTTCTCCTGATGTTTACGGCGTTGTCAATGATACAGGGTTCGGCCACCAAATTGGAGGAAGTAAAGGAGGAAGCAGATACGGATTTAAAATTGGCGAAGCTACGATTTGAAAAGGTGATGGTTCCACTGGCCATTCCGATGCTGGCTGGGCCTGGTTCGTTGACTACGGTACTCTTATATAGCTTTACAGCTACCACCCCCATCACCTATGTCGGTCTATCCGGGGTATTGCTCGTATGTTACTTCTTACTTTTTATCGTTTTCAGTTACTCCTACATGCTAGAAAAACTAGTGGATGATATTGTTTTTGCGGGCTTTACCCGATTATTTGGACTCATTGTCGCAGCGATTGCCGTTCAATTTATGGTAGAAGGGTTAGGTGAAGTCTTTCCAAATTGGATGGAGGGCGATTCGGCGGTCGAAACGGGATAAAGTGGAAAGCAAGGACTAGATAGGGTGTTAGTATCGGGTACTTAGCTGCTGCTTGTGAGCCATTGCTACAATACTACTTAACCCCACTTAATAGATTGGGGTTCAGGTTGCCGTCAGGATATACATCTCAAAGGAAAATAAGTATCTTTCGGTAAAAATAGTCAGCCATGAAACCCAAAATATGTAGCCATGTCGTCGCCAAGTGCGAAAAGCTTTGCTTGTTTTTTCTTTTTTTCGCCTGCTTTTCCACGCTAAAGGCACAGGATGCCGTCATTTCTGGTGAGTTTATTGTCGAACCTCCTACGCTCCTGAACCTGGGATTTGAATGGAGAATTACCGGTGACGAAAACCGCAATGCAACCGTTGAAGTAAGCTACCGCAAATCGGGCAGTTCAGACTGGCTGCCAGGTATGCCCCTGCTTCGAATTGGGGGCGAAAGGATATTCCGTGAAGCAGAACAGCTGGAATATACCGTACCTCATCAGTTCTCTGGAAGCATTCTTGACCTCGAACCCGGAACTACCTATGCCTGTCGTTTTGAACTTTCTGATCCGGATGGCGTCTCCGGAACTTCCATTCGGGAAGTAGAAGTCAAAACCCGAACAGTTCCAAAAGCTTACGAAAAGGGACGCACCCTGCATGTTTACCCTCCCGGGTTTAAAGGGGAAAAGATACAACCGGCATTTGAAGGCCTTAAAAAAGCATACTATGGGTCTGGGTTGGGCGACTGGTCAGTAGTAAGCGAGAAAACAGTACAGCCAGGCGACATTATTTTGGTTCATGCAGGCACCTACAAAGCCGACTTATTGGACTACGTTGACCCTCACGGGATTCCATTTGACGGGACGTATGTTTTGAATGTCAAAGCCACTGAAGAAAAACCCATCGTCATACGTGGTGCGGGAGATGGGGCAGCCATTTTTGACGGCAACGGTGCCCATCGGTTATTTGATGTAATGGGCACCCAACACCACATTTTTGAGAACCTTACTTTTCGGAATACGGATATCGTTTTTTCGGCAGGTACGAAAGGGGTAGTCGGAGCCAGTAATCTGACGATTCGCAATTGCCGCATGGAAGATGTGGGGTTGGGATTGATTTCGGAATTCGCTGGATCCAGGGATTTCTATATCGCAGATAACGTGATTTTGGGAAGGGATCCACGAAACCATCTGGTAGGTTGGGCAAATCCGGACCCCTATCCCCCTAGCCCATTAAAGAGTTACATGGGGATTAAAATTTACGGTTCAGGACATGTCATCTGCTACAATGCGGTGGCCTTTTTCCACGATGGCATCAATGTTTCTACGTACGGTACCCCCGAGGAATCGCAGGATTTAAAGGCCGTCTCCATCGATATTTACAATAACGACCTTCACCTAATGGTAGATGACTTCATCGAAGCAGACGGTGGGGTACATAATATCCGGATCATGAGAAACCGGGGGGTCAATTCAGGACAGTGTGCACTGAGTGCGCAGCCGGTTTTTGGCGGCCCGGCCTATTTTATTCGCAATGTTGTCTACCATATACCCAACGGATTTGCATTTAAATTCATGGCCAAACCAGCCGGGCTGATCGTGTACCACAATACCATCATTGCAGAAAACAGGAATACCCAGACGTTTTCAAATGCCCATTTCCGTAACAACCTCTTTATGGGTACCGGCGTTTCCGGAAGACCGGTAAATGCCTTTCCGTTTGCAACGGCCTATTCTACTTCAGATTATAATGGGTACAGGCCTAACCCAGGTACTGACAATCATTTCCTTTACCTTGCGCCGGCGGATAATAAGGTATATGATTACGAGTTGAACAACGAAGACATACAGCGATTTCCCTCGCTGGAAGCCCTAAACGCTGTTAGTGGCTTAGAGGCTAATGGTGTGATACTCGATTACACCATATTCAATAAATTGACTGCTCCTGATCCCGAAAAACCACACGGGATTTACCATGCCGAAGACTTGGATTTCACCCTACAGCCAACAGGAAAGGCAGTGAATAAAGGTACCGTAATTCCAAATATTAACGATCAATCTAGAGGAAAGGCACCGGATCTGGGGGCGTTGGAAGCAGGTGATACCCCTCCGATTTATGGCCCAAGAGGACTGGTGGATCCAATTTGGTACAGATAGGGTTGCTTCAACGCATTTGCTCAGACTCTATCGTGTTTAAGCACTAATGGTCCCAATATCCTAAGAAAAAACACCTTTCCCGATAATCTGAGGGAGTTAATTACCTGCTTTGATATAGGCCCAGCCCTGCTCCTGTCGAATGATGATTTCCGCGAGTCCTGACGGAACGGTAATCACCCCCGGGATCAAATCTTCTTTACTTGCTTTAGCCCGGCGCATGGTGTTTTCACAGGCGGCAAAAACAACGCCACGCGATAGCAAATCTGTAATACCCTCCTTGACCTCACTCTTAGCCTGAAGCACCAGCGGAAGGGCAGTTCCATGACAGACCACTTCAATTTCCGCATTAGGCAAGGCACGTAGGATGTTGTTGAGTTGGCCGATAACCTGCTGCTGATCCGTGGATTCGCCTTTGGTAACCTGAAAAACAACACGGTGTACCTCATTATCCACTACTTGCGCCGCAAGCACTAGCGGGCTACCTAGAAAAAAAACAAGTAAAACTAAGCGAATGATTCCGTTCATAGCTATTTTGAGATTTGCCGGAATATACGTTTATTTTTTAAGTTTTTTCGGTTACCTGCTCCTCCTTTTTCCAATCAACGTGTTATAATAAGTTGTTAGGGTCATGAAAAAACAGGACATAAAAGAACGGTTTGCAAAAGTTGAATTTATGCCTACATTTAAAGGAATCTAAGAATTCCTTTTCACTAACCTGAGCAAACCCATTAAGAACCCATAATAGCTTTCCCATGGAAACTTCTTCGTCAGGAAAAATCCTACCCTTTTTAGTCGCTTGTGTACTGCTGCTACCATCCTTCCTTAGCCTCGGAAACGAGCTGGATACCATCCGCAACCGGGTCGTGGCAGAATTACTGACCTCCAAAATATCCCAGGAACAGGTAACTACCATACTGAATCAGATGGCGCCAGATGGTTCATACCCCTTTATTGACTACACGGATTTGAGTAGAACTGCCGGTTTCCCGCACAGGCACCATACAGGCAATCTGGTTTATCTGGCAAAAGCCTATAGCATTCCTTCCTCGCCCTTTTTTAAAAATCAGGAAATAAAAGAACGCATTATTACCTCACTAGCATATTGGGTGACCCACGATTACGTAGGGGACAACTGGCATGACAACCAAATCACAACCCCTACAAACCTCGTAAACCTGATGTTGCTGATGGGAGATGAATTGCCAAAAGATTTGGTGGACAAAGCCCAGCCGATAATTGGACGTGCGCATATGAATGCTTCAGGTGCCCGCCCAAGTGGTGACCGGATTGTAATTGCCGGTATATTGGCTAAAAATCTGCTTTTTACAGGGGATAAGGAAGCTTTTGATGAGGTAATCTCTATCATTGCCAACGAAATCAAGTTTTCTACCGGAGAAAGGGGCATGCAACACGATTATAGCTTCCACCACCGCGTGGACCGTGTAAACAATACCACTTCTTATGGCTATGGCAAATATGCCAATGCTTTCGGTGAGTGGGCAGATTACGTCGCCGGAACTTCTTACGCTTTTGACACCGACAGGATCAACCACTTGGTGGACTACTACCTTGATGGTGTGTATAAGCAATTGGTTTACGGCATCTACGAGGACATCAGCGTCAAGAACAGGTCCATTTCGAATCGGTCTACTTTCCAGCCAAAGGATGTCCTTGAGATAGAACGGCTTTTGCGTAGCACCGATTACCGAAAGCAGGAGTTGGAAGAAATTATGCAACTCCGGAAAGGGGAGCGGACACCTACCCAATCCTTTGCAAAATTCTTTTGGCAAACAGAACATTTTGTAGTGCAGCGACCTGATTTTTATACCAGCGTGCGTATGTTTTCCACACGCAACCGAAATATGGAAATGCCCTATAACGGCCCCGGTAAAACCACCCACCACCGGGCTGACGGCACCAATTACATACAGCTAAAAGGGGATGAATACCACGACATTTGGCCGGTATATGACTGGCAGAAAATCTCCGGGACCACCATACTACAAAAACCCGAACTGCACGGCCCGGATAATATCCAACTGGACGGACTGACAGACTTCGTAGGTGCGGCAGAAGACGGGTATTTTGGAGCGGTGGGCTTTGATTTTATCAGCCCCCATGACGGTACTCAGGCAAAAAAGGGATGGTTTTTCTTTGACCGAGTATTTGTATGTCTGGGGACCGGAATCTCATCAGACAAACCATATCCTGTGGTGAGTACTGTGGATCAAGTGCTGCTCCGTGGTCCCGTTTGGGTACAGCAGCAGGGATCTTCGTCCCGAAGATTGGCCGAGGGCGAGCACACACTGACAAACCTCGAGTGGCTGCATCACGATGGCGTGGGCTATTGGTTTCCCGAAAGCCCTACCTTGACCGTCAAAAACCAGGTAGAACGCGGATCTTGGGCAGCGATTACAGACCAAAAGAACATTTCCACTGAAGAAGTGAGGAAAAAGGTGCTAACAGCTTATTTTGACCACGGCATTCGCCCGGAAGATGCCGGATATGCCTATTTGGTTGCTCCAAGGGTAAGTCAGGAAGAACTAGCTTCCCTCTCGCGGTCCGGACTCCGCATCTTGGCCAACAACACACGCCAACAGGCTGTATTTCATCCCGCGCTGGAACAAACACAAGTGGTATTTTATGAGGCAGGTTCTCTTGAGCTGGCAGACGGCTCAAAAGTGACTGTCGATCAACCGGGAATTTTGTTGATAAACCAAGATGGAAAATCGATTGATACACTTACCATCGCGGATCCGTTGCGGTCACAGGAGAATTTTGTACTGCATCTGCCAGGTCGCTACGAGGGATCGTCGAATGAGGTAAAGGCAGTATGGGACCGCCGAAAAAACACTACCAGCATTCACGTTAAACTGCCACAGGGAGTTTATGCGGGGAAATCGGTGACGGTTGCGGTGCGGTTTGTTGACTAACTATCGTAACACCGGCTTATAAAAACAAGCTGGCAAAATTTTCCACTAGAATCTTACCGATTAGCTACCTCTAATAAAACGCATATACAGATGGGAAAACATGCTCTTTTTCTCGCATTTTGCATTAATTTGACAGGAAATTTCACGGGAATTTTCTCTTTATATGCCCAACAACGACCAAATATCATCCTGATACTTGCCGACGACTTGGGGTACGAAGTCTTGCCCGCCTATGGCAACCAAATTCACCATACACCAACTTTGGACCGTATGGCTGCTGGAGGCATGGTTTTTGAAAATGCCCATGCCATGCCCTTGTGTACCCCCTCCCGGGTACAACTGATGACGGGGAAATACAATTTTCGCAATTACATTGGTTTTGGTCTGCTCGACCCCAGGGAGAAAACTATGGCCCATTGGATGAAGGAACAAGGCTATGCTACCTGCGTGGTGGGTAAATGGCAACTGTATGGAAATGCCCGGCAGCAGGAATTGGCTGGGGGCAAGATTGGCAGCCTGCCGGAGGAAGCCGGCTTCGATTCCTATCGGCTGTGGCAGGTGCGCGACCTGGGGTCCCGGTACAAAGACCCCTTATTGGAAACCAAAGGCAACGGCCTGGAAAAGTTCGACGGTAAGTACGGTCCGGACCTCTTTACGGATTACCTAGAGGATTTTATAACCGAGAAAGCGGGTCAGCCCTTTTTCGTCTACTATCCCATGGCCCTGACACATGATCCTTTTGAACCCGATCCTGCTTCCCAGGATTTTGCCAGCTACGACCCCCAAGAACGGACAAACGATCCCAAATACTTTCCCGGGATGGTGACCTATATGGACAAACTGGTAGGTCGGATTATCGACAAGGTAGCCGAGTTGGGCCTTGCGGAAAATACGCTGATTCTCTTTGTTGGCGATAACGGCACTGACCGGAAAGTGGTCACGCCATTTAAAGGACAGGAGTTACGTGGAAATAAAGGATATACCAACGATTTAGGAACCCACGTGCCGCTGTTGGCTTATTGGCCGGGAAAGATAGCGGCAGGTAGTAGAAATAAAAACCTAATTGATTTGACTGACTTTTTGCCTACGCTTTTGGAAATATCGGGTAAAACTCATCACCTTTCCCCGCCATTGGATGGAATCAGTTTTTATCCCCAGCTAAAGGAGCCTGATTATTCGGGAAAGGTTCGCGAATGGGTGTACTGTCATTACGACCCAAACTGGGGCAATTTTAGGGCGAGAACCTTTGTCCACGATACGGATTGGAAGTATTATACTGACGGGGAAATCTACGATCTAAGCAAAGACCCGCTAGAAAGCAGTCCACTTGCCTATACGGAACTGAGTTCCGCCGGAAAAAAAACAATTCGAAAATTCCGCAAGGTGGTGCAGGAAATGAAATAATTTGCACCAGCATTGTGCGTATACAACCCAACCAAAAAATTAAGCTGCGTTAATAAATTTTGTAGCGCAGTTCGTAAATTTTCTCCTTCAAGAATGAATTTTTGAACCAAACAGACCAGGCTTTGGTAAAGCAAGGAGGCCCTCTATTTGGCGCTAGTCGGAAAAGCAATTTGAATATTACGTCACAGATACCCACCTTATAGCGCAAAAAAGGGCTCATTTTTCAGTAGGAGCAGTTGGCTATCTACCCGACCGCACGAAACCATCTCCTCCTTTTTTTTGTTAAACCTATATGTGTCAATATTTTAGACACATCTTTACCAATTTATTAATCTACAGAAGGGTTCCTCAGGGGTACTCGTGTCTTTACAAACGATTCTCCGCATGTAATCGGATTTAAGCGATCCGAGACAGTTCATGCTCAGCAGCTCATCTTTAAAATTACACTATCCTATGACTGATGTTTTCAGAATAAAATATTTAATACTTCCTATTATACTGTTACTTTTGACGTCTTGCAAAGAGACCAAAACCATCGAAGTAACAGCCACTGCTTACAATTCAGTGGAGAGTCAGACAAAAAAAGGAGATGCCGTGACAGCGGCATGGGGAGATAAACTTAAGCCCGGAATAAAAGCCATTGCAGTATCTAGAGACCTTCTGAAGGAAGAAGGTATTGAATACGGCGCAGAGGTACGGATTGATGGGTTACCTGGAACCTACAAAGTACTGGATAAAATGAACAAACGCTGGGAAAAAAAGATCGACATTTATATGGGCGAAAATATTGCCCGTGCCAGAGAATGGGGAAAGCAGAACGTGGAAATTACCTGGACGATAGACTAAGGTCGCCTCATTTACAACAAAGGATTTTTATGAATAAAGGAAGGCGCACAGCAGTAACAAGGCTGAAATACCTAAAACGGTGCAAGGCAATGGGTCTTGATCCCAAGACAAGTTACCTTTTTAAAGCGCAGGGAAAACCTTGCAGTTGTATTCTCTGTAGCAGATACAAATACAGCAGGACCCTCAAACACAAAAAAGCAGAGGCTGACCGGTATATCTATCGAAGAAAAAGCTGGTGATGGTGGATTAGCCCTGCGAATATTTCAGCATTTGCGGGCTGTAATAGCAAAATGTATCAGATTCAACAAACTTTTTCATGAGGAAGGTTCACTTGCTCTAGCAGACAGCTCAACAGTGACAGTGGATCAACCGGGAATTTTGTTGATCAAACAAGATGCGAAATCGAATGATATACTTATGATATACTTACTATCACGGATCCGTTGCGGTTACAGGAGACAGTTGAACTGTATGTGCCAGGTCGGTACGAGGATCGTCAAATGAGGTGCAGGCCAAGTGAAACTGTCGACAAAACACTACCAGCATTCACGTCAACCTGCCACAGGATGTTTATGCAGTGAAATCGGTGACTGTAACCGTGCGGTTTGTTGACTACGTGACCATTGACGTCCACTGTGCCGCATTATGATTTCAACCCTGATCGGAGGTTAGTCTTTGAATAGAAAAACCTGCGTCACCGGTTCTTTTTCTATCGTGTTTGATTAAGGATGCCAGCACCTAAGTTCGAATCGCTTTTCTATCTAAATTGATCCGATTTGCTCTATCGTTCTATGCCCATTAAGAAAATCTAACCCTTCGAAAAAAAATACGTTTATCAGCTAATGCATTAAGACATAATCTGATTTTATCAGGAACCGCTATATACAATCATTAAACTTAATAATTTAAATTGAAAATGAAAAAACTAGTTGTTCTTCTGTTCATTGCTGTTTTTTTGAATAGAAATGATGCAAAAGCCCAAACAATAGAAACATTGATAGAGGAATTACCCCCCTATTTTTCAATTCTCACAACCTGGGGGGTAAGGCCTGAATGGGATGAAAAATCGGAGAATATTTATTTTTTAAACAAACTGGTTGGTGATGTATTTAAGATTAACGTAGACACAAGAGAAGTTTCACAGATGACCTCCGGCTTTTATCACGGGGGCATTCATCGTGTTTTATGTTTATCAAACGGAGATTTACTTCTTGCAATGGGATCATCGATTTTTGACGCATCCAATCCCGAAAAAGATAGGCATGCAGGTCTAGGATTATATGTACTGACAAAGGAAAATCCCAACCAACCCTATCCCTTGAACGCTTATTGTGATGAGGGACCGGCAGTTTCCAAAAACAGCATGAAAATCGCATGGACACTTCAAGGTCAACGCGAAATAAAATCAGGTGAAATTTTTTATGACGCAGGTATTCCTCAACTAAGAGACGTGCAAACAGTTATTTCGTACAGGGATTCATCTGCTTATGTTAGGTTAGAGACTCAAGATTTTAGACCTCCCCTTGATGAAGAACTAATTTACACCCATTATTGGGGTGATGAAAGAGATCAGTATTTTAATTCTCAAGTGTTTGGACTTAATTTGTTTACAAACAAAATCACCAAATATACCGATCTGCAAAATAGTTACAATGAAGCAGAAGGTATCTTTCCTGATGGGAATTTTATGGTCATCGAAAGTGATCGCCATCAACCCATGGAAGAAAGAAACAAATACAAGCTTGACATTTATAAACTAAAACTCGATGGCAGTGGGGAAGTCGAACGATTAGCAGACTTCTCAACCAGGTATTTCAATAGAATTAAGTCCGACAATCCTGTCGTAAATAAAACGGGAAATAGGATTGCCCATCAGTTTGGTTTTCAGAAGGGGGCGGGTGATGGCAGAGGCATCTTCCTATTCGATATGGATGCCTACGAAACATACAACGCTGAAATCAGAAACAAAAAATAGGAAGTTCCTTGAAAAAAGGAGTCGCAATAAACCCACCATAGGTTGCAAACGCCATTCCGCTTTTTAGAATGGTTAACGGATCCTACCGAAACTTCAATCTAAAGAATTTTATATCTCCGTAACTCCCTCAATCACCAAGCATCACTACTACACTCTCTATCCGTACCGAATCCACCAAATACTGCCCAACTTCCTTTTGCCGCTGTATCGCCCGCACAACGTCCATCCCGGAGGTCACCTTGCCAAATGCCGCAAACCCCTGACCGTCGGGATTGCGCTTGCCTGCAAAATCCAACTCAGGCTGATCGCCTATGCAGATAAAGAAACTACTCGTTGCGGAATTTGGCTCCGCACGGGCCATGGAAAGTACTCCATTTGTATGGCTCAATCCTGTCATTTCGGTAGTCTCCAATGTAATGGGCGGTAGTTCTAATTCCTCGGATACATTTCCTCCCTGTATTACCTCGATTTTTATCTCCCGGTCGGCCTCATTTTCGGGTGTACATACGCGAAAGAAACTCGAACCCGTATAGGCTCCATTTTCGACATAAGCCAGGAAGTTTTTTACCGTCAGTGGTGCTCTTTCCGGATACAACTCAACCGCGATTTCTCCGAGCTCGGTGGAAATCAGGCATTCCACGGTTTTTTCACGGCAGGATACGATGCCCGCTACGAGATAAATGAAAAGAATGATTGCTTTATTCATACGTGTACTGGTTAGTCTAGAAGTGTCTGGTTGAAAAGCTTCAGAATCCGCTTGTATTCATCTGTCCAACTGCTGGGTTCTACGAATCCATGGTCTTCTGCTGGATATACAGCTAGCTCCCAATTGTCTTTTCCGAGTTCGATTAGCCGCTGGGATAACCGTACCACATCCTGAAAATGTACATTTACATCCACCATCCCATGGGCCATCAATAGATGTCCCTTCAAGCCCTCTGCAAAATAAATCGGCGAAGAACGCCTATACGCCAAGGGATCATCCGCTGGTTCATTTAGTATATTAGCTGTATATGGGTGATTATAGTGGGCCCAATCAGTCACTGAACGTAATGCCGCACCACTCTTAAAAGTATCTCCTTCATTAAAGAGGGCCATCAATGTCATAAAACCGCCATAGCTCCATCCGTGCACACCAATCCTGTTGGCATCAA
>WGNT01000016.1 GCA_016124425.1 Cytophagales bacterium
AGCGTTGTACCCGTCTGATTCAACATTTTTTACTTGCGTAACTACGCAAGGACCAGCTTCTACTAACGTGCATGCGACATTTCGTCCATCGGCACTAAAAATACTAGTCATTCCAACTTTTCTTCCTATTATTCCAGACATCTTCTGTAGTATAATAAACCATGAAACACAGGCATCTACATACCTGTGCTTTTTTAAAGGACTGCAAAGTTAGCAAATTTAACTCACCTTACAAATCCCAACTTTAATATTTTCAATTATTTAGGTAATTTATTTTACCATCAGGAACCTTTTTTGCAAACGTTTCAAAGGGACAAACAAAATGCCTACCACTCGACTATAAAGCAGAGATAGAGGACCACAAGCAAATTATGTTTTCGTTAAATGTAGAAGGTTCCTTAACTGCTTTTGAAAGGCACCCTAAATTAACAAGGCTTAGTCAGATACGGCCGGTACAACGCATGCGCTACAACGGGACTACTGACACGACAGCAGACATCACCCTTATAGAAGCACGCAGCCTTGACCAAAGGCCACAAAAAAACCTGCACGAAACTGTGCAGGTCTTCTTTAGGTACTGAAATAGGTCAAACCTTTATTTCAACATCAACGCCGCTGGGAAGCTCGATTTTCATCAGTGCATCCACTGTCTTGGAGCTGTTGGAATAGATATCTACCAATCGCTTGTAAGTACAAAGCTGAAATTGCTCGCGAGATTTCTTGTTCACGTGAGGGGACCTCAGAACAGTGAATTTTTCCTTTTTGGTAGGAAGTGGAATGGGACCCACTACGACAGCGCCTGTAGACTTTACAGCTTTCACGATCTTCTCTGACGACTTATCCACCAGACTATGATCGTATGATTTTAGTTTTATTCTTATTTTCTGGTTCATTTTCTGTAAATATTTAGGCCTTCTCTCCTTTTACCTTGGCTATTACACCTTCAGCGATATTGTTAGGCACAGGCTCATAGTGATCAAATGTAAGCGATGCAGTAGCCCTACCTGATGAAATCGTCCTAAGGTCTGTCACATAGCCAAAAAGCTCTGACAAGGGAACATTTGCCTTGATCACTGTGGACGTACCTTTTGTATCCATTCCCTTCATTAGTCCCCTTCGTCGGTTCAGGTCGCCCGTAATCGGACCTGTATACTCCTCTGGCGTAACTACTTCAACCGCCATAATAGGTTCTAACAACTGTGGCTTACATTTTCTGGCGGCTTCTTTAAAGCCAATCCTAGCAGCAAGTTCAAAAGAAAGTGCATCTGAATCGACATCATGGAAGGATCCGTGAAAAAGCCTTACTTTCATAGACTCAATCGGGTATCCTGCCAACGGGCCATTCTTCATGGATTCGTTGAAGCCTTTTTGAATGGCAGGGATAAATTCCTTCGGAATGATACCACCCACGATACCGTTAACAAATTCCAAACCTGGCTTGATTTCACCTGTCTCTGGATCAGCAGGTTTTGGACCTAGTTCGAAAGAGATATCGGCGAATTTACCTTTACCACCTGTCTGCTTCTTGTAGACTTCTTTATGTTCGGTAGATCCAAATAGCGCCTCTTTGTAGGCAACTTGCGGAGCACCTTGGTTAATCTCTACTTTGAATTCCCTACGTAGTCTATCGATGATGATTTCCAGGTGCAATTCACCCATACCACGTAAGATCGTTTGTCCTGTCTCGTGGTCCGTGTTTACTTGTAACGTAGGGTCTTCCTCCACCAGTTTGGAGATTGCCATACCCAGTTTGTCTACATCGGCCTGCTTTTTAGGCTCGATCGCATAACCAATTACCGGCTCTGGGAAAACCATGGATTCCAATACCACCTTGCGCTTTTCATCACAAAGGGTATCTCCGGTTTTAATATCTTTAAATCCAACTACGGCGCCAATGTCACCGGCTCGTAAACTGTCGATTTGATTTTGTTTGTTAGCGTGCATTTGGAATACACGCGATATTCGCTCTTTGTTTCCTGATCTGGTGTTGTGGATATAGGAACCCGACTCCAGGACACCAGAATAGGCTCTTACAAAGCATAGCCTTCCAACGAAAGGATCAGTTGCAATCTTAAAGGCCAAGCCTGTGAACGGTTCGCTCTCATCAGGTCTGATGACAACCTCCTCCTCTGAATCAACTCCAAGTGCGATGATATCGTCCTTATCCATTGGAGAGGGCAACAGCTCCATCACAAGATCAAGCATGGTTTGCACACCCTTATTCTTAAAGGATGAACCACAAACCATGGGAACAATTTTTAGATCAATGGTCGCTTTTCGTAGCGCTGCGAGGATTTCTGCTTCGGTAATGGAATCAGGATCATCGAAGAACTTCTCCATTAACGATTCATCATAATCAGCAACGGCTTCCAAAAGATGCTCGCGGTACTCCGCGACTTCTTCTTCCATATCTTCTGGAATTGGCACCTCCTGATAGGTCATACCAAGATCATCTTCATTCCAGATGATGGCTCTGTTGTTAATCAAATCCACCACGCCGCGGAACTTATCTTCAGCACCAATCGGAAGCTGCAAAGGAACGGCATAGCTACCCAACATTTCCTTTACCTGCTTACATACATCCAAAAAATTCGCGCCTGAACGGTCCATCTTATTTACGAAACCTATTCGAGCTACTTTGTAATTATCGGCAAGTCTCCAATTTGTCTCAGACTGCGGCTCAACGCCGTCCACTGCACTAAACAAGAACACAAGACCGTCTAGTACCCGAAGCGATCGGTTCACTTCAACGGTGAAGTCGACGTGGCCTGGGGTATCAATGATGTTAATCTGATATTTATTATCTCTGTAATTCCAAAAAACGGTAGTCGCGGCAGAAGTTATGGTAATCCCACGTTCCTGCTCTTGCTCCATCCAGTCCATCGTAGCGGCACCGTCATGTACTTCTCCGATTTTATGGCTTACTCCTGAATAAAAAAGGATCCTTTCCGTCGTAGTCGTTTTGCCGGCATCAATATGCGCTGCTATACCAATGTTTCTGGTAAATTTTAAGTCTCTTGCCATTATCTATTAAAATCTAAAATGAGAGAATGCTTTATTGGCTTCTGCCATTCTATGGGTATCATCCTTTTTCTTAACAGCGGCACCTTCTCCTTTGGCTCCCGCAATAATCTCACCAGCGAGCCTATCCATCATGGTCTTCTCACCCCGCTTACGAGCGTAGGTAATCATCCACTTGATACCCAAAGAAATTTTTCTCTCAGGTCTAACCTCCATTGGTACCTGGAAAGTGGCTCCACCAACTCTACGACTCTTTACTTCTACAGCTGGAGTGATGTTGTTAAGTGCTTTTTTCCAAACCTCAAGACCATTCTCACCCACTTTATCTTCTACTTTTGCTACTGCATCGTAGAAAATCCTGTAGGCAATACTTTTCTTCCCGTCTACCATCAGACAGTTTACAAACCTGGTTACCAATGTATCATTGAACTTTGGATCAGGAAGAATATACCTCTTTTTCGGTTTTGCTTTTCTCATGTTAACTATACTTTATAAAATATTACTTCTTCTTCGAAGGTGCTGGTGCTCCTTTGCCTGCAACAGGTGCTCCTTTACCCGCCTTAGGACGCTTGGCTCCATATTTAGATCTGCCTTGCTTTCTGTCTTTAACTCCAGCCGTATCCAATGCACCCCTAATGATGTGATACCTCACACCTGGAAGGTCTTTAACTCTTCCTCCGCGGATAAGCACAATAGAGTGTTCCTGAAGATTGTGTCCCTCTCCTGGAATATAAGCGTTAACCTCTTTTCCGTTGGTCAACCTTACACGAGCCACTTTTCTCATCGCTGAGTTAGGCTTCTTAGGGGTAGTTGTGTACACCCTGGTGCACACCCCTCTACGCTGCGGACATGCGTCCAACGCCCTGGATTTGGACTTGGTTTCGAGGGTATTTCTACCTTTTCTTACTAACTGTTGTATAGTAGGCATTAATGGATAAAATTAATTTTCAGCTTTAAACTTTTATTTTTTGGACTGCAAAGGTAAACAAATCAATAAAACAAACAAAATTAAGGAGTTATATTTTCGTTAAGCCTCTCCCAAAGTCCCACCAAAATTCAGCGGGAACTGAGGCGTACTCTGTCCGTTTTCTATTTTCCCAAAACTATGTTCGTATTTCTCTATATTATCTTTTAATGCAGCCAGCAAACGTTTGGCGTGGTCAGGCGTAATGATAACCCGAGACTTCACTTTAGCTTTGGGCACGCCAGGCATTAATCGAATAAAATCGATCACGAATTCCGATTGGGAGTGGGCAATCATGGCGAGGTTGGAATAAACCCCTTCAGCAACGTCATCCGACAATTCTACATTGATTTGCTGGCCTTTGTTTATTTTTTCGTCATTATCGTCTTCCATGTTGTAGTATGTTTATAAAAAAAGGCCTGCTCAAGACAGACCTTTTTCGTTGCACCTTACGGACTAATTATTTTACTGTTTCTTTGGTTTTTTTCAAGGATTTTTCTTTCTCATTCACTGTAAGACGTTCATACTCCTCTTTAGAACCAATGATCATATTATTGAATCTTCGCTGACCGGTACCGGCAGGAATCAAATGCCCAACAATAACATTTTCCTTCAGTCCCAACAGCTCATCCCGCTTACCTCGAATGGCAGCTTCGCTTAGCACCTTGGTAGTCTCTTGGAATGAAGCGGCTGAAATAAAGCTCTCCGTACCTAAGGAAGACGCGGTAATTCCCTGCAAGGTCGGCTGGGAAACGGCTGCCTGGGCATCCCTTACCTGTACGATCTTAAGGTCTTTCCGCTTAAGACTGGAATTTTCATCACGAAGCCTACGCGCGGTGATTATCATCCCTGGCTTAAGAGTAGAAGAATCCCCCGCTTCCATTACCACTTTCTTATCCAAAATGGAGTCATTTTCCTCACGGAAAGCCCACTTGTTGACTATTTGGTTTTGCAGAAACCCTGTATCTCCAGCATCAAGGATTTCTACCTTCTGCATCATCTGACTGACGATTACTTCAATGTGCTTGTCGTTTATCTTAACACCCTGAAGTCGGTAAACCTCTTGGATCTCGTTCACAAGGTATTCTTGTACCGCAGTAGGTCCTTTGATCGACAGAATATCGTTTGGTGTGATCGCTCCGTCGGACAAGGGCTCCCCTGCTCTGATAAAGTCATTCTCCTGAACCAATATGTGCTTGGACAGTGACACCATATAGCGTTTTCTCACACCATCCTTAGACTCTATAAAAATCTCTCTATTGCCTCGCTTGATACCTCCATAACTTACTACCCCGTCAATTTCAGAAACAACGGCAGGATTAGATGGATTCCTCGCTTCAAACAATTCGGTAACCCGTGGTAGACCTCCGGTAATATCCCGGGTTTTACCAACAGACCTTGGGATTTTCACTAGTATCTGACCTGATTTAACTTTGTCTCCTTCGTCTACTGAAAGGTGTGCACCTACCGGTATGTTGTAAGACTTTGACTCATCGCCATAGTTAATCATGACTGCCGGATTCTTGGTTTTATCCTTTGTCTCGATAATTACCTTCTCCCTGTATCCAGTTTGATCATCCGCTACTTCTTTGTAAGTTATGCCTTCTATGATAGAGTCAAATTCAACTACCCCGTCAAACTCTGAAAGAATAACCGCATTATAGGGATCCCAAGTACAAAGAGACTCTCCCTTGGCTATTTTCTGACCATCCTTTACATTAAGTACGGCACCGTAGGGAACGTGATTGGACACCAATACTTTACCCGATTTCACATCGTTGATCTTAATCTCCCCTGACCTTCCCATAACGATAGCCACATCTTCGCCATCCTTATTCGTCGTATTGATCCATCTAAGTTCTTCTTCAAACTCAACGATCCCCTCAAATTTGGCATTGATACTAGCCTCTACTGAAATATTAGACGCTGTACCACCTACGTGAAAGGTTCTCAATGTAAGCTGTGTTCCAGGTTCCCCGATGGATTGGGCAGCAATGACACCTACCGATTCTCCTACTTGTACAATGTTGCCAGTGGACAAATTCCTTCCGTAACATTTCGCACATACGCCTCTTCTTGTTTCGCAAGTAAGCACCGATCGGATTTCGATCTCTTCCACGGCCGACTCATCGATGCGCTTCGCAACATCATCTGAAATCTCTTCGCCTGATGAGATAATGATTTCATCCGAAATCGGATCTACCACATCGTGAACGGCAATCCTACCCAAAACCCGCTCTGAAAGTGGTTCAACGATCTCATCATTGTCCTTCAGTGCTTGAACGACCAATCCGCGAAGGGTTCCGCAGTCTTCTTCTGAAATGATCATATCCTGCGCCACATCTACCAACCTTCTGGTTAAGTAACCGGCATCAGCGGTTTTCAGTGCGGTGTCAGCCAAACCCTTTCGCGCACCGTGTGTAGAAATAAAGTACTCTAAAACGTCAAGTCCTTCTTTGAAATTTGACAATATTGGGTTTTCGATGATTTCACCCACAGAACCCTGTAGGTTTTTTTGTGGCTTAGCCATCAATCCCCTCATTCCTCCAAGTTGGCGGATTTGTTCCCTAGAACCTCTCGCGCCGGAGTGCATCATCATATAGATGGCATTAAACCCTTGGTTATCCTCCTCCATCTGTTTCATCAAAATATTGGTCAGATTAGAGTTGGTTCGGGTCCAAATATCAATCACTTGGTTATACCGTTCGTTGTCGGTGATTAAGCCCATAAGGTAATTGTTCCAAACTTGGTCAACCTCGCTCTTCGCTTTGTCGATCAAAGGTTCCTTTTCCAATGGGATAATGACATCGTCCAGACCCATGGAGAGGCCTCCTTTGTATGCCATTTGAAACCCGAGGTGTTTGATATCATCAAGAAATTGGGCTGACCTGGCGATACCACAAATTTTAACTACTTCAGCAATAATCTGCTGCAGCTTTTTCTTTGTCAGTAACTCGTTGACGTAGCCAACTTCTTGCGGAACGAACTGATTGAAAATCAACCTTCCGGCAACTGTTTCAATTATCTTTTCTGTCAGTTCGCCATTCTCATCCCGAACTGTTACTTTACAATTGATATAAGCATGTTGGGAAATCCTTTCTTCGTTGAGCGCGATAATTACTTCCTCTTCCCCGTAGAATGTCATTCCCTCCCCAGCTACTTTTTCGTCTTCTGTGGAGCGTTTTCCTTTGGTTACATAGTACAAGCCCAAAACCATGTCCTGAGATGGTACCGTAATAGGTGCACCGTTAGCAGGGTTAAGTATGTTGTGTGAGGAAAGCATCAAGGTACCTGCCTCCAAAATCGCTTCATGCCCCAACGGAACGTGAACGGCCATTTGATCGCCGTCAAAGTCGGCGTTGAAGGCTGTACATACTAGGGGATGTAGCTGAATAGCTTTACCTTCTATTAGTTTTGGCTGAAACGCCTGTATACCTAACCTGTGTAGTGTTGGAGCACGGTTGAGTAGCACAGGATGCCCTTTGAGTACGTTTTCAAGGATATCCCATACCACCGGATCTTTACGGTCTACAATTTTCTTTGCTGACTTTACGGTTTTCACAATACCCCTCTCAATCAGCTTACGGATGATAAATGGTTTGAAAAGTTCCGCAGCCATGTTTTTGGGGAGCCCACATTCATGGAGTTTCAATTCCGGTCCAACCACAATTACGGATCGTCCAGAGTAATCTACCCGCTTTCCAAGTAAGTTTTGGCGGAAACGTCCCTGCTTACCCTTCAACATATCAGAAAGCGATTTCAACGCTCGATTTCCATCAGAACGAACTGCATTCACCTTCCTGGAATTATCGAATAGCGAATCGACCGCTTCCTGAAGCATCCTCTTCTCGTTTCTGAGGATCACTTCGGGAGCCTTTATATCTATGAGTCTCTTGAGCCGGTTGTTTCGAATGATTACTCGTCTATAAAGATCGTTCAGATCGGAAGTAGCAAACCTTCCTCCATCCAGGGGCACCAATGGCCTCAGTTCTGGTGGAATAACCGGCACCATGCGAACAACCATCCATTCCGGACGGTTTTCAATGCGTGTTCTTGCATCCCTAAAGGCTTCTACTACTTTGAGTCGCTTCAAGGCTTCCGCCTTACGCTGCTGAGACGTATCTGTAGCGGCCTGATGTCTCAGGCTATAGGAAAGGTCATCCAAGTCAAGCCTCGCCAACAACATCTCGAGTGCCTCCGCACCCATCTTGGCGATAAACTTAGTTGGGTCCTCGTCATCTAACATCTGGTTTTCCTTAGGAAGCTTGTCCATGATGTCCAAGTACTCATCTTCCGTAAGAAAATCTAGGTACTGTAATCCATCATCTCCTTTTACTCCCGCCTGTATGACCACATACCGCTCATAGTAAACGATTTGATCCAATTTTTTAGTAGGTAAGCCAAGAAGGTAGCCTATTTTGTTTGGAAGGGACTTGAAGTACCAAATGTGCGCCACTGGAACGACCAATTCGATATGGCCCATGCGTTCCCTACGGACTTTCTTCTCGGTTACCTCGACCCCACATCGGTCACAAATGATTCCTTTATACCTAATGCGCTTATATTTACCACAATGACATTCCCAGTCCTTCACCGGACCGAAAATCCGCTCACAGAAAAGCCCTCCCATTTCGGGCTTATAGGTTCTGTAATTGATTGTTTCCGGCTGCGTCACTTCACCGTGAGAACTATCCAAGATAGACTCTGGAGAAGCTAAACTAATGGTGACCCGAGAAAAGTCGTTGTTTAGTTTTTTATTCTTTCTGAACGCCATAGTAATTTTTGTGAGTAGTTAATGGGCCAATTGGCCCAATATTGTCTTATTTAGTCAAGGGTAATCTCCAATGCGAGACCACGCAATTCATGTACCAACACATTGAAGGACTCCGGAATATTTGGTTTTGGAAGGTTTTCACCCTTTACAATGGCTTCATATGCTTTTGCCCTACCGATAACATCATCCGACTTCACGGTGAGTATTTCCTGAAGCACGTGAGAAGCACCAAAGGCCTCGAGCGCCCAAACTTCCATTTCTCCAAATCGCTGTCCACCGAATTGGGCTTTTCCGCCCAACGGCTGCTGTGTAATCAGAGAGTATGGCCCTATTGACCTTGCATGCATCTTATCATCCACTAAGTGTCCTAATTTCAGCATGTAAGAAATCCCTACAGTGACCGGCTGGTCAAACATTTTGCCTGTCAGTCCATCATATAGGTAAGTCCTTCCAAAGCTTGGTAAACCTGCCTTGTCAAGTTCAGCAGCTACCTCCTCGGTTGTTGCTCCGTCAAAGATTGGCGTGGCGTACTTCTTGCCGAGCCGCATTCCTGCCCAAGCTAAAACCGTTTCGAAGATCTGACCGATATTCATTCGGGATGGCACGCCTAACGGGTTCAATACAATATCCATAGGAGTTCCGTCTTCAAGGAACGGCATGTCTTCATCACGTACAATCCTTGCTACAATACCTTTGTTACCGTGGCGCCCTGCCATTTTATCACCAACCTTCAGCTTACGTTTTTTAGCAACATACACTTTGGCAAGCTGTACAATTCCCGCTGGGAGTTCATCACCTACCTCTAGCGTAAATTTATCCCTTTTGAAAATGCCGGAAATTTCATTTCTGGTATTCGTATAGTTCTTTACCAACTGCTGTACAAGCATATTGGTATGTGGATCATCCGTCCAGTCATCGAGTATGATGTCTGAAATAAGGTTAGCTTCCTCCGCCACATTGTAGTTACTCTCATCTCGGTATGGATTTTTCGCCGGGAAGAGATTGTTTTCAATGTTTTGGTGGTTAAACTTCATCCCTTTGCTGATGATTTCATCCCCGAACTTATGTTTAACACCATTGGATAATTTCCCATCGAGCAAAACGACCAACTTCTGTATCATTCTAGCCCGCACCACCAAAAGATCCTTGCCGTATTTTTGCTTTAGCTTTTCTACTTCCGCTTTAGCTTTTACCCGAAGATCTTTATCCTTCTTAGGCCACGAGAAAAGCTTCGTCTCAATCACAACACCGTTCAACGATGGCGAGGCTTTTAGGGAGGCGTCTTTTACATCCCCCGCCTTATCTCCAAATATTGCGCGAAGCAACTTCTCTTCCGGCGTAGGGTCTGTTTCTCCTTTCGGCGTGATCTTGCCGATAATGATATCTCCTTCTTTAAGTTCCGCACCTATACGTATAATTCCGTTTTCATCAAGGTTTTTGACCGCCTCTTCGGACACGTTCGGAATTTCTGATGTTAGTTCTTCTTCACCCCGCTTTGTATCCCGCACTTCAAGCTGGAATTCTTCGATGTGTATGGAAGTGAAAATATCTTCTCGTACAACGCGCTCAGAAATCACGATCGCATCTTCAAAGTTATATCCCTGCCAAGGCATGTATGCCACAAGTAGGTTTTTGCCTAATGCAAGTTCTCCGTTATTGGTCGAGTAACCCTCCACCAAGACCTGTCCTTTGGTCACCCGTTGCCCTTTCAGAACAAGCGGGGTCAAGTTGATTGTCGTATCTTGGTTAGTTCTTCGGAATTTGGTCAACAAATACGTTTTGTATTCATCGCTGAAGTTAACCAACAGCTCCTCCTCGGAGAGATCATATTTTACGATGATTTTCTTGGCATCGACATAGTCAATTACGCCGTCTGCCTCGGCTCGGATAAGCGACCGAGAATCGATGGCTGCTTTTCCTTCCAATCCTGTCCCAACAATAGGCGCCTCAGCTTTGAGCAAAGGAACCGCCTGACGCTGCATGTTTGATCCCATCAACGCCCTGTTAGCATCATCATGCTCAAGAAATGGAATTAGCGAGGCTGCAACAGATACAATCTGATTGGGAGCAACGTCCATAAAGGTAATTTCAGCCGGATCCAATACAGGGAAATCACCCTCAAACCGGGCCTTTACTTTATCGTTTATGAAGTTGCCTTTCTCATCCAAAGGCGCATTAGCCTGTGCAATGTTGTTGTCGTCTTCTTCTTCGGCGGTTAGGAATACGATATCTTCGCTAACCATGCTTACTTTCCCATCAGAAACTTTTCGATAGGGAGTTTCCAGGAAGCCCATGCTATTGACTTTGGCATGTACGCAAAGAGATGATATAAGTCCGATGTTTGGACCCTCGGGGGTCTCAATGGTACACAGTCTACCATAGTGGGTATAATGTACGTCCCTAACTTCAAAGCCCGCGCGTTCCCGTGACAGCCCACCCGGACCAAGAGCAGATAACCTTCGCTTATGGGTCAGCTCCGCAAGCGGGTTGGTTTGATCCATGAACTGAGAAAGCTGATTGGTCCCAAAGAAGGAATTAATTACGGATGACAATGTACGTGCGTTGATCAAATCTACAGGTTTGAAGTCTTCATTGTCACGCACGTTCATCCGCTCTCTAATTGTTCTGGCCATACGGGCCAGTCCAACACCAAATTGGCTATAAAGCTGTTCTCCTACAGTCCTTACCCTTCGATTGCTCAAGTGGTCAATATCATCGACAACCGCTTTAGAGTTAATCAATCCGATAAGGTACTTCACAATGGAGATGATATCCTGTGTGGTAAGCACTATTTTGTCAGGATCTATACTTAGTCCTAACTTCTTATTGATACGATACCTACCGACTTCACCTAGGTCATACCGCTTATCCGAGAAGAACAATCCGTGGATTACTTCTCTTGCCGTAGCCTCATCTGGTGCTTCTGTATTACGAAGTTGTCGGTAAATAACCTCAACAGCCTCCTTTTCAGAGTTTGAGTTATCCTTTTGTAATGTATTATAAATAATTGAATAATCCGCCACGTTTACATCTTCCCTGTGAAGGATGATGCTCTTTGTAGAGGATTCTACAATCAAATCAATGTCTTCATCTGTGAGAATAGAATCTCGTTCGAGGAGCACTTCGTTTCTATCAATCGATACCACCTCACCGGTATCCTCATCAACAAAGTCCTCAACCCAAGTGCGTAGAACACGTGCGGCCAATTTTCTACCGATCACTTTCTTTAGCGTAGATTTATTTGCGTCTACTTCCTCGGAAAGTCCAAACAGATCTAGAATTTCTTTGTCGGATCCATATCCAATAGCCCTAAGCAAGGTCGTCACTGGAAACTTCTTTTTCCTGTCAATGTACGCGTACATGACGTTGTTGATATCGGTAGCAAACTCTATCCATGACCCTTTGAATGGGATGATACGGGCGGAATATAGTTTGGTCCCGTTGGTATGCTTGCTTTGTGCGAAGAATACCCCGGGTGAACGGTGAAGTTGGGACACAATGACCCTTTCAGCACCATTGATCACGAAGGACCCCTTTTCAGTCATGTAGGGAAGGTTTCCCAAAAACACTTCCTGTTCAATGGTTTCAAAATCTTCATTGTCTTCGTCAGAACACAACAACCTAAGTTTTGCCTTCAAAGGAACAGAATATGTAAGCCCTCTGTCTATACATTCAGATACGTTGTATTTAGGAGGATCAACGGCATAGTCGATGAATTCAAGGGTGAAATTTTCCCGGGAGTCACTTATAGGGAAATTTTCAGAAAACACCTTGAAAAGACCGTCCTGTCTTCTTCTCTCTGCTGGAGTATCAAGCTGGAAAAAATCTTTGAAGGATTGCAGCTGAATGTCTAGAAAATCAGGATAGTCTTTGACTACCTTAATAGATGAGAAACTTTTCCTTTCGGTTTGATTCTGGATAGCCAAGGCAGTATATATTTATAGTGATAATATTTATTAAATAAAGACAATATAGCCTAGAAATAATGCTATATTTTTATTGTCCATAAACAGGAAAAGACCTGACTTTAAAGTCAGGTCTATTATGAATAATCTATTCCTACGCGGATAGAATATCCAAATTATTTCAATTCTACTTCAGCGCCAGCTTCCTCAAGTTGCTTCTTAAGTGCGTCTGCTTCGTCTTTGCCGATGCCTTCTTTGATTGCCTTAGGCGCATTGTCAACTACCTCTTTAGCTTCCTTAAGACCAAGGCCTGTCAATTCTTTAACAAGCTTAACTACTGCTAATTTCTGTCCACCAGCAGCTTTCAAGATAACGTCGAAAGAAGTTTTTTCTTCTTCAACGGCGGCTTCTCCTCCTCCACCGGCAGCTACAACAGTAGCAGCAGCAGCAGCGGGCTCGATACCATACTCATCTTTCAAAATTGCGGCTAACTCATTTACCTCTTTTACAGTTAAATTAACTAACTGCTCAGCGAATGCTTTAAGATCTGCCATTGTATAAAATATTTAAATTGATTGATTTTTAACTTGTTAGATTATTATTTTCAAGACTCTTTCTCGGAGAGTGTCTTAACCAACCCTGCCAAAATATGTTTTCCACTCTGTAGAGCGGAAACAACATTCTTCGCGGGAGACTGAAGCAACCCGATAATTTCTCCAAGTAATTCGTCTTTTGATTTTAGATTTGACAGTAATTCAAGGTTTTGTTCACCTAGAAATATGTCGCCATCTATTGAAGCTCCTTTGAACACCGGGCGCGTTTCTTTCCTGCCCATTTTCTTTCGGAACTCCAACAACACCTTTGCAGGAAGGTTTCCAACTTCTTTAGAAAAAAGAATACCGGAGAATCCTTTTAGAGCAGTTTCATTAAATTTCTCGTAATCCGTATCCAAGTTTTCCAACGCCTTTTTGATAAGCGTATTCTTGTACACTTTATATTCGAGTCCTTTTTCGAAACATGTCCTCCTGAAAGCATTTACCTGCGCTACCGAAAATCCCGAAGCATTTGTCACATAGAAATGCGGGGTTTCTTTGAGCTTCTCGGTAAGTTCGTCAATGATGGATTTTTTTTCTTCTCTCGTCATGATTATATACCTTGAATACTTCCCTTGTCTATATTAATACCAGGAGACATGGTGCTGGAGATATGGATGCTTCTAAAGTAAGTTCCTTTAGCGGCCGAAGGCTTTAATTTAGATACAGTATTGATTAATTCAAGCGCATTTTCCTGAATCTTCTCGGGCGAGAAGGAAACTTTCCCAATACTTGCATGAAGAATACCAAATTTATCTACCTTAAAATCTATCTTACCGGCCTTTACATCTTTTACCGCTTTTCCAACATCAAGCGTTACTGTGCCGGATTTTGGATTTGGCATAAGACCTCTAGGACCCAATACTCTACCAAGTCTACCTACCTTAGCCATTACGTTGGGAGTAGTAATTATGACATCAATGTCTGTCCACCCGCCTTCAATTTTGGCTATGTAATCATCTAGTCCAACAAAGTCGGCACCTGCCTCTTTGGCCTCTGCTTCTTTGTCTGGGCTACACAATACCAACACCTTTACATCCTTACCTGTACCATGCGGAAGTGCTACCACTCCACGTACCATTTGATCCGCTTTTCTTGGATCCACACCCAGACGGATGTCAAGATCTACAGACGCATCAAACTTTACGTTGGTGATATCTTTCACAATGGTAGAAGCCTCAGCCAGAGAATAAGATTGGCTAGGATCATATTTAGAAAGAGCTTCTTTTTGTTTTTTGGTTAACTTAGCCATTTTTCTTTATTTAATCCTCCCAAGGAGCTTTTCCCGAAACTGTAATTCCCATGCTTCTTGCGGTACCGGCAACCATTCTCATGGCAGCCTCCACTTCAAAGGCATTTAGGTCAGGCATTTTCACAACAGCAATCTCCTTAACCTGATCCCAGGATACTGAACCTACCTTCTTCCTGTTTGGCTCTGCTGAACCACTTTTCACCTTCGCCGCATCTAGCAACATGTTAGCTGCCGGAGGCGTCTTAACTACGAAGTCAAACGACTTATCCGAATACACGGTGATAAGTACAGGAAGCACTTGGCCCATTCTGTCTTGGGTTCTTGCATTGTACTGCTTACAGAACTCCATGATGTTCAAACCCTTGGAACCAAGGGCAGGACCAACTGGAGGCGATGGATTTGCCTGGCCACCTTTCACCTGTAATTTCACATAACCAGTGATTTCCTTAGCCATTTCCTAGTCTTGTTTTTCTACTTGTATAAAGTTTAATTCTACCGGGGTATTACGACCGAAGATCTTAACCATAACATTAAGTTTCTTCTTATCTTCAAATACCTCTTCTATCATTCCCGAGAAACCACTGAAGGGACCGTCCATTACTTTAACGGTCTCTCCAACTATAAATGGCGTATCCAGCTTTTCCGCAAACTCATCAATCTCTTCAACCCGACCCAAGATCCGATTGATTTCTGACTGACGTAATGGCTCGGGGGTTTTGGAAGCCCCCCCTTGGTTTGACCCTAAAAACCCGATAACTCCCGGAATACTCGTAATTACATGATTGGCCTCTCCATGACTGAGATCCGCATGGACAAGAACATAACCAGGAAAGAAATTCCTTTCCCGAACACGCTTCTTGCCGTTGCGCATCTCGTATATTTTCTCAGAGGGTATCAAAACTTCAGGAATGTATTCCTCAAGCTTTTGCCTGGCAACTTCGTTGTCTAAATAGGTTTTAGCCTTTTTCTCTTGCCCAGCAACAACTCTAAGCACATACCATTTGTGATCAGCCATTATGTAATTTTGATTCAATTAAAATAAATCATAAAACCACTTCATAAGACTTTCGAACGAAAGATCTATGAGCCCTATTACCAAGGCGAAAATCAACGATGCAACAAGAACCAATACAGCACTGTTTTGAAGTGAAGCAAACTTAGGCCAAGTGACCTTGTTCCTCATTTCATCGATGGATTCTACCACAAAATTCTTTACATTCATGCAGCCTTATTTTTTGTGCTCTCAACGCGGCAAGTTAGATACCATTTTATCTTGGCTATCACTAAAACCCACATAAAGAACATGGTTTGATTTTACGGTGTTGCACGGGCGGAGAGATTCGAACTCCCATCAACGGTTTTGGAGACCGCTATTCTGCCATTGAACTA
>WGNT01000148.1 GCA_016124425.1 Cytophagales bacterium
GCAGCGGCCATCTACGGGGCTAGGGCCGCCCACGGTGTCATCTTAGTGACCACCAAAAACGGTGGATACGGGGAGAAGGTTCAGGTTAATTATACAAACCAAATAGGAGTAAGAAGGCCAAGGCCTCTGCCCAACATGCTTGGCACGGCCGATTTTATTCGAGCAAATACACAGGCAAGGCTGGCTGCGGGGCAGTCACCTGAATCCGCGTGGAGTAACCCGGAGACGCTCGCCAACACCAACTGGGTGGATGAAGTGTTTGCTGGAAGTGGATTTGAACAGTCCCATAACCTTTCCTTGAGTGGAGGGAATGAAACCGCAAAGTTTTTTACCTCAGTGGGCTACGACAGTGAAGAAGGTATTATGATCAACAATAAATTTGAACGATTCGCTGCCAGGGCCAACTCCGAGTTTAAAGTAGGAAAGCGGATAAAAGTTGGTCAGAACCTGCTTGTTTCCAGAACCGTCGAGAATCCTACCAACGATCCAGGCGGAGATCTGCTCACCATATTTCGTGCTATTCCCATTATGCCTGTCAGAGATCCGGATAATAGGTTCGGGGGATGGGGACGGGCACCGTCTTATTTTCAGGGGCCCAATCCTGTCGCCGCACAGATGCAAAACCACATCAAAAACACGACTAATCGCATAAACGGAAACCTATACGCTGAGGTCGATGTGGTGGAAGGTCTTAAAGTCCGAGGAAGTCTAGGTGTCAACTACGCGGGAAGAGAAGGCGAGGCCTTCAGGGAAGGATTCAGCTACGGCTCCCTTTCTAACCCAATCGCCTCGCTTACCTACCAAAGTAACAATTCCACCGAAATCAACACCAACGTCTTCGCTACCTATCAAAAGACGCTAGACAAGCATGATTTCTCAATAATGGGAGGCTATGAGCAGTTTCAGCAGGACGGTACCGGCTTTTCTGCCATTGCCCAAGATTTCCCCATTAACTTTTCGAGAAGTTTTGCGCTTGCTACAGGTGCCGTCAATATTGAGCAGCGCAACTCAATCACCGACCAATACCGCTTATCGTCCGTGTTCGGTAGGGTAAACTATTCTTATAACAATCGGTATCTGTTTTCTGCCAACCTGCGGAGAGATGGCTCTTCGAGGTTTGGCCCTGCCAACCAATTTGGCGTATTCCCTTCCTTTTCTCTTGGATGGCGGATAATCGAAGAGTCCTTTATGCGCAACGTGGGTTGGTTATCCGATCTGAAAATTCGCGCGAGCTATGGCGTCTTGGGGTCGGACCGCATCGGGGATTATATTTTCTCCCCCACTTATCAGAATGACGCTGATACCTATGCCTTTGATCCTACGGGAGTTTTTGGGGGAACGCGGGTACGTGGGTTTTACTTGCGGAGATTTCCCAACAGTGAGGTTAAATGGGAGGAGATAGAACAAATCAACGTGGGCCTGGATATGAGCTTTCTCGACGGAAAATTCAACCTGACCACAGACTATTACATAAAAAACACTGCTGATATGCTCATTGGGGTACAATTGCCCAATTCATTTGGCGTATCAAGAAATAACAGGAACCCAGAGAGCACACAGATAAACGTAGGAGAGGTTGAAAACAGGGGGCTAGAGCTAACGCTTAATTACAGAAACCAATTTGGCTTTTGGAAGGTAGACGTGACCGGGAATACGTCATGGAATACAAATGAAGTAAAGCGACTTACAGAGGGCCAGCGGATTTTTGCCGGCGGTGGAGGCCCTGGATTTTCAAACAGCGTCGCCGTAACGGAAGCGGGGTATCCCATTGGATCCTTTTTCGGCTGGGAGGCTGTTGGGATATTTCAAACTCAAGAAGAAATCAATGCCCTTAATTCGGGTGCCCAGAGTGGCGTGTATCAGAGTAGCGAAACAAGACCGGGAGACCTGAGGTATAGGGACGTGGATGGAGATGGAATGATTACGCCAAACGATCGTACCATCATCGGAAATCCGTGGCCACGGATGATCTATGGATTTAATTTCAACGTGTCTTATAAGGATATTGATTTCACCTTGTTTCTTCAAGGTGTTCAAGGCGTAGAAATTTTTAATGCGACCAAATCATTTTACAGAACCGTATTCAGTGATTACAACACCTCCGATCTGGTTTTCGAATCTTGGACACCGGAGAATCGGACTGCTCATCCCCGCCTTATTTCAACGGATCCCGACGGTAACTACCGTAGACCATCTAGCTACCATGTGGAAGATGGCTCCTATTTGCGGGTGAGAAATATTCAACTAGGCTATTCATTCCCTCAATCGTTGATCGGAAAAATCGGGCTAAGGCGTGCAAGACTGTTTCTTAATGCGCAGAATCTGATGACGTTTACGACCTATGAGGGGATAGATCCTGAGATCGGTCAGGGAAGCAATACCCAGCGGGGGATTGACAATTTGAGGCAGTACCCTCAAACTATCATGTATTCCACAGGTGTACAAATTGGGTTTTAACCATAAAATAAACTGATCAAATCATGAAAAAGAACGCAATATTAATCGCCATGATTCTCTTAGTCAGCGGTTTATTTATAAAATGCTCAGATGACTTTCTTAACGTATCCAATCCGAATGAGATTGATGCGGCTAGTTTTTTCAATAGTATAGACGATTTTGAACTTTCGCTTACTTCTGTTTATGCTGCTTCTAAATCCTTCGATCTTTACGGTGGCAACCTGTATCCGCAACTACTATTTACCCTTCCTAAAACGGTAGATCAAGACTGGCTGGGAACCGATGGTTGGAACCAAAACCTCAGAAATGCAATCACTCCAGACAATGGCCTATTAAACCAGTTTTGGAGGGGCTTTTACCGAGGCGTAGCCAGATCCAATGACTTTATTTTCCAGGCCGAAAGGTATCTGGAAGAAGGAAATCCGACTCAGGCAGAGACCACCCGGTTAAACCAAATGATTGGTGAAGCCATGTTTTTCAGGGCATTTTTTTACTATCACCTCGTGAGACTTTGGGGGGAAGACATTCCTGCACGCAATTCCGGCGCAAGGGGAGTGCCGCTTATTCTCGAGGTTGCCAATTCAAGGGATGCCATGTTTGTAAGCAGAAGCACGGTCGGTGAAGTCTTCGAGCAGATTATCCGGGATCTAGAGCAAGCAGAGTCAAGACTTCCCGAAAGTTGGCCTACCCAAAGTATCGCCCGGGTAACAAGCTATGCCTCGAAGTCGCTGCTGGGCAGGGTGCATATGTGCATGGGAAATATGAGTACAGCGGGAAACTACTTTGAACAGATCATCAATAGCGGACGGTTTTCTCTTGTTCCTTTCGAAGACTATATGGGCTTATTTAATGGGGAAAACGAGTTTAGTGAAGAGTCGCTGTTCGAAATTAATTTATCTACTGACTTACAGGAAAATGCATGGCAAGGAGGTTTAGGTAGTAATATGGCGTTGCTTCTTGCGCCTAAGGGAACAGGATGGAGCAACGTTTACCCCCATGATGTCAATATCAGGCGGTTCGGAAATGATCCAAGATTGCGAATCAATGCTTTAGAGCCAGGGGTGGATTCCGTTACCTTCGGAGATGGGCGACGACGACCGCTGCAACGCATGGTGGATGATGAAGGTGCTCTCGGATGGAGCTTTAGAAAATGGGTACCCACCGATTTCTCCGTATTTTCTACGAACAGGAACTTTGGAGCCAATATAATCGTAGACCGACTGGCTGATGTCTATCTTCTCTACGCCGAGACATTGCTTGGAACTAACGACGCGATGGCACTGGAATATGTCAATAAGGTAATTCGCAGGGCCCACAATCAAGATCCCAACAGTCCAAGCCAGCATGACTTGAGTGGGGTGAGTGGCAATACGTTGCTTGCGGCAATCCAAGAGGAGCGGTTCAAGGAACTTTTTGCTGAGGGACACCGATGGTATGATATAGTCAGGTGGGGAATCTTTAGGGAAGAACTGGCAAAATATCCGTCGGTACGCTCGGGGCCAGTGTTGGCCAGCACCGCTTTGCCATACTTACCAATTCCCCAAGCGGAAATGGATGTGAATATTAATATCGAGCAAAGTGACGGATATTAATGCTAATTAGCTAATAAATGATTCTCAAAAGGAAACGCGTTATATTTAAAGAAATTGCTGTATGCCTTCCAGTCCTGTTCTTTGCGGGACTGGAACTGGCATTCAGGCTTTTTCAACTTGGAACGCCGCTACCCCTATTTGTCTCTGACCCACAGGACCCGTCGTATTGGAGGGTGAATCCAGATGTGTCTCACCGTTTTTACATTCAAAAAGAAAATGCAGTAATCGGTACCGAGGACATTTTTCTAAAAGTCAAAAGGCCCGATTCGTTTAGGATTTTTGTACTTGGCGAGTCTACTGCACTGGGATTCCCATTCAGACATCACTTGTCGTTTCCAAGTATGCTAAGAAGTCGCCTTCAAGCTTCCTTTCCCGAGCATCTGATTGAAGTAATCAACCTTTCGCTAACAGGAGTCAATTCCTATGCCCTCGTTGAATTTGCGGATGAGGTTATTGCCCAGCAACCAGATGCAGTAGTTATTTCTGCCGGCCACAATGAATATTATGGTGCGCTAGGAGTGGCCTCAACAAGTACGCTAGGCCGAAATCCATCTTTTGTGAGGTGGGCTATCAAGCTAAGGAAACTGAGGACCATACAGCTGGCAAGTAACCTTTGGTCCGAACTGGGCCAGAACGTACAGGGACATCAGGTGGATCTAAGGAAGAATCTTATGGAAAGAATGGTCTCGGAACAGGAAGTGCCGCTGGACGGGGAGGTCTATAAGACAGGACTGAGGCAATTTGAAGAAAATGTCGACATCACCCTTCGTAAATTTCAAAAGAGCCAGATTCCGGTTTTTATGCTTGAAAATATAAGCAATGAAAAGGACCAACGTCCATTTTTGAGTAGAACAAAACAACCCGATCTTCAGCAATCGTTCGAAGGCGAGATACACCTAATCAAACAGCTTGAAGAAGTGGGGGAAATGATAAACCGCCTTCATCGGTTGCTAGAGATTGATGATGCCTATGCTGAGGCCCACTACCTGTTAGGTAAGGCATACCTAGAAACGATGGAGCTAAGCAAAGCTAGAAGCCACCTCCATTCTGCTAAAGAATTTGATAACCTTCGTTTTAGAGCTCCTGAAGCCATCAATAGCAGTGCAAAAAAATTATGCTCCAAATATTCCGCGACGTATGTGCCGTTGCGTGGCAGTATCACCGAAATGGGCGAAGATGAACTTTTGGGAACTACTTTTTTTATGGAACACCTTCATCCCACTATTGAAGGCCATTTCCTTATTGCTGACCTGCTCTACACAAAAATGGTAGAACTGGCGAAGGCCAAGCTAGACGGTTTCCATCCTATGGACTTTTATGAGGCTAAGTCACTTTTCCCGGTGAATGAAGTCGATTCACTTTACGGCGTTTATGCAACACTGATTCTTAAGGAAGGATGGCCTTTTAATGAGCCGATTTCTTTGGAAGTGGCTTCAGAAAAAACAATGGAAGAAGCCTTGGCAGGTGGACTGGCGGTGCGTCAAATCCACTGGGACGACGCCATGGATAAACTGTATCGACACTATGTAGGTGAGGGGGAATTAGAAAAAGCATTTAAAGTAGCAGAAACGGTGGCTATGGCCTATCCCCATCAGTTCGATTATCAAAAAAAAGCCGCGCAGCTGGCATTCTCATTGAAAGACTGGCAACGTGCTATCTATTACAGTCAAGTCGCAAACAATAATAAGCCTGAAATTGACAATTATCTTACCATTCTGCGGGCGAATATCAAATCCAACAATTTGCCTGCCTGTGTTCCGGTTCTGGAGGTAATGATAACACGTGACCCATTTGACGGCCGCTACCAAAGGATGCTTTTGGCAGTACAAGAAATCGTTCGTTTGGAGGAGGTGGTCTCTGCTGGGACTTCTATAAGTGCAGATGGGTATCAGCAGCTGGCCGCAAATTACCTGTTGATTGGCAATCTTGAACGTGCCAAGAAATATGCGGAATACGTAGTAGATCTAGATCCACAGAACGAGACCGGCCAACTTATGTTGGCTAAAATCAAAGCAACGCTTGAAAGTTAATCGGGATGTTTAATCTGTATGAGTTGGTAAAGAAAAAAACATGCGATTCATTCATCCTTTGGTTCACATGCATGTATGGTGCAGGGTTGTTTTTTTTCGTTTCCCCTGGATGTCAATCCAACTCAAGTATTAAAAGGGGGGAGGCACTTGCAAGGGTCCATTGTGCCGGTTGCCATCAGTTTCCGGATCCGGATTTATTGGATAGACGTACGTGGCAGGAAAGCATTCTTCCGGAAATGGGTCTATATCTTGGCATCATTCACGCTGTTGATACCGCATTCCTTCAGAGGCTTAAGCGTAAATTCTTTGAGGGAGACTATCCCAAGAAAGCCGTCCTGACCGGCCAGGAATGGGCGGACCTAACTAAGTTTTACCTTTATTCTTCAAAGGAATACCTTGAGATTCCCGAAAGAAAGCCGGTTCTTTTTCGAAGTGACTTTGAATTAGTTCCGATATACGTTGACTCGATAGGAGGGCCGCCCGCTGTTACGGCTGTAAAGGTGGATGAGTCGTCCCGACTTGCATGGATTGCAGATCAAAATAGTGGTCTCTTGGGTGCTTTCGACGCAGTTGGAAATGAAATAAGCAGCTTTGGGTCTCCCATGGCGGTAGGCAACATCTCGATTCGAAAGGAAAAGACGAACCAAACAACCCTTGTGTTGACCGCTGTTGGATTTTCGCTTCAGCCAGATGAAAGTAACAACGGGTATATAGAAGAAGTGACAATTGATGCTAGCAACACTGTTGAAGAACGCCGTTTTTTGATGGAGCGGCTCAATAGGCCCGTTTTTTCTTCCTTTTCCGACCTAACAAATGATTCCATCCAAGAACTGGTGGTCTGTCATTTTGGAAATAGGGAAGGTGAATTGGCGATATATGGACAATCTCCGCAGGGAACGTGGGATAAGAATTTTTCATATGATGTAGCAGGTGCCATTTCGCTCGAAATATTAGACTTTAATCACGATGGATGGAAAGACATCGTGGTACTGTTTGCACAAGGAGCGGAAAAGATAGTTTTGTTCAAAAATACGGGAAACTTCATTTTCGAAACGACCGAACTAATGACCTTTCCGCCAAGCTACGGTTCTACATCCTTACAGCTGGCGGATTTTAACGCGGACGGCAGCATGGATATACTGTATAGCTGTGGTGATAATGCGGACCTTTCACCCGTACTAAAACCGTATCATGGGATATATGTCTTTGTCAATAATGGTAATGACGTTTTTGAAAAGAAATTTTTTTATCCATTCAACGGTGCCTACAAGGCAGTTGCAAGAGATTTTAATAGCGACGGTGCACTGGATATTGCCGCAATTTCCTATTTTGCTGACTATACCGACCTTGAGGAACATGGCTTCGTGCTCCTTGAAAATGAAGGGTTTCCCAACTTTAGCCCCACCTCCCTGCCGGTTGGGAAATTGGGCAGGTGGATTTCGATGGATACGGGCGACATAGACGGCGATGGAGATATTGACATCCTACTGGGAAATTATAGTGCCTTTTATACCAAAGTCGAGCGTAATAGTTCTTGGGTGGCAGGATCACATGCATTATTGTTGAAGAATAAAACTATGGATGATGAAAGAAATCAACCCGAATCTAATGAAAGGAATAACTGATAAAATGTGTTTAGAAGTAGGGATACTCTTTGCACTGCTAATGGTGCTTGGGCATTTTTATTTTGAGGTAGAAAAGCTGACCTTTATCGCAGGTATTAGCCTTTTTATTTGTTTGGTTTGGCCGAGATTCTGGGCACCCCTTGCCTTTATTTGGTTTTCCTTTGGGGAGATTTTGGGGAGCATTTTTTCATTTGTTCTTCTGGCAGTACTGTTTTTGTTTCTTGTGACTCCTATTGGGGTTTTCCGGAGAATGCTGGGTAGTGATTCGTTAAAATTGAAGGCATTCAAAAGCCAAGCCGACAGCCATTTTATTCAAGTGGACAAAGAAGTGGGACCAAGAGATTTAATTCATCAATTCTAACTATTACGGCTATGGATTTCATTAAAGAGTTTCTCCTCTTTCTGCGCGAACGAAAAAAATACTGGTTGATTCCCCTGTTTGTAATACTCCTCTTGATCGGGGGCCTATTGGCGATCACGGGAGGCACCGCGTTGGCACCCTTTATCTATTCCATTTTTTGATGAAGCAGCATGTGAAGATACTGGGGATATCTGCCTTCTACCACGACAGTGCCGCTGCATTAGTAATTGATGGAGAAGTCATTGCGGCAGCAGAAGAGGAGCGGTTTACCAGAATAAAGCATGACGCTTCTTTTCCAATAAATGCGATCCGCTTTGTTCTGGAGGAAGGCGGCATAGCCTCTGATGAGCTGGATCGGGTTGTATTTTATGAAAAGCCCTTTCTCAAATTTGAACGCTTACTTGAGACCTATCATGCATTTGCACCAAAGGGACTGCTCAGTTTTGTAAAGTCAGTACCAATTTGGACCAAGGAAAAGCTTTTTATGAAACGTAGGATGGTCAGGGAACTACGGGCTATGGGACAAACAACTGTACCCCTTTTTTTCACGTCACACCACCTTTCCCATGCAGCGAGCGCCTATTATCCCTCGCCATTTTCGGAAGCAGCCATAGTGACCATAGATGGGGTAGGAGAGTGGGGTACCGTGACGATATCGCATGCTAAAACTAACCGAATAAGTATTTTACGGGAACAGCACTTCCCACATTCGATAGGATTGTTTTACTCTGCCATCACTTATTATGCCGGATTCAGGGTCAATAGCGGGGAGTACAAGGTAATGGGGCTTGCTCCATACGCCTCTGCTGATTCCCCTTCGGTGAAAGTAATGGTGGAGAAACTTAAATTAAACGTGATCGACATCAAAGATGATGGTTCAATTTTGTTAAACATGAAATTTTTTAAGTTTGCGACTGGCCTGACGATGACCCATGACAGGAGATGGGAAGGGTTGTTTGGATTTCCGAGAAGAGCTTTCGACAGCAACTTGGAAGAAACCCACATCAACATGGCACGGGCCGGACAGGAGATCCTTGAAGAAGTAGTGCTAAAACTTGCTACTACAGCGAAAAAAATGACAGGTGCAGATTACCTGTGTTTGGCCGGTGGCGTGGCCTTAAATTGCGTGGCAAACGCGAAAATCCGGGCTGCTCATTTGTTTTCGGACATATGGGTTCAGCCTGCCGCAGGTGATGCAGGCGGGGCCCTCGGCGCAGCATATGCGGGATACCACATTCTGGGTAATGAACCTAAAACTTCGGTAACCGACGCAATGAAAGGAGCGTTTCTGGGACCGGAATATTCGGTGAAAGACATAAGCAATACGTTGCGAAAGTATTCAATTGAATACGAATTCTATAATGATTTTGATAGATTATGTCAAATCGTAGCCCGGTTTATTCAGGAAGGACTGGTAGTTGGCTGGTTTCAGGGGAAAATGGAATTCGGGCCGAGAGCCTTAGGAAATAGAAGCATTATAGCTGATCCCTCGTATCCCGAGATGCAAAAAAGGCTTAACGTGAAAATAAAAAACCGTGAGACCTTTCGACCATTTGCTCCCGCAGTATTGGAGGAGGACGCGCCAGATTTTTTCGATATCGACGTGAGTTCCCCCTATATGCTGTTCACTTGTCTGCTTAAGGCCGGGCTTCGGTACGAAATGCCTACCGACTACGGCTCCTTTTCTTTGGCCCAAAGGTTAACACAAGAGCGTTCCAAGCTTCAGGCAATTACCCATGTGGACTTTTCGGCGAGGGTTCAAACGGTGAGCGAACAGACAAATCCTAAATTCCACCGGCTATTGAGAGAGGTTAAGGCCTTGACAGGAAGGGGGATTTTAATCAATACCAGCATGAATGTCAGGGGTGAACCAATGGTGTGCTCCCCAGAAGATGCTACCCGATGTTTTTTGCAGACGGATATGGATGTACTTGTCTTAGGTGACTTTTTGATCACTAAAAATGAGAGTAACAGGAGGCTAATAGCCAGCGAGAAAACCGCCAAGTTCGCACCGGACTGATTATCGATTTTTAGTAATTTAGTACATCTATGCCCTTACTCTGGGTGGCAGATTCTTAGTTTATTCTAAACGAACCACTGCTGATCCGTTCATTTTGCTCGTCTCCACTTCGTTGTCGTAGTTGATTTTTTGAATGGGGTGTATGTCTATTTATTGTCTATACGGAACCGTTCGCAGCTGATTTGACATAAAGAATCAGAAAACGCACTAGTTTTTTCTATTATTTCATTACTTTCGAAAAACATTCGTTGTCCTACAGTCACTTTTCCTTTATCCCATGAAAATCGATTATCTAAATCCTAAAATTCCTTCAAACATGGTGTGCATTGATATCCCTGTGATACCAGCGGATGAGGTGACGCTTCAGGGTTATGGAAGGTTAGTGCAAAAGTCTGAATACTTACAGTACCCACTCGAAATCGTTCGTTGGCCGGCTGGAGGATGGCGCCAAGTAGATGAGGGCACCGGTGATGAGGCAGGTACGGTATCAGGGGATTTCGAATTTTATTGGGAAGGAGACCTGTTTAAAGGGAAAAACCACGCCGTGAATTCAGAATATGTTTTCGGATGGAGTAAGCTACCTGAGTTGGCATCTCCGCAGTCTAAGGAAACACCCGAACAAGTGCTTCTTTGGCATGCCAATTATCATCCAGACGGCGGACAGCTTTTTTTCCCGCTTAACGGCGAGTCCTTCATTACCGCATTAGCGCTACCAGGAGATGACGTGACACCGGCGGATTTTAAAGCATTTAAGGTTGAAAACGGTATGGGGCTGTATATCCATCCCAACGTTTGGCATGAAGCGATTGTCCCACTTTCGGAAAGAGCGACCTTCTATGACGAACAAGGAGCGATACATGCGCGGGTAAGTGTTAATTTTCCGGAAGAATTTGGGGTGCTGTTGCGAATACCGCTAGGCTGACTCGAATGACTCCACGACCCTCACACCTGCCATTGAGGAGTCTAGTTAGCAAGTTACTGAACTGGATTGAGCCGGTTTTGCCGGAAGCGACAACAATAGTACGTATCCGTCCGACTAGTAGATAAGTCGCCGATCTTACATTGTTTGGAGCCATACCAAGAGAAATAAGATTACCCTTTTTATTGTTGAAATCTGATATAACCTGAGACCCATGAGCCATAAACTGCTACTAATTTCCCTAAGTTTTTTCCTGCTGCAAAGTTCGATCCATGCGCAACAAACAGATTTGCCTTCGAGCGTGTATGCGTTTGATATGTTGCCGTCAAAGATAAGCCCTGTCGGGTCTAAAAAAACCTACGTTGACTGGAGAACAACCTTTTTTGATCGGTTTCAGGTGTACCTTAGAACCATGGATACGGATTTGCCAACCGTTGACGGCGATATGGATCCCAAGGCCGAAACACTAATAATCGTAAAGAAGGGAAAATTGGGGATAGCCGGCATTGGCTTTAACGAGGTTTTTGAAGAAAGAAGCGTCGTTCTGGTACCACCGGGAAAGGAAGTAGGTTTTTTTACTCCCGATAGATCGGAAGCGGCGTACTTTGTGATTCAATGGATTCCGGAGAAAGGCGGAGTCAAAGCGGCTCCACACACCCAACAAATTGAAGCGTTTAGCTACGATGGCATGGAGTTCAAACCAACCCAAAAGGGGGGACGAAGAAGCATACGCCAAGCTCCTTCGGCGGGATTGCAGGAATTGGAAATGCATATTACGACGCTTAATGAAGGAGAGAAAAGCCACGATCCCCATACCCATGTAGACGAGGAGATCATTTTAATTTTAGAGGGTGAGGTTGAAGAAAGCATTAATGGGACGCCTTATAGATTAGGAGCAGGTTCGCTCATTTTTTTAGCTTCCATGGATCCACATGGCATAAGAAATGTCGGCAGGGGCCGGTGTGAGTATTATGCCATCCGGTTTACGCCGCTCCCAAAACATTAGTAGGTGTTTTTGACCGATCAAAACATAATTGGCATTTAGTCGCGTCTTAGGGGGCTTTTTGTTGCTATTAATGATTATTGGCTTTATATTACCGCTGTAAAGTTTGTCATCAACAAAAGACTAATGTCCCGGGCATCTATGTTAGGTAAGTTTGGCTATATTCGAATCGGTATCCTTCTGGCTGTTTTTACGCTTGCAATGTCTTGTAAGCCTGAGGCATCTACTGCTGTAGACGAGGTTCCCTATGCAGAATTAAGTTATAATTTTCATATTAGACCCATCTTGTCGGATAACTGCTTTGCCTGTCATGGGCCGGACGCGAACAAACGTGAAGCAGGCCTCCGCTTAGACACGCCAGAAGGGGCCTATGCTGCCCTTAAAGAAAATTTGGGATTGCACGCTGTGATCCCTGGAAAGCCCGATGAATCTGAACTTGTGAAGCGAATTTTCGCTACCGATCCCAGCGAACAAATGCCTCCGGCGGAGTCCAACTTAAGCCTATCGGAAACTCAAAAGGAACTACTCAGAAAATGGGTAGCTCAAGGGGCGGTTTATGAGCCACATTGGGCGTTTACCAAACCTGTCAGACCGGAAGTTCCCGTACATTCGAAAGATACTTGGTCCAAAAATGAAATAGACAGGTTTCTTTGGAAGGCCATGAATGAACGAGGGCTTAGACCCAACGGGCCTGCCGACAAATCGTTTCTTCTAAAGCGGATCTGTTTGGATTTAACCGGTCTTCCACCTTCTCCTGAGCTCCAACGCGAATTTTTATCTGACAATTCTGCTGACGCAACAGAGAAGCTCATAGAAAGACTGTTGAAAGACAAAACCTATGGAGAGCGAATGGCCGGATTATGGCTGGATATTTCGCGCTATTCAGATTCATTTGGCTATCAGAATGACAACTACAGAACACAATGGCCATACAGAGACTGGGTAATTCATGCCTTTAATAAAAATATGCCCTACGATCAATTCATCACCTGGCAACTTGCGGGAGACCTGATGGACGGAGCTACAAAAGAACATATCTTGGCCACCGGTTTCAATAGAAACCATAAATATACAGAGGAAGAGGGCGTGATTGATGAAGAATACCGCATTGAGTATGTGCTGGACAAGACCAATACCTTTACAAAGGCAATTTTGGGAGTGACAGCTGAATGTGCCCAATGCCACGACCATAAGTATGATCCCATATCACAGGAGGATTATTTTAGTCTTTTCGCCTTTTTCAACAATACCCCAGAAAAGGGATTTGAAGGGGGGGCGGGTTCTACCATACGGTCAAAGACACCGCTCATGACCATTGAAAAGGAGGATTTAAGCGGAATCCTTAGCTTTGTGAATGCGCAGGATACCAGTAAAATCTACGTATCTGTGATGGAGGATTTTAAAGATACCTTGCGAAATACTTACGTACTGGACAGGGGAGTATATGATGCCCCGACGGATAAGCAGGTATTTCCTCGCACACCGGAATCAATATTGCCTTTTGGTGCCGAATATCCTCAGAATAGGCTAGGACTTGCGAAGTGGACATTCTCTGATGAAAACCCCCTTACCGCGAGGGTTTTTGTTAACCTTATCTGGCAGGAGATTTTTGGCGTAGGACTAGTTGCTTCTACCGGCGACTTTGGCATGCAGGGAGATCTTCCCACGCACCCGGAATTACTCGACTGGCTGGCGGTAGATTTTCAGGAAAACGGATGGGATATCCACTACCTTTTTAAAAAAATCATGGCTTCTGCGGCTTATAGACAATCAGCAGTAGTAAATCCCGCGAATGTTGACAAGGATCCGGAAAATATTTACCTAAGCCACTATCCAAGATTAAGGTTCAATGCGGAACATATACGTGACTTTGTCCTGGCGAGTAGTGGCTTGCTCGTTCCGGAAATCGGTGGACCAAGTGTCAAGCCCTACCAGCCGGATGGCCTGTGGGAAGCATCGTCATCGGGTAGGGGGGAATTGGCCGTGTATCGAACTGATTCTGGCGATAAACTGTACCGAAGGGGTATGTATACCTTTATCAAACTCACCCTGCCGCCACCGATCTTGCTGATTTTTGACGGCAGCAACAGAGACATATGCCAAGTTAAAAGGCAACGTACCAATACCCCACTTCAAGCGTTGGCACTCCTAAATGATCCAATGGTTTTGGAAGCGTCAAGGGTACTGGCAGCCAACTTAACCGCCGAACACGATACATCAGAGAAAGCTATAGCTGAGGCCTTTCTACGAATTCTAGGACGTACTCCCAAGTCCGAGGAAAAGGAACTGTTGGAGGAGCTATATCTTGAGGAATTAGAGCGGTTTGAAAAAAATGCTGAAGCGGTAGAAAAGCTACTGAGTATCGGAAAGTATGCCAAAATTAAAGGTAAAACTCCCGAAGAAACAGCGGCATTGATGCAGGTAATTGTTGCACTATATAACCTGGAAGAAGCGACGACTAAAACCTAAGGGCGAAAAAAAGAGAACCATTTTGTTTTTTTATACGTAAACGTTTTTTAACCTTGTCGTAGAAAAAACATAGAAATAATGGATGCTAAAATTACACTTTCGTTTGATAGGCAGGTGATTGAAAAAGCCAAAGCGTTTGCAGCGTCTCAACAAATTAGTTTGTCTAGGCTTACCGAATTCCTGTATGCCCAAATCACCTCGGGAGATTACAAATCGCTAGATGAATTGCCAATTGCGGACTGGGTGCATATGGTTGCCGAGGGTCCTGCCGAATACAAAAAACAAGCTAGTAGAAAATCACTACGAAATGAGTTTTTTGACGCCAAGAAATGAAGCTATTTTTGGATGCAAACATACTCATTTCCGTCCTTAATCAGGAATACCCCGTTTTTAACTACTCATCCCGTATTGTAAGCTTGGCTGATAGGCCATCCTATCACCTCTTTACCTCACCGATTTGCTTGGCGATTGCCTATTATTTTTCTGAAAAAAAGAGCGGCTCAAAAGCTGCTAAGAAGAAATTGCAGCTTCTGGCTACGAAGATAGGTGTTACCAAGGTGGACCATGAAATCGTTACCCATGCGTTAAAAGATAAGCGGGTGGTTGATTTTGAAGATGGTTTGGAATACTACTCGGCCATCGCAGAGGGTTGTCAGCTTATAATTACTGAAGATGTAGGTGATTACTTTTATTCAGAGATCCCGGTATTGGATA
>WGNT01000149.1 GCA_016124425.1 Cytophagales bacterium
CCGGTTTGGTTTTTAAAAACTACCTTGGCCATAGTCGCTTTTGTTTACATCCCTAAAATACATATTTTGGAAAAAAAAACAACAAAAAAAAGGCTGCCCGACTTTTCGGACAGCCTCCGGATGAGCAGATCAATTTTTTGATTTCGCTATTCGCTGATGGTTAATACTACTTTTCCCATGGTCTTTCTTGCTTCAATCTGACGATGAGCCTCTGCCGCTTCCTCCAAAGGGAAAGACGTTGAAGTATCAACGTTGAGTCTTCCTTCTGAAAGTAATCCAATTACGATTCCAAGTGCTTCCTGCCATAGATGTGGTTTCGTAGTGATGTAAAACGCCAAATTAAAGCCGGTTTGACTTAAATTTGTATCTACAAAATGCTCTGGATGTACAGTTCCTTGTATACCGCTTGCACACCCGTACACGATAAGATGTCCCCCTTGTGAAAGTGCTTTTACGGTTTCATTGTAAACCTCACCACCCACCATCTCAAAGGCAATATCGACTCCATTGCCGTTGTTTACTTCCTTGACCTTTTCGCTCCAATTGGCGTTTGCGTAATTAATGGTTGCGTCAGCCCCGTTTGCTATGGCTTTTTGCAGTTTTTCGAAGGAACTACTTGCAGCGATCACCTTTGCCCCATTCATTTTTGCAAGCTGTACAAGCAATGAACCCACGCCACCCGCTGCTGCATTTACCAATACAGTTTTGCCTTTTAAGTCTTTGGCAACTTGCGAAATCATTAGCTGAGCAGTAGTACCTTGCACGAAAATTGCAGTCGCTGTTTTCGCCTCGATGTTTGGGGGAAGTGGTACACAATATTGAGCGATAGCAGAAACATACTCCGAATAACCTCCACCAAATGGAAGAATCGCCAATACGATAGTTCCAATTTGAAAAGGTGCCAAAACCCCCTCGCCAACCGCAATTATCTCTCCTACTGCCTCTGAACCCAACACATAGGGCAGAGGCGTTGGCTGGAAATTCTTGTTTCTTCGGCGTAGCGTATCGGAATAATTCACTCCGATTGCTTTTGCTTTTACTATCACCTCTCCTGGATTGGGTTGAGGAATTTTTGTTTCAACGAGCGTTAACGCTTCAGGCGAACCATATTGGCGGAATTGCACCTGCTTCATTGTTTTTGTCATGTTACATTGGTTTTAAATGTTCAATGTAGTTCGGACAAATAAGCAGAAGAAAACGGATGAAAATCTTGAAAGTTTTTTATGGCCTCTGGAAACTACACTGGGCATTGGCCAATTTCCCTGCTTGCCGAAAAGCCGCCAATACAAAAACCACCGAGACAGGTGGCAAAAAACGTATTCAATCCACGCGTCCATTTAGCTTGTTAAACTCAGTTTCCGTCCACTCGGAAGTTTCTAATAAACTCTCTCATCTGTAGCTCGACGTTTGAGAATTCCTCAGTTGTGCTATCACACATTATCTCAGTTCCGATATTGTTGCAAGCTATGTAGGCGAGTAAAACGAATGCAAGTATAATTTTAAACATATATCGGGGACAATATGCCGGAGATCAAAATACCTCCAAAAATCCCGCTTATGCCGCACTTGGATAAAGTTACGATTGGGATATTGGTTTCTCATCTAAAGATATTCCTGATTCCCAAATATACCAGTCAGCAAGAAGGAATTGAAGATGATCCCGAATCACTAGGGATGGACATTCCGTTGCCCTAGTATGATCCTTTCAGGAAGGATATAAATCTTTACAGCTTATTTATATGCCTCTAATCGGGCCTTTACCTTATGCAACTCTGTATTGATTTTGTGAATGGAAGCATCAAGTTCTTGGGCTGAGTCGTATAGGTATCCAAGAAATTCCATTAGATTCTTTTCGTCCATTTTACCCATACGTATTACATCGATCAAACCGACGATGTTAGAAACCGGCCTTCTAATCTCATGGGATACTGTGAACATTACGTTCTTCACCGTTTCCATATAGTTTTTTACCAGGGTAATATCCTCGATGACGCCAAACCATTGGGATTCACTATCCGAATCCATAAATGGCCGAGTTCTAACACTATGCCACCGCAAATCACCATTTACCCCCTTGATCCGGTAGTGCAGGTGCAAGGGGGTTTGATTTACAATCCCCTTGATTACATCCAAAATAACCTGTTTGCTATCGCCCCTGTGAATATGCTTAAACAAGTACACGGGCTTTTTTGCGACAAGCTGGGCGATAGCATTGGGGAAAAGCGCACAATGATTCTGATTTAAAAATTCAAACCTTTGCAGCTTGCCATTTCTTATCGTCATTTTAAACAGCGAAACATCTACCAGATTGGTAATGCCGTTTAAAAATCCATTTTCATAATTTCGGCTCTGTGCGACGCTTGATTTTAAGCTTCTTAAGGAAAGCTCATTGAGAACGAACTTAGCAAGAACGTTTAAAAAAGCAACCTTTTCTTCACTAAGTTCCTCCCTCGGCTTAAAATCGAGTACACATACAGTACCTAGTATGGAATTTGTTTTTGAAACTATAGGCGCCCCCGCATAGAATTTAATTCCCGCTTTTTCAGCTGACGGGTGGTTTTTAAACTCTTGCCCGCCGATTCTCTCATTAATAACCAAGCTATCCCGATTCGATCCTAAAAAAAATTTACAGATGGTATCTTGGGTAGGCGTTTCTTTGATAGGAAAACCAATTATTGATTTGTACCAGTATCGCTTATTATCAAAAAATCCGACAAAAGCGATGGGAACATCAAATAGCACTTGGGCCATACGGGTAATGCCATCGAAAAAATCTTCATTTTCACTACTAAGGATTTTTAACACATGCACTTTATTCGGGTAATCCATAGTAATTTAATGACTTTTGTCAGTAAAATAAACCAAAAGATAAATGAATTGCTAATTTATGTAAATAAATACCACGATTTGTGTCATTTAGCTTCCACTACAAAACTTGAAAAAAATCGACATCCCTTAGCAACCATGTCCTGAACAGCCACGATCCGTCTTCCACTATTTCAACCCCGCTCCTTGACCTAGCTGAAATCCAACAAGTTGCATACCTGTTAATCTTTTAGAAAGTATCATTAGAAATTATTTACTAATAGACAGGGCGATAGAATCCCCCAGCATAGGCTTCGTTTTGGGTTGAATGTGTATCTTGCTAGCGATATTGTCCCGAAGAAAATGCCAACATACCCATCACCCTCCTTTGTGAATGATCGCCTTCTTGTCACATTACTTCTTTTTCTCCTTTTCGGTGCATGTGGGGAAAAAGTGCCGGTAGTTGATCAGAAGAGCATCCCTTCCGGGTTCAAACGGGTAACGGATATGCGTAATGTACCGGTGAACATCCCACAAAACCCCCGACGCATTGTCAGTGTCAGCGATGGGATGATAGAATCCATAATGGTGCATTTTGGGGTGACCGACCGGCTCGTAGGACTAGGATCGAGTTGCGTGCAGCGAACTTTTTCTTATGAATTTCCCGGAAAGAATCAGCTTTTCACCTATACGGAGGGAATGAACCCAGTGCGTTTGCTCTATCCGAATATAGCCCATCTACCTCTAGTAGCAAGATCGGGGGTTTCACTTCAGCTTGAAAAGATCGCTTACCTAAACCCCGATTTGATCCTGCTGCGGGAAGGGTGCTGCACCATCCCTAATCTTGATGAGCCCAAGAGTAGACAGGCTTTGTCCATGCTGGCTTCCTTTGGCGTTCCTGTCGTGGTATTGAAAGGAACAAACCAGTTTGACCCGCCCGACTTGGACATGTTTCATCGGGAAATTGCCCTGCTAGGTGAAATCTTTGGCCAAGAGGAAAAAGCCAGTGAGTTGATCACTTATTTGAAAAAATCAATTGCCGTGGTCCAGGACAGAACCGCTTCGCTTAAAAATGGGGCGGGGCCACGCGTACTTTTTCTTGGCTTATCTCCTGCTGCCAGAGAAGGCGGTGCCGCCGGGGTGACCAAGGGTAAGGACACCATCGAAGGGTATTTGATCGAGCACGTTGTAAATGCCAAGAACGCCTATCAGGGAAACGGAGGCAGGGCATCCTCGCTCTTGCTAAACATGGAACAGGTCTTTGCCTTGGATCCGGATGTGATCGCATTGCCAACTTCATCTGGGTATCATCCGCCGGAAGAACTTTACGAGGCGCCTTACTATGCCAAACTACAAAGCCTTCGCGCCGTAAAGCAACGAAAAGTGATTGCACTGCCCTGGATGCCGTGTAATTGCTCCAAGAGGCTGGAATACCCCATAGAGCTCATGATGATCGCAAAAATCAGTTTCCCGGAGGCCTTTGAAGACATCCAAATCCACGAATGGGTACTGTCGTTTTACCAAACCCTATATGGTGTAGACCGAAACAAAGCAAAAGAAATCCGTTCCGCCCAATGGTTGGACTGGACGATAGGTCAGTTATAAGTTTATGGACCGAATAAAATCAAATCGGCAAAAAAGATTCCTTTTACTCGCGCTGAGCTTTACAGTGTTCGTTACCGCACTGATATCCATGCGCATAGGGCCATATGACTTGTCGTTACAAGAAGTATTTCAAGCCATTTTTCAGCTTCCAAAATCCCAACTTGTGGAAAACGATAGAAGCAGGCTAGCGGAACTCATTATTTGGGATATCCGGCTTCCGCGGATTGTATTGGCGGGATTGGTCGGTACCGCACTAGCTGTTTCAGGCACTGTTTTTCAAGGATGCTTCCGGAATCCCCTGGTAGAGCCCTACATCTTGGGTGTTTCAAGTGGAGCTGCTTTTGGGGCCTCTATGGCCATCGTCTTTCCTTCGGTTTTTTTCTCTTTGCCTGTATCCGCGTTTATATTCTCAGCTTGCACCGTACTTATAACCGTTTCCCTAGCCCAAGTAAAAGGACAGATACAGACTGTCTCCTTGATATTAGCGGGAGTGGTCATTGGCTCCTTTTTTTCTTCCTTGGTATCTATCCTGAAATATATTTCCGATGACGCGGCATTGAGAGAAATCGTCTTTTGGCTTTTGGGGGGCTTTTATCAAGGCGGATGGAAGGAGATTTATTTGCTTGCGCCGATAATCCTGCCCGTGTCTGGCTTTGTTTGGTTTTTGGGATGGAAACTAAATATCATCTCCATTGGCGATGAAGAGGCAAAGAGTATGGGTGTGGATCCGAAAAAAAACAAATTGTTTCTCATCTTCTGTGCCACCCTGCTAACGTCCTTGTCAGTGGCCTACGTGGGCATCATCGCATGGGTAGGTCTAATGGTGCCTCATGCGGCAAGGATGATGATGGGGCCTGATAATCGTTATGCCATACCTTTGTCAGCTTTGCTCGGAACGCTATTTCTGTTGTTTTGTGATACACTTGCGAGAAACTTAATTGATGGCGAAATCCCCATTGGTATCCTAACCTCCATCCTAGGGGCGCCTTATCTGCTTTATTTACTCCGAACTAAAACTGCCTCATAGTGCTAAAAGTAGAACACTTAAGCTTCCGGTATGGCAATAAGGTCATCTTTGACCACATCAACTTCGCGCTGCAAAAAAGCCAGCTTTGTGCTGTCTTGGGAATTAACGGCAGCGGCAAATCGACGCTGTTCAAATGTTGCATGGGATTTATACGGCCCAGTCATGGTGCAGTCAGCCTCCAAGGAAAGCTAATATCCACCCTCAAAACGTCCGAAATCGCGAAAAGCGTATCTTATGTGCCGCAGGAACATCCGATCACATTCCCGTTTACGGTGAAAGAGATGGTCCTCATGGGTAGAACCCCGCATATTTCGAATTTCTTTCGTATAGCGGAACAGCATTATGAAAGGGTAGACAACCTATTAGACAGGCTTTCGCTAGCACACCTTGCGGATGCGGCCTTTAGCCAATTGAGTGGCGGACAACGGCAAATGGTGCTGATAGCAAGAGCGATTGTACAGGAAACACCGGTGATGCTACTTGATGAGCCTACCTCTTCCCTTGACTTCAAAAATCAGCTCCTGATATGGAATATGCTTGTGGAATTGAAAGAGCAGGGAAAAACGGTCTTGGTCTGCACCCATGACCCAAATCATGTACTTTGGTTCTGTGATCGGGTTATTGTGATGGATAAGCAGCGACTTATCGCGGACGGATCGCCAAGAGATGTGTTGGACGAGGAAATCTTAAAGCAAATCTACGGCCCCGTTTGCGAATTGGTTCAACTAAGGGATGCCGGCATGGTGATTCCACGATTGGAGCAGCATGATGGAACCACCAGTAAGGAGTAGTTGATCTTTCTAGATGGTTTAGAGGTCGCCCTCTATCGCAATGATCGCCTTTAATTGATCTAGCTTTTCTTGATGTCTCAATGCTTCCTCAATAAAATCCGGGCCTGCATTAATGTCTAGGAGTTCTGTTATCCGTCCCTGCATCTCAAAGAGGCGTCCGGGATTTTTTTCGTCATGGGAATTATCAGCGTTCCAACACGCCTCCAGGTAATTGAGCAGCGTAAGACTCCTTTCTACCGGAAATTCCGCTGCATTTCTAATAGCAAGTGCTTCTTGAAAATAGCTAAGGGCTTTAACGACATTATCCGACCGTACCGCTTGAGGATACTTCATAAGCGCATTGCCATAATGATTGCATACACGGGCATAGTCGTACGGAAAAGATTCCTTTGTAAATATGGACAACGCGTCCAAAAATGAGGAGGCAGAGACTGCCGCCCACACACTCTTTTTCTTCGCCTCATCGGGAATCTCGGAGTAGATGACCCCAAGATTCTCCTGGATTTCGGCATAGGCCAAGGGAAAATATTCTTTTTTAAAAAAGCGGCTGGCTTGCTGATAGGCATCCATAGCAGCCCTATAAAACTGCGGGTTACCGTGCTGTGCCCAACTCGTCAGTAACCTTGCTTTTTGTAATAGCGCTTGATAAGAAAACTCTTCCATTCCCTCTTCCTGAAATAACTTTACCGCTTTGGTGTAATACCCCAAGGCTTCGGCAAAGCTATCCGCAATACCAGCGATAAATCCAGCATCCAAGAGGCACTGCGCCTCTTCTATTTTGAAGCCGTGAATTTCATAAAAAGAAACGCATTGCCATAAATTATCCTTAATAGCGTCCAAATGATCCGTGTCGTAGGGAGGGGTCAGCTGCGAGGTGTAAAGGTGGCTAAGGCTCGCCTGAAGCTTCATTCTCCCTTCCTGGGACACTTCTTTCCGGTGAATTTTAGTCAGCTGCGCCTCTGCCTCCGCAAATTTCCCTAGATCAAAAAGGTAGTTAAAATAGTGGAAAGCACTAAAAGCAGCAAATTCTTCTGTCGGTGCGGAGGATACCGCCTCCTGATAATAGTATTCCAGCTTATCCACCTGCTGGGAATTTCCATATTGCCTTACGATGGCATGGTTGTGCATAAGCCGATAATCATCAAACTCTTTGTATGTCTCAACGGAAAGCAGGTTGGGATCTACCGGTTCCCCCGTCATTAACTTGCAAATTATCTCTACCTCGCTTCCGAGTCCCGGTTCTGTTGCAAGTAGCTCAAGTGATTTTTCCAACTCCCCCAACCGCAGCATTACAAGTGCCATAAGCACATGTTCCTTGAACATAATCGCCTCAGGAAGCAGGTAAGGAGGCATGGCATTCTGCCAATCTACAGGAAAGCTGATGTAGCCGCTGTCCACAATCAGGTGATTTGAAGTAGCTGAAGGCTTCATTTCGCTGATATCGGAAAAGGCTACCCATTCTTGGATACTGAATCCAAAATAAGTGGCATCTTTGATTTCATCCCAAAAGTCCTTGGTACAGAAAATCCTAATCATCATGGTAAACTTATTTCAAGGATGGGTTCGGTTTCTGACAGATGAAACCCTAGTTGGGTGTTTTCATGGGATAACTCGGGGGAATCTGCAAAAAACTCCTGGAGCGAAATGGATTTATCTCCCCTGCTATTTTTTTGCTTGACAAATAGCATCAGCGGTTTGTAGGTTGCCTTAAACGTGACGTTATCGGTGGTTGCCAACAGCATCTTACCCCGTTGTTTTAAAAACACCGCAAATACCTGTCTGTTTTCGCCGCAAAATTGTAGCGCCAAGTCAGCATGGATGATGAGGTGTTGATTAAAGAGTTGCACAGGAGTGTCCAGCATCTTGTCCTGAAGCGGAACTACCCGGTTAAAATCAAAGGTTCTTTCCATGGCTTTCATACAGGGCTAAATCATGGATAATTTTATCAGTAAGGGTTTGGGCGGCTTTCTCAATTGTTTGCGACATCCCAAGGTTCAATTTTGTATCCGTTATCGAGACTAAGTAGACGGTAATTTCATCATCCGGAAAATCCTCCCGCATGATTTTTTTGGCGTAAGATAGTGCTTGGTCCCACTTCAGGCTGTGCAAAAACACCATAGGATCATCCTGAATGGAAGCGCTTATTTCCTGCGCCGGCAGTTTAAAAAGACTTCCATCCTTATGTCCTGAATTGATCACCCCGTCTACAAGAAAGATACTGTCGTGGCTTTTGAGGGAAAACAATACCTCGAAGGCAGAGGTCCCCATGTCTATGATGGTAAGGTTTTCTGGAAGCGGCTCCAATTTTTCTTTCAGCAGCCGAATCACCTCACAGCCCACGGCGTCATCACTTCTGACTGGATTTCCAAAACCCAAAATGGCAGTTTTCTTCATTTTCAACCGGATTAGTTCAATAGGCGAATGGTGTTGGGTGATTGGTTCAAAAACAAAAACAGAAAGTAGAAGCCCAAGGGGATCTTCTACTTTCAATTGTAATTTGATTTTTTAGAGCTTAAAACTGGTAAGTTCCTTCCCACTTTTACCGTCATGGGCATGAACGGTACATACCAGACAGCTATCGAAGGATCTTGCGACCATCCCTACTTCTACCGGATCATGTGGATCCTCAATCTCAGTACCTTCCAAAGCAGCTTCTATTGGTCCGGGGTTACCTTTTCCGTCGTTTGGTCCTACATTCCAAGTTGTGGGTGCCATTACTTGGTAGTTTTCTATCACCCCATCTTTTATCTCGACCCAGTGCGCAAGTGCTCCTCTAGCTGCCTCGGTGGCGCCCCATCCTTTACCATCCTTCTCTTCCGGCTTGATGTAGAATTCGCCATCCAGATCAATCTGCCCTAGCCACTGATTGAGGTAATTGTACAAGCGTGGAGCTTCGTGAAGGCGCGCAAGCGTCCTGGTGAACACAGAAGGTCCTAATTTGTCCATGACATCCAAAAACAATGGATCCCTATTTTGATGATCCAGATTATCTGGGTTTCCTGCCATTATCACCCGTGAAAGGGGACCTGCCTCGGCGGCAAAACCCATATATCGCGGTGCTTTTGACCAGCTGTATTGACCCGAAAAGTCCGTATTTTCGAGATTTTGGGAGGGAACAGGAGTCGGTATCGGTTCATCCCAAGGGTGGGCAGGAGGCACCTGCTTGTACCATGCATGGTCGACATGTTCTTGGATATCCAAATGGTTCAGCGCATGGAAGTTAGTTCCGTCATAAAAGCCACCGGGAGAAATTACCGCGTTATTTCTTGCTTCTATAGTAGGGTAATTGTACATGTCCTTATGAAGGTAGGTGCCGTAGGCGATGAACTTGCCGACACCTTGCCCAAACTTATCTAGACCAAACTCCAAACCTGCCCTTATAAACAGCCCTAAATCACTGTTTCTTTGGCTTTCGTTTTCTTCTACCCAGGCCATCATATCATCCCATGACTTTATCTGCAGGTACCTGTCAATGGAACACCCCAGAAAGGTTGTTTCCAGCCAGCGATTCCTGAAATGATTGAGAATCGCATGGGCTCTGGTAACGTCTTTTAACGTAGGAGCGCACATGACGCCGCCAGGAATCATGTAGGAGGAATGCGGCCATTGACCCCCAAAAATGGCATATACCTCAACCGGCAAGGCAGACGCCGTCAAGCCTGTCTGGAAAGAAGTACCCACATAGGCCGCAAAGCGCTTGGTGACCTCTTCATAGAGTGGCTTGTTGGCAAACTTTTTATTGGCCATGTCCGTGGCAAAGATGGCGTAAAACCATCTTGGAATACTCTGTATCGTCTCACAGGCCTGACCTATAGCCCGAAGAAGAAGTGCGTTTGGCGTTAGTTGGGTCTTCCAGATTGTATCCAGTGCCGATGATGCACAATACAGGTGGGACCCTCCGCAAATACCGCAGATCCTCGGGGTCACAATCAATCCAGACTGAGGGTCTTTGCCTGCCATAATCTGCTCAAAACCGCGGAACATGGCTGCCTGGGTATGTGCCCTAGTGACCACGCCATTCTCCATATATACCTTTACATCCAAGTCTCCTTCGACCCGGCCAACAGGCGATATATTTAATTCTTTATAGGTTGACATTTTCTTTAGTTATTTTGAAGATTCAAATTGAGGTCTATTTCCCACTACCACCTTGTCAAACGATCCCATCGCTTTTTCAAAGCCAGCGCGGGCGTAGTAGGCAGCTTTGCTATTTCCCGCAGGCACTGACTTTGGTAGAAACCCCAAATACTTCATTGTCTTAAATACAGATCCCTTTACCAAGTCATTGTGTGGAAAACCAGGCTCTGTACATCCCAAACAAGGATGGTTTGCCCTCGTCTTACTGGACTGCCGATTCCACAATATGCGGTTACAACTAGCGCGCGTCATTGGTCCCCTACATCCCACTTCGTAAAACAAACATCCTCCACGCTTTCCAAAATGACCATCCACCTTCTGTGCGAAAGAGATGGCATTTGGACAACCTGTCTGAACAAAGTCGGTAAAAAAGGTTTTGGGCCGATGAAACTCATCTAAAAGTACGTCTCCAATTCTACCTGTGGAGATGGCTACCAAAATTTGGGTGATCCAGTCAGGATGTGCCGGACATCCCGGTATATTTATTACGGGCAATCCTCCCTTGGAAACATAGTTTTCTCCCAAGAAACCGCCTTTTGCTTTTTTTAGAAACTGCATACCGGTACTTTCGGAGGGGTTTGGTGCCACGGCCGGGATGCCTCCCCAAGTAGCACAATCACCGATTGCCACCACATACCCGGATACTTCTGACAAGTCTTTGATCCAGTCCATCATAGGCCTTTCGGCAAAGTAGTTCATCGTACCGGTCCCATTTGGACCTTGAATGATGGAACCCTCATAAACCAGAATATCAAGCTGGGTTTTACCAGCAACAATACTCTCAAGTAGGTCGGTTACCTGATGACCGATTTCCAAACCAATAGAGGGATGCCACAGGATATTGACGCCGAAGTCGGTCACCAGTTCCACTACGGTGGGCTCCTCTGCATTTAGAAAAGACATGGTGTTACCACTACATGCCCCTCCCTGCAACCAAAGAACATTTGCCATTTACGTTGTTTTTTTAGGTATGATTGTCAAGACTTTGCCAGCTTTAGCCAAAATTAATTTTGCGTTCACCTTGCATGATCAAATTTAAAAAACCGGAACCACATTAGAAAGCTTTTCCTAATTTTAATTTGAATATATTTTCTAATTATTAGAAATAATTTTCTAATTGCCGTTTTCCTTCAAAAAAAGACGATAAAAACTGCTGAAATGGAGATTGACTTGGAGTAGAAATGCGGGATGATTAAATAAGAACGGGATAGATATAGGCGATGAATTCTTCCTCTCCCCGGTCGGTCAGGTAGGGCGTCATCTGACTCCAAACCGCTTCTTTAAACAGCTTTTCCTCGGCGGGGAGTCCGCGCAATATCCGTTGAGGCAGCCAAAAAATGATGGACATCCAAATATTACTCGCTAGCAGTTCGTTCATTTCTTCCGATTGGGGAACGATTATGCCACGCTGCACATCAAATTCTATTCGGCTTTTTATCTGAAGCAGCATTCTATTGGTGTAGCGGTGCCACTTATCGAGAATTTCGGGATAGTTACGTTCTATTTCAAACATATCCGTAAAGAAAAAACGGAACTTCATAAAAAATGTATAATACTGATGAAGGTTTTTATCGAGTCCTTGAAAATTATCAATGTATAGGTAGTTGGAAAGGATGTCCGAAAATTCCGTAAAGATATAGTCGTACGTATATGAAACGATCGCCTCCTTGTTCTTGAAATGATAGGCAAGGTTACCGACACTGATTTCGGAAGCATCCGCGATTTGTTGCAGCCGAACATTCGCGATGCCAAATTCATTAAAAGTCTTTATAGACGCCTCCAAGATCCTTTCTTTAGTTTTGGACATCATTCCGTTTCAGTTAGTTATACCCTAAATTTAATAACCCTTCGTCAATAATTATCGTTCCCCGTTGATCTTTGGCGGCTTGTCTCCTGAATAGTTGAGACATGATTGCCGCCTTTTTACGGTCTGAATGGACGGTAATGTGCCTTACCAAAAGCTTCAGCGGCTGTTTCTGATGCGCAAATACCAAATCAATGCGAAATTGGCCTTTTCTAAAGTTGATTCTGTCGACTACCGCAGCATCAAGTAGCCAATGATTGGAGCGAAGAAAGTGAAATTCGGACTCATCTCCTATCCGGTCATCAAATAGCGCAATCTGATTGATTGTTTTCAGCATCCACTGGTACACGTCGTAATCTAGGATAGGCGACTTCTTCATGGCGTAGAAATTAAAACCCGGTTTTCAAATTCCTCCTTACCCAGCTCCGTAAAATAAGGCCTGAGTAAAAACCATATCATTTCCAAATAATTTACCCGGTCAAATTCTTCACCTCTGGTAAGCGCCTGCCTACTAATCCAACTCTCGCTAGCCCAAACCAATAAGGATGACATCTTTACCAAGTGCGTTTCATCTTCGAGATCCCTCAACGCACCCCGGGCTTGGTTAAAAACCAACATTCCCTGTAGCTGCAGTTCCTGCCATTGCAAGTGCTCCAAATACTGCTTGGAAACGACCTCGTACAAACGGGTAAGGTCGAGCGCATCCTTATAGAAAAAAACATATCGCTGCTGCAAGGCAAAGTTAGAAATCAAAAACCGATTAAAGTCCTCAAAAAGAGGGAGGATACGGAATTCTGCCAGCAATTGCTTTTGCTCAACGACGAAATCACTAAACAACGCATAAAGCATGTCGCTTTTTGTTCTATAGTGGTACCCAATATTCCCTAAACTCATGCCACAAACATCAGAGATATGCTGTAAGCGTACGTTGACAAATCCGTCTCTATTAAAGAGCCTCAGCGCAACCTCCTTGATTTTTTGTTTTGTATCCTTTGTCTGCATGAACATTTCTTTAAGTGATGCAAATCGCGTCAGGTACATCTATCTGTGCGCCCCACCGTAAGGCATACCGCATGCGTTCTTACCGCGCGACATCCACTCCAGAAATCAATAATTCATTTCCTTGAATGATATTGTTAGATGGGCGGTTGCACGCGCAGACAAACTTGAAGTTAATTACTTCTGACTCCTTTTTACATTCATCGCAATATACCAAAATCGGCAGAACTTCGATTTGCAACGCGCAACCTTGGTATTCCTTTCTTTCGGTGGCGACTACAGCTTCAAAAGCATTTTGCATGAGAATAGGTTCCACGTTGGAGAGCAATCCGACTTTCATGTAAATTTTGGTTATTTTACTTCTATCAGCTACTGGATAAACAGAATCCAGAGAGCCGAAAATATTTTTAACTAGCGATATTTCATGCATATTCAACCATTGGCTTTTTTTCTGGTTGCAATTACTTCTCTGATTCTCACGGCGCTTTTATAATCTTCCTTTTCCAACACGTTATGAAGCAGCCTTTCCAATTCCTCTAAGGTATAGGAGGAATAGGACGTCCGGTTACTTCCCCCCACAAAAATGTCTAACTCTACTTGCTTTTCTTCGAGTAAAAGCACAGAAATCATTATGGGACTCTCGAATCGAAGCGCTAACGCAATGGCGTCAGACGTCCGGCTATCCACCCTATATTCTTTGGCCTCAGATTGTCTCAATACAACTTCGCTTCGGAATATATTGTCCCTCTCCTCTTTGATCCAGATGTGGTCAACTTTTGCATCGAACAGACGCATTACGTCAACGAACAAATCATGTGTAAGCGGACGTTGTGTTTTGATCTTCTCCAAGGCGACGCCGATGGATAATGCTTCTGCCTCACCTATTAGCAAGGGAAACCGCCGCTTTTTCTCCTCGTCTTCCAGAATCAACGCGAATTTTCCCGGAGAATTGACACTTGGAGACATTGCCACCACAAAAACTTCAACCATTTCCATGCTATTCCTGTTTTAGCTGTATGTTTTTATAAATAGGCAAAGTTCTTCCAAATCATCGAAGGGAGCTACCACGTCTCCAAGATGGATAAGTTTGTATAGCCCAGGTCCCTCCACCTCCACAACAAAACCGGCTTGTGTTTCGATTTGTTTTTCTTGATGGTGCAATACAGGCAGTTCAAATCGCGCCATCATTCGTACTAAGTCCTCGGTAGCTGTCATGATTTAGCAGGCATCAACAAGTCAACAATCACGATTCTATGGTTTCCGGTATCCGCGATTACTAGTTGCTCTTCCGGTGTCACACTGAAACTGAACGGCCAATACAGGGATTTTTCTGTACCGAACACCGTGTCAGCAAACTCGCTGCCGGTAAAGAAGTCAGGTTTTCCCAGTAAGGAATCCGCCACGGCACCGTGTGACGATGGCAAATTTTCAAACCACAAGATCCGGGAATTACCGGTATCTCCCACAAATAATCCGTTTCGAAAAAACCCTGTCGAATAACACCAGCTCAACGTATGTTGTCTGGGATGTAAGCCAAACTGGTTTTGGCCGTTTGCTTCAAAACTTGGTTGGCCGATGATATAGGCTGCAGGCTTTGTAAGCGCGCTTTCCCAGTGTTCCCACATAAGAACCCTATAGTATTGTGTATCGGTAATTGCCAGTTCGCCTTTTGGCCCGAGCGCCACGGAATAGGGCCATATAGCATTTGTGGAATTGTAAGTCCTCGACTGAAAATCTTCCTGTCCTATTACATAATCAGCCGATGCGCCACTTTGTGAGGGAATTTGCTTATATACCAACACCCGTCGGTTACCTGTATCGGCAACAAACAACGTCCCGTTATGGACCGTTAGTCCATATGGCCAGTACAAAGAAGATGCGGATGCACTTGCATTGACACCGACTTTATTGGGCAGATTTCCGGAAAAATCATCTTGCCCCAGCACCACGTCCGCGGCTTGGTTGGGGGCTGTAGGGTAGGAATTCCAGATCAGTACGCGGTGGTTCCAAGCGTCAGCTACCAGAAGACAATGTCCATCTGACCATACTGCGGATGGGTATTGAAGGGAGTGGGAGGAAGCATTTCCCCCGGAGTTGCGCCCCGTAGCCACCGCATCGTCCTGCCCGATGACCAAATCCGGCTTCTGTTGGTGCTCCGTAGGTAATTCGTTCCAGATAAAAACGCGATTCTGTCCGGTATCAGATACCATTAATTTCGTACCATGCACGAAGACTCCCCGCGGAGCCAAAAAAGGGCTATCAGGGGCCCCAAGGAAAAAACGCTTTACTCCTTCTATCTGCTTTTCTATAACAGGCGAACCGATGTTGGGCGAAACTGCCCGCTTAAGCGTGATATTTAGTGCTCCGATGGATTGGTTTTTCATTATTAGCAAATTCTAGGAAGTTGTTCACCTACCAACATATTTACCACCCTGCGCCCACCAATTGTACTGTGTAGCACGACCTGCCGAGGGTGTTGCGCCGTAACCTCACCGACAACTGCCGCATGCGTACCATGCTCCCAGCCCCTTAGGTCTTCTGCAACCTGATCCGCAATAGCCGCATCCACAAATGCAACGAATACCCCCTCATTTGCGACATAGAGTGGATCCAAACCGAGGATTTCACAGGCGCCAAGCACGGATTCGTCCACTGCAATATCCTTTTCATTGATGATAACCCCAAAAGACAAGGCTTGTGCGACTTCATTAAGTATGGTAGACAATCCTCCTCTTGTCGCATCCCGAAGAAAATGGA
>WGNT01000086.1 GCA_016124425.1 Cytophagales bacterium
GGCTTTTTCAATTATAAAAATCAGGACAACTACAAGGACACCCTTGCGAAAACCGATGCGTTCTTACAGGCACTTGGGTATCTTAGGCCAGAACCGTTGGTAGAAATACAGTAGGCTTTAAAGGTTATTGCGCCTTGACAGCTGGAGAAATCGCCATGAGGCAGATGACAAGAAAAAAATAGGCCACGCATTTTCTCATAGGTGAATTAGGATTACAAAAGTCCGTACTTTGGTTAAATTTTCATAAACCAAGAGTCATCATTTCCTTGAAAATAACTGGTGGTTTATTTTTTGACACACGTAATAGCCACTTCATGGTTTATATTGGTTATAAGCATCAATCTCCGCTTTAATTCGACCCACCTAGTAGCAATCTACTAGAAGGGTTCTAATTCTATTAGCGTCAAACCCCAGGGAAAGTGCTTTATTGAAATTGGAACAAGCTTCTTGAATCTTCCCGATCGCTTTCAGAATTTCTCCCTTGGTAATATAAGCTACAGCATAATTTGGATTTAAGAGCAACGCGTTATCAATATCCCTAAGGGCTTCATCATAAAGCGTTAGCTTCATATAGGTGTCTGCACGATTGTTGAATAGTAAGGGGTCATTTGGTTGAAGCTGGATGAGCTTTGTTTGGTCTACAAGTGCAGCTTCGACATTTCCCTGTTGCTTCTTTATCACCGCTAGGTTTGATAATGCCTGGTAGTTATCCGGTGCTATCGTTAGAAGTGCGTTTAGATCATTCTCTGCCTCATTAAGCTTCTCTTGCAAACGATAAATGTTTGCCCGATTAAGGTAAGCTGTTTCATTTGCTGGATCTAACTCCAAGGCCGTCGCATAATCGGATAGGGCGCCTATATCATCCCCGAACTTACTTCTTAGCGAACCTCTGTTGGAAAAATAAGTAGTGATGCGTTGGTTGATCTTAATGGCTTCGTCATAGGCGTCAAGTGCCTCCCTGTCCTTATTTTGACGTCTCAGAACGGTACCAAGATTATTAAAGTAACTTGAACGTTGATTCCCTTTTTTATCAATTTTAATCAGGCGTAAAAGCGCTTTTTCAGCACACTGATAATCTTCATTTCGAAAACATTCTTCAACCTCATTTTGTAAGGTCTCAATGGACTGGGCTTTCGTCGAAGTACCCGCAATCGTGAAAATCGAACACAATAATCCGAAAATAAATGTGTAATTCATTCGCTGTAATAGGTTTAACGTGGGATCAAACTTTGGTAAATAGCGCACCTCAGGTATTCTTACTGATAGTTGGTTATGGCTAGTGCGCTGATAAAGATAGTCATTTTGTTGGGGCAACAAATACTTCACATTTGAATTTTAAACTTTCCGATTTTATCTAATATCATAGCAGCAGATGCCTAATCCAACTCCCATAATACCCTGATTCGGTGTTAACGATAGTACTACGTCCGCAACAGAAGCTTTACGAGTTTAGTGATAGCTAAACGAACCGGTTTCGGTAGGGACAAAATGTTGGTAGCTAGTTAAATCCGTAGTGAGATTCCGTCCGCTATGGGACGGATTACATTTTACCAATATCGCGGGTGCTAAACAATTTCCCCGATTTGAACATCTCCATGCTATGCACCTTATTCGGATCCAAGGAACATGGTAAATCCAACGTTAAATCCCAAACTGGTGGTGACGTACCTCGAATTTGAAAAAATTGGATTTTCATTGATTACCCTCAAGGAATTCAATCCCGCAAGAATATCAAAGGCTACTTTTTCGCCAAGAGGCACAGCCACACCAATCCCTCCCCCGATTGATCTTATATTGGTTTTGGTAATATTATCCTCGATATTTATATCGTCTGGATATTTAGAAGTACTCGTCCTCCTGCCAAATGAGCTGTTTAACTCCACAAATGGCAGTACCTTAGAGGTCGGAATGTAATACCTAACAAAAGGGCCTGTACTCAATAATATTGAACTAAATTCGGAATTTGAATTACCTGATTTTGATTTTGAAGATGCAAAAATTAAATCAAGCCCAAGAGCAAGATTATCCGATACAAAATAACCGAATTTTGGCAGTAAGCTTATGTTCGTTATTTTGCTGGAATTATCTTCTACAAAACTGGCTCCATCAAGTTTACGTTTAGTACTCGAATAGCCAATATCTATACCACCAGCACCCGTTAATCCTAAATCGGATGATACTCCCAATAATATTCGCCCTTTTTCTGTCTGGGCATTAACTAATCCGATACAGGTTAGCAACAATAATACAATCATTATATTAATCTTTTTCATAATGGGGCTGGTTTAACTAAAACTTAAAGATATAGATTTTTGGGAATTTAAAAAATACACCTTCGGGAGATTTTCAACGCATTAATACTACTTTTTTCCAAAATCGTCATTTCCCAACACAACATTCACCATCCATAACCCATGACTAATTGCTTTCCCGACTTAGAAACCCTAACTTCGTATGTAAAAGAACCAACGCTATGAACACGTTAACTTACCTCCTAGCGATCAGCCTGACATCTTTCCTTATACTGGGCTGTAGCGAAAATAATCAAACTGATATGAACGAAGACATCGCTACCATCACCGCCATGAGTAACGCGCGGGCGGATGCTTTTAATAACGGAAATGCAGCGGAAATCGCCCGTTACTTCGCAGATGATGCCTATTTAATGGCTCCGGGCAAAACTAGTCAGCGGGGCAAAGAGGCAGTTGAAGCCTACTACCAGTCCATCTTTGACGAATTTGAAACTGTACTTGAATCCGGATATGAAGATGTAGTTGTAGACGGAAATCTGGCTTATGGAAGAGGTTTCGCCAAAGTTACATTAACGCCAAAGAATGGAGGAGAAAAAATCTACTCCACCTCAAAATACCTGAACATACTGGAGCGACAAGCAGACGGGACATGGATCACTACCCATGACATCTGGAACGGAAATGAAGAATAAAACCCTAAGCGCAAAAAAAAGCTATGAAATAAAATTTCATAGCTTAGTCAATTAACAATAAACCCAAAATAACCAGTTGTAACAGAAGGATTCGAACCTTCTTTAAGATCACTTCCGTAACCCTCTCCATCTTCGAACACTTAGGTCCGTCATTACAATGTTTGTCTTATATACTAACAACACAAAGGTAATCGAAAAGTTCAACTTAAAAAAAATTTTATTTAAGTTCGGTCAAATAATACATTATTTTTAACGAAAATTAACTTTGCTAAAAATTTATTAACTACAGGAGGAATTCCGCCCCTTTTTTTAACATTATTAAATACCAGAAAGGCCCCAAATATATACGAATAGACAAATAATCGTTGGTAAAATTGTTCTTTTAACACGAATTTATCTAAAGAGAATCTTCAAGCGATCCCGGCATCTACATCCTTTATTCCACAAGTTTTCACTACATCGTATAAAACCCCGCTGATCACCTTCACCACTCATTTGATCAGCTCTTCCCAGACAATGGGTGTGTTTTCCCAGATCCAGCGGCCATCAACCTGCTCCAAGACCCGATGCATACGTCCGGGCGCATGTGGGGCATCGCTAGGTCTCAGCCATTTGGCATGGTCGGCAATTACGCCTTTCATCGCTGGATCTGCAGCTAGGTTATGGTGCTCGTGGGGATCGGTACGGTGGTCATACAATTCTTCCTGCCCATTTGCGTAGCGGATATAGCGCCAATGCTCCGAACGCACGCTGTTATTCCCGGGATTATGGGTGGTAATTGCCGGTCTGTCTCTAGGCGCGTTTACGTCCTTGAGTTGCGGGACAAGAGACAGGCCTTCCAAACCGTCCTTTTTCGGTAGACCGGCCCATTCTACCAACGTTGGATAAATGTCAAGCAATTCCGCAGGTTTGTTTGTTTGAACGCCTTCAGGAATACCAGGTCCGGAGAATATCAGCGGAACATGTGTGGATCGCTCCCAAAGCGTATTTTTTCCTGTAATTCCCTTTTCTCCAAGGTGAAATCCGTGATCCGACCAAAGAACGATAATAGTATTATCCTCCAAGCCGTTCGCCTCCAAGGCATCTATTACCCTACCTACCTGCGCATCTGTAAAACTTATCGTTGCCATATAGGCACGCACAAAAGCGGCCCACTGTCCGTTTTCCTTTAACCAAGAAAGCCGCACCTCGGGCAAGTACCAATGCAGGTACCAAGCGAAATCAGGGACATCCACCCGGTCATCCTCCGGTGCCGGTGGCAAAACGATGTCAGCTTCGTCTGGATAGAGATCAAACCACTTTTGGGTGGCAAACAACGGAACATGTGGCAACCAAAATCCCACGGCCATGAAAGAGGGCTTCCCGTCTTCCTCCTGCCCCAATTCGCTTAATTTCTGCTCTGCCCAAGTTGCCACCTTATAGTCATTGCGCACAGAATCCTGTTCGGCAGGATATACTCCCCAGTCAATAAGGGGGTGATTACCCATGTGCGTTTCCCCCACAAGTTTGGCAGGAGGGTGACCAGCGGTACCTCCACCTATGGGCCCCCACTCTTGAAAATCCGTACGTTGATCGGGTGTCTTACCCAACGAATGGAAAATCTTGCCGTTGGACAGGGTCTTATACCCATGTTGTTGAAAATACTGTGGAAGCGTGACAGCGTCACGGGTTAACGCGACCTCTCGAAAATGTGGCGCAAGATTATATATCCCGGATGAAGAGGGTCGTATGCCAGTCATAATGGCGGCGCGCGAAGGATTACATAGCGGAGACTGGGTATGGGCATTGGCGAAAAGGACACCCCTGGCGGCGAGGCGGTCAATATTCGGGGTTTTCACCTGAGGATGCCCTTCTAGGACACCAACCCAATCATTCAGATCATCGATGGCGATAAAGAGAATGTTCGGCTGCTTCTTCTCCTCCGTAACGGCTGGCTGGCACCCCCATTGGATTAAAAAGCATGCGACTAACAAGGCTTTCAAAATGTTCTTCATGATTATATACGTTTAGGGAAAGCTAACTTTCCAGATATTTCCTCCTTTTTGACGTCCGCCATATTCGATTACATACAAATCCTTGTCAACCAGTACGGCATCCACGGGCTGGGTGAATCCCTCAGCGATACGGAAGGTTTGTAGATCGAAGTTATCTTTGGCGGCATTGTACGTTATCTTCAAATGAAGCAGATCCTCCCCATGATCGGTAAAGGGTTTCATAAGCGCCGATTTCGTGCCTTTTGTATACCTTAGGACAAATGCACCTCCGGTATAGTCCCCAGATAGCTTGAGATCAGTATCAAAGTTTAACCCTAAGGGAGAAGAGTGTGGTGTAAAGGTACTTACGGGAAGGCCAGTTTCTGCCGTACGTTTGATAGTTCCTGTAGCTGGGTCTCTGTAGGTAGCAGCATCCGGTCCGTAATTGTGCATTCCCGGTGTAAACTCCAAGCCATCGGGGCGTTTTGGAAAATCGGGATCATTGTAGAAGTCATCCGGCCAAGCCGCCGCGGCTGTGTTCAGAAAGGGATCTTTTTCCGGATCGGGATGCCAGTCCGGAAATTGTTGCGGCGTCTCCATACCTCCCATAATCCAAGGGAACCCGTAATGGTGTCCTTCCCTCACCCAAAACATGTCCTCAGGTTGGTCGTAATCGCCGGAATTGACCACGGCAAAAAGGTTTCCGTCCCTATCAAAGTTGATATCAAAGGCATTCCTAATTCCTTCAGCATAAAGATAGCCTGCATCTCGTAGCGCCTCCGCATCATTAGGAAGCAGTAAATCCCTCGCGTCAATCGGAAAGCGAAAAATAGCTGCTGTCAAGGGCTCGCTCCGCGAGTTAGGATAGGCTCCCAAATTGTCCTGAACTTCACCATGGTCTGTACGGGAACCACTGACGACGTACACATGCTTCCCATCCGGGCTTACCCGGGTAGCGCTCCATCCGTGATCAAAAGGCGTGTTTGTCGTCCCATATTCCACCGTCGAAAAGACCTTGGATACTTCCTTCGTGCCATCCGCATTGAGTTTTACCCGCATCATCCAGCCGGTAGTCCCTTTATTCTCATTGACTCGGATATTCCCCGAAAGAAAGAGTGTGGAATCACGTAAGGCCAATCCTTGCAAGCGGTTTATTCCATGGTCGTCTGCGTCGATAATCAGTTCAGAAGCCTGAGATGCCGACCCTAGTCCAATCCGATAAACGGCCCCTTCAAATGTAGCATACCAAAGGGCATGTGAATCCGGATCGTAGATAATTCTTATGGCTCTGGGTGCCACCTTCATCCAATGAGAAACACGAAGGTCATCTACTAAAGCAACCGGCGTATTGGCGAGGGTTTCTGCCATTCCGGCGCCAAGATGGCGTATATAAGCCACCAACTGCCAGCGTTGTTGTTCATCCAATAGTTCCCCGAATCCGGGCATCACATTTCTTCCGAAAGTGATTTTATGGAAAATCGCACCGTCACTTTGGTTAAGAAAAGAGGCCGAATGAAAATTCGCAGGCTTTGACCCCATGGCCCCACCTGCGGCACCGTCACCCATACCGGATTCACCATGACAGTTCCAACAATACACATCATACAGCGCTTTTCCTGAGGCGATTGCTGCCTCATCCGTAAAAGGATTCAACCGATGGTTAGCTTCTTCAGGGGCAATCCAGGCATCGGCTGACGTACTACTGTCTGCTAGATCCTCTTTGCTGGTTTTTTGGCCACAGGCAAGGCATACGGCAATCAAACAAAAAATGCCCGGTAAGCTTCTGAATAGGTCGTTGGTTATAATCCGTTGGTTCATCTTAAGGATCAAGGGGAATTTATGGGTTTATGATACGCTACTTTCACCGTCAATAGGGATACAAACCTAAAGACATTCGAATATGCTGAAATATTTTTGTTTAATTTGTACGCGCAACCAAAAAACATCCGAATGAAAAGATATATTTTGACATTCCTGCTCGGTATATTTTTTTACCAGCATTCCTTCTCCCAAGTGGGTGAAAACTACCTAAACCTAGGATTGGATGCGGGCATTACCATTAATGACTATTATGTAAACCAATTTCCGGCGGGTTTTGGCGCGTCAGTAAAAGGTCTTTTAGGGGTTGGTCTGAGTGGCCAGGTCACGCTTTCGGCAGCATGTCTGTATTTTCCCTTAAGTACCAATTTTATTCTTCCAGCTGGAGACAACATCTCGTTTCAAGCCATCCCGGCATTTTTAGGCTATCGGTTTACGATAGATAAGGTTTTTTTTGAACCACAGTTAGGAGCAGCCTTACACGTAACCCGCAGCCGCATCAGCCAATCTAGCGACAACACAACATCAACTGAATTGGGTTTTGCAGCGGAAGCGGGATATGTGTTCGACATGGTGGAAATAGGCCTAAGGTATCAGCATACCGGTCAATCACCGTTCCACTTGGGTATGCTAGTCTTCCGGACCGCCTACCGAATTCCGATAGGCTACTAATTAGGCAATAGCCTACCAAACCGTCCTATTCGATCCGAAAAACCGGATACCGGTTATGCTCCTTCTCTTTCCATGGAGAACGTTCATACACCCAACGTAACTGGGCCTGCCCATTCTGGCCAAAAGCAGGATCATCCCTTTTGGCTTGTTCCAAAGCAGACAACAGCTCGGGGTGTTCACGCAGGTAGCTGGCCGCCAAATCCTCAAACACATAGGCGGAGTATCCTTCCTTGGCCTGCAAAATGGTATCGAAGAAGTTCCATGCAAAAAAGCTGTCTTCCCCCTGCGGCTCCAACACTTCCACAATGTACCGGTTGCGGATCTGATTCATCGGAATGAGGTAATCTCCCTCTCTAAACTGCATAAGGACCTCGGAACGGGTTAGCTGAACATTGCTATGCAGGTAATGGCCTTCATAGGGATATCCCGTGGTCTGGAAATCAGCAATATGGTACTGGCTAACCAGCATACTTGTGTCTTGGGATAAGCGCTCCGTAGTCACCCCGTTTCTAGCAAGGTTTTCAATTACCGTATGCCAGCCCTGCGGAATGATATAAGCCTTCGGATTTTTTATGGAAAGTCCTGGATCATACTCATGAAAGAATTTCACAGGTTGCGTAAACGGTTGATCCCTGTCATAATAAAGTCGGGGAAGTCCGGAAACTTCCGATGGTTTTTCGCCTGAGCGGTATCCGTTGAAGGTGATCCAGCGAAATTTGTCCCGGTTTGGCGTGTGGTTTAACGAAAAAACGTCCATTCGGGAAAGAGCTGCCTGATCTTCTTTGGCCATAGTTACGATGCTGGATGCATCGCGCTCCAAAACCTTAAAAAATGCCATAAACAGTGCGTAGGTTGAGGCAACCCTTTCTGCATATGGTTTTAACATATGCGTCTCAGGCATAAAACTCAGTGTACCGAAAAGTGCCGCATAGCCGCTGCTGTATCTGCCACTATCCTTAAACTGCGGCCATCCATCCTCGGGTTTGCCACCCCATGCGTTCACATAAGGAACCAGCGGAAATCCACTTTCCTCCATATGTGCATACAGCTGCGGCTCCATACCTTCCAATAAATATTCTCCAAGCTTCCCACCAAGACGGTTATGCTGGGTGGAAATCAGGGTCATTACATGCTGGTAGTCCGCCCCGTTACTTACATGCGTATCCACGAAAACCTGAGGTCGAAGCCAGTGAAACAGTTCCTGAAAGGACCGCGCATTTCGGGTATCCGCCTTAATGAAGTCCCTGTTTAAGTCATAATTGCGTGCATTGGCACGGAATCCAAACTCTTCAGGTCCATTTTGATTTACCCTACTATAGCTCCCTCTGTTTAGGTGGCCACCAATGTTGTAAATGGGTACAATGGTCAATGCGGTATGAGGAGGCAGTGATACTTCACCCGATACCAAATCTCTCAGAAGCATCATGGATGCATCTATACCATCCGGCTCTCCGGGATGAATGCCATTATTGATAAAAAACACCAGCCTTCCATCTGCGTGCCACTGATCAGGGTCAAAATCTCTTTCTGGATCAAAAAGGACTACATGTAGCGGTAACCCACTATCAGTAGTCCCACGTTGTATCATACGTATATCTTCCGACTGACTGGCCAGTTGATCAAAATAGGCAATTACTTCGGCATAATCTGGGGTTTGCGTTCCGCCACTCCGTTCAAATAGGGTGGGAAAAGGTGTCTGTCCCATTGCCCAAAAGACGTTGCCGCATAGCAGCATGGCCATCCATAAACTACTTTTCATGGCCGAATTTGGATAAAAAGTCGGAGCAAAACAACGCTTTACGTAGAATACACGGAATTAAACATCACATAATCCGTGGTAAGGTCGCTACCCCATCCGATGGCCTCCTCTCGGCCTGTATTTACTTCCAAATGAATCCGTAGGTTGGAGTCCCTTAGCAGTTTTTTCATGTAGTTTTTATCAAAATCAGTGGGCGTACCCTTTTTTAACACCATTACCATACTCTCGCTATCCCCCAGATAAAGGTTCGCCTTTCTATAGTTAAACGAAATGCCCGCATTGCCGCAGGCGGCAATAATACGGCCCCAATTCGGATCCCGGCCAAACATCGCCGTCTTTACCAAGAGCGAGTCAGATATGGCCCTTACCAACAACCTTGCATTGGCTTCCGACCTCGCCTTGGTTACCCTGTACTCAATGAATTTGGATGCTCCTTCGCCGTCAGAAACGATGAGTTTTGCCAAGTGGACCAATAATTCCTGCAGCTTCTCTTGGAAAATCTTGTATAACGGATCTTCAGATGATGTCACTTTGGGATTTTCAGCCAATCCGTTAGCCAATACGGCTACCATATCGTTCGTCGAGGTGTCTCCATCCACCGTTATCATGTTGAAGGAGCGGTCGACGCAGTGCGTCAAGGTCTTCTGAAGCAGCTTCTCGTCTATATCAATATCCGTGGCAACAAAAGCGAGCATGGTTGCCATGTTGGGATGAATCATCCCAGATCCCTTGGCGACACCACCCAGGGAGATGGTCTTGCCTTCCCATTCGAATTCGACAAAGCCCTCTTTGGCAAAGGTATCTGTCGTTAATATGGCGTTGGCAAGGAAGGAACCTGCTTTGGGGTTGTCACTGAGTTTGGGAATATTGGTCCTGATTCCCTCCAAGACTTCTTCTGTAGGGAATTTTTCTCCAATCAGACCGGTAGAGGCTACAATCACATCCTCCTTCGGAATCGACAGCAGTTCGGCGACTGTCTCGGCCATTGCTTCTGCGCCGAGTCGCCCCTGTTCGCCGGTGCATGCATTTGCATTTCCGGCGTTGCAGACGATTACTTGAGCCCGGTTGTTTTTCAGGTGCTTTCGGGTTATTTTAATAGGTTCAGCTTGTACCTTATTTTGGGTAAGGGTGGCAGCTGCTGCCGCAGGCACGGTGGAATAAATGATGGCTAGATCCCTGCGCATCGATTTTACGCCAGAATGGGCACCCCAGCATTTTATTCCTTTTACACTGGTAATATTTTTAATCATTTCGTCTGTAGTATGGGTAAAACTATGGTTTCATGGGAATATCCTTCAATCCGGCGGTTGGGTCTAGACCGAGCATGAGATTCATGTTGTGCACTGCCTGTCCTGCGGCTCCTTTTACAAGATTGTCGATCACGGAGACAACGATCAGTTTCCCGGTGCGGTCGTCGACATAGGGAAAGACATCGCAAAAGTTGCTTCCGCGTACGTCTTTTACCGCCGGGGCTTCATTTCTTAGCCGGACAAAGGGGGCTTTTTTGTAAAACTCGCGGAAAATACCTGTCATTTCCTTTTGATTGATTGCCTTGTCCATATTGGCATAAGCTGTTACCAGAATTCCCCGGTCTATCGGAAGCAGGTGCGGCGTAAACTGAACTTGAGCGGTTCCCGAGGAATGCAGTCCGCCGAGTTGCTCTTCAATTTCTATCGTATGGCGGTGCGTACCCAGTCCGTATGCTTTAAAATTTTCGTTTACGTTTGAAAAATGCGTTGTGTTGTTCGCTTTGACACCTGCTCCTGTAGTACCTGATTTAGCATCCACAATGACCTGTCTGGGATCAACATATTGACCGGCTATTAGGGGCGCCAAAGCTAGGATAGACGCAGTGGGATAGCAGCCGGGATTGGCTACCAAGTTCGCACTACATATTTGGTCTTCGTGCAGCCCCGGTAATCCGTAGACAGCCTTGGCAAAACCCTCTGGAAAGACATGAGTCTGCTTATACCATGCCTCATAGATGCTTGCGTCTGAAAGTCTGAAATCGCCGGATAGATCGATAATCTTGATTCCTTCGGCTGACCATCTTTTAACAAACTCCATGGATACCCCATGTGGCAGCGCTAGAAACAACAGGTCTTGATCCTCCGGTCGTACGGATTCTGATGAGACTAAGTGGGTATCTAGCCTGCCTATAAACTGAGGGTGCAGGTCCGAAAACAGCTTTTCCGTGTGGGTTTCAGACGTAATGTGCGCAATAGAAACATTTGGATGGTTGATCAAAATTCGGGCTAACTCAGAACCTGTATATCCTGAGGCGCCTATGATGGACACACGTCGTTTATTTTTTGGCATGTTCCGCGATTTCAGTGAGTACTTCGGCGAAAGCAGTAAGGAATGTTTTCAGGTCCGCTTTAGGGATATTTAATGGTGGAACCAAGCGCAATACGGTTTCTGCGGTGGCATTGGCGATAATTCCCTTATGCATCAGCTGTTTGACTATGGGTGCCGCCGGTTGGTCAAGTACCACGCCTATCATTAACCCCAAACCTCTTATTTCCACTATTTGGGGATAATCGACCTTCAGTCGCTCCAGTTCCTTCGTTAGCCACTCCCCTTTTTCCTGGGTTTCCGCTAACAAGTCTTCCTCCTGAATGACTTTCAATGTAGCTAACGCAGCGGAAGAGGCCA
>WGNT01000183.1 GCA_016124425.1 Cytophagales bacterium
AGCCAAGCCCGACTGGGCGGGTTTGGTAGCCATGCACCACGGCTCCTTGGACCAGCAAACGAGGTCCTGGGTGGAAGAAACACTGCATCAGGGAAAGTTAAAGTTGGTTGTATGCACCTCATCCCTTGATCTAGGGGTTGATTTCAGACCAGTGGAGGCCGTCATACAAATAGGAAGCCCAAAAGGCGTGGCGCGCTTTATGCAACGGGCCGGTCGATCCGGCCACAGGCCCGGCGTACCAAGCATTATCTATTTTGTCCCAACCAACTCGCTGGAACTCATAGAAGCTGCGGCTCTTCGCTATGCTATCGAAACCGGGGATATGGAAAGCATACACTGTCCACAACTTTCTTACGATGTACTTATGCAATTTTTAGTTACACTTTCCGTAGGAGACGGATTTGTTCCGGATCCGCTCTTTGATGTCGTTAAAAGTACTTATTCTTTCAAAATGCTCGACCCTGAAGCTTTTGACTGGATTCTACAATTCATTTCTAAAGGAGGAAAGGCGCTCGGCGTATATGACGAGTTCTCCAAAGTCGAGATTAATGATGCAGGGCTATATCGGATAAAGGACAAGCGAACGGCTATGCGCCACCGTTTGTCCATGGGCACTATCGTAAGTGCCCCTATGTATAAAGTAAGGTTCAAAAATGGGTCCTACTTAGGAATGGTCGAAGAGTCCTTTGTCGCCAAAATGAAAGCCGGGGATCGCTTTTTCTTTTCGGGAAGAAATCTTGAATTTATCGGTATAAAAGACTTAACGGTACTGGTTCAGCTTTCCAAACGGAAAAGCAATAACATCCATTCCTATCTGGGAGGCAGGATTTCTTTATCTTCCAAGTTAGCATCGAATATGCGGAAGATTTTGGAAGAGGCCATGAAAGGAAACTTCTATTGCGAAGAGGTGGCCTTCGTTGCTCCGCTTCTTGCGTTGCAGCAGCATCTGTCCCTAGTACCCGACAGCGAGACTTTTCTCATCGAAAAAAACCGGTCGAGAGAAGGGTATCATGTCCTGTTTTATCCCTTCGAAGGAAGGATGGTTCATGAGGTATTGGCCGCGCTTGTTGCCTATAGAATTTCGGTGAGTTATCCAATCAGCTTTAGCATGGCCATGAACGATTATGGATTTGAGCTGCTCTCAGACAGCCCTATTCCCATAGAAGATGTCTTGGAGGAAGACCTTTTCAATGAAGAGGGGTTGGAGGAAGACGTTCTTACCAGCATCAATGAAACGGAGATGGCGAGACGGAAATTCAGGGATATAGCAACTATTTCCGGCATGGTGTTTCAGGGATTCCCAGGCAAGCCGGTGGGCATGAAACACCTTCAATCAAACTCAGGCATATTATACAGTGTGTTTGAATCTTACGAACCAGACAATCTGCTGCTACAACAGGCCCACCGGGAAGTATTGGATCTACAGATGGAAAAGGACAAAATCCGACAGGCCATCCGCCGAATAAATAGGCAGCAAATAGTGGTAAAGAATCCGACGCAATTCACCCCTTTTGGATTTCCCATTATGGTGGACGGGTTTTGGCTTAGGTCGAGTCTGAGTTCAGAAACGCTTGAGGACCGGGTACAAAAAATGAAGGCCGATCTATTAAAATAATCCCTTCATATAAAACTCAGGTGTATTATCAACTATAATAACTAACTTTCCCCTGCGGAATTTAACGCGAAAACTCGAACCCTTAAATCATGAAACGATATTTTATAGCATTACTTTGGCTGGCTAGTCAGGCTTGTTTTGCCCAGACACCACCAAACGGACCGGAAGTCACGGCATTAACCTGGGATAAATTTACGGTAGAGACAGTCGTAGAAGACATCAAGGTTCCATGGGGAATGGATTTTTTGCCCGATGGAAGCATGTTGATCACCGAGAGGGCTGGGGAATTGATCCACTTTCACGAAGGAAAAAAGACAATGATTCAAGGCCTTCCTGCGATAAAAGTAGCCGGACAAGGAGGACTGCTCGACATCGAAGTACACCCGGACTACGCATCCAATGGGTGGATTTATTTTTCCTACTCTTCTGAAGAAGGTGAGGAAGAGGGTTCCCATACCGCAATAAGCCGTGCAAAGCTCAACGGGAGCTCGCTGACAGATTTGGAAGTGATCTACAAAGGAGGCCCAAATTCAAAAGCAGGCCATCATTATGGATCCAGAATTGTTTTTGACGGGAATGGTTACATGTACTTTACCATCGGAGAGCGTGGAGACTTGAAGGCAAATCCGCAAGATATAAAGCGGGATGGAGGAAAAGTATATCGCCTACATGACGACGGAAGGATCCCATCGGACAATCCTTTTGTAAGCACACCCGGAGCTAAATCGGCAATTTATTCTTACGGGCACCGCAATCCCCAAGGAATGATCATTCATCCTGCTACCAACGAGGTTTGGGTGCATGAACATGGGCCCCGTGGCGGCGATGAAATCAATGTTGTGAAAAAGGGAGCGAATTATGGCTGGCCCGTTATCTCCTATGGCATCAACTATAACGGAACTGTGCTTACAGAAAAAACGCATCAGGAAGGAATGGAGCAACCGCTCTACTATTGGGTGCCATCCATCGCGCCAAGTGGATTCGCGGTCGTGGAAAGCGATAGTTATCCCGAGTGGAAAGGGGATCTACTAGTAGGCTCCCTCAGCTTTGCCTACTTGGAGAAACTTACATTGGAAGACAACAAGGTGGTAAAACGCGAGCGGGTGATTGACGGGATGGGCCGTGTAAGAAATGTAGTCATCGGGCCAGATGGGTTGATTTACGCGGGTATTGAGGGAAAAGGCATTGTGCGCGTTGTTCCAAACTAGCCTATTCAGGAAAAGGGAAGAACGGCAGCTTCCTCCCTTTATCGGCAAATATCAACAAAGAAATACCTAGGTCTAAAGGCTGCCCCCTTTTTCGCAAATTACACGAATCATCCTGTTAATTTCATAGGTCTAGGGTTTGTTTTTAATGGTAATTACTTCCCCGATCAGCCATAGGGGTTGCCTGTCCCGATTAAAGTCGAGGTGAAATCCGTGCCTCCGGCAGGCAGGTCGCAATAATGATTATCCAAATGTATTACGGTTACGTCATGCCTGCCTGTCCAGTAAGCATGCTCGATTTCATCAAAATAATCCTAGACTAAACAATCATTATATTGTTTTTTTATATCTTGTGGGCAAAACGAATTACATGCGTTATTGCAAAACGGGAAAGGCTCTTCTGGCAAAAAGCTAATTTCGGAAAGCCATGACTTTTTTTAACACTATGGTGACTACATTTTCATAAGCCCAGCGAGTTCCTAGTGCGACGGATGTATTTTCAGAAAAGCAGTGTGAAACCCACGGATGAACGATGCATTTGACCCAATCCACCACTTTAAATCAGGTAGCTAATCGCCTGTATTTATATCTGGAAGCTCCCACTTTTCCTTTGAAAAATCAGGCAGTACAATGAGAGACAAGGTGCTTGTATTATTTTTAATCCTTTGCCTGGGATCATTCGCAAGTAGTGCCAAAAATGACTCCATCATTGTGCAAACTAGTCACTATTTACTGGGGGAGATCAAATCCATGGAGCGTAGCATTCTAACGATTAAAACGAAGTACGGGAAATCGGATTTTCGGGTAAAGTGGAAGGATGTGCAGGGACTGTTTTCGGAGTCTAGCTTTATCGTATCGACTACCTCAATCGTACGAATTTACGGGAAAATCAGTAGTCCGGTAGCCGGTTACTTGACAATCACCACCCTTCAAAACAAGCAATATACCTTTCCGCTAGGGGAAATTATCTTTATCAAATCAATAGAGGATGGTTTCCTGGACAGGTTAAGCGCCGGCATTGATCTGGGTTTGACGTTAACACGTGCAAGGAACCAACGTCAATTTAGCACCCGTAGCCGATTTAACTACATGACAGAACGCTGGTCTTTTGACGGTGCCTTTAACAAACTGGTGACAAGGCAAGAAGATATCGAGGCAATAAGCCGGGGAGACGGAAACCTAACGGTGATTTATTTTACCAAGAAAAAATGGTTCACCGTGGGTCGGATGGAGTACCTGTATAATAACGAGCAATCCCTAAACCTTCGTCTAAACACCATGGTAGGCTTTGGAAAAGATTTTGTGAATTCAAATGCATTTTATTGGCGGCTATTTGGCGGGTTAGCCTATAATGACGAAAATTATACCGGAGAAACAATGGACAAAACAAGCGGAGAAGCGTGGGTAGCATCGGAATTGAATCTATTTGACGTCAAGGATATTAGCATATTGTCAAATATCTTTGTGTATCCTAGCCTCACCGAACAAGACCGGGTCAGGGTAGACTATCGGCTTGATTTAACCTACAACCTACCTCTTGATTTCTATATTAAGACAGGTATCACCGTAAATTACGATAATCAACCCTTCCAAAACTCCCGTAGCTTGGACTATATCTTACAAACCACATTCGGATGGAGTTGGTGATAAAGCTGGTCCTTGATGGAAGTTACCAGTATAGGCATTGTACAGTTCGAGATACTGAACGTCCATTCCCTTTGTCCGTTTCTTTTTCCGCCAAGGTATTTTCTGTCTTACCTATCAGTGACTGCTAGGGTAAACTACCCTACTTCTTGGAGGATTACGACAGGGGCTACCGTTTCCAGATGGTGTGGAATTTCTTACCGGAAGCATCATCTACCCGCTCGTAAGTATGCGCGCCAAAATAATCCCTTTGGGCCTGTATAAGGTTTGCGGGGCTATCGGCCGTGATTGCCCCTAAGAAATAGTTAATAGCTGCGGAAAAAACCGGTAGAGCAAGGCCGTGAGTGATTCCTTCAGCAACTACATAGGCTAGTTTTTGGTGACTTATCTTCATTCTTCGGATTACTTCAGGATGCATCATCAAACTATCCCCCTCAGCAAACCAGCCAACTGCCGATTCCATAAGGCTGGATCTGATGATACAGCCATTTGTCCAAATCCGCGCAATTTCAGAAAAGTCCAAGTCCCATCCGTGTGTGTCGCTGACTTCTTTCATCAGGCTAAAACCAACCTCATGATTTACAACTCTACAACACTGATAAGCATCCTTAAGCGCCGCCAAAAACGGTTCATTGGCGCTAGAACGTTGGTCAGGCTTTACTTCATAGGCACGTGAAGCCGCTATCCGTTGGGTTTTTCTAAACGAAACAGCACGAGCCATAACGGCATCTGCCAAAACGCCATAAGGGACGCCATACTCGAGGGCAGTCGTTATAGACCAGCTACCTGTACCTTTTTGGGCAGCTCTATCCAATATCTTATCAAGCAACAACTCTTCCCCCTCATATACATTCAAAATATCACAGGTAATGTCCAGCAAGTAGCTTGCAGTTTCCCCTGACTGCCACGACCTAAACACGTCATAGATTTCCACAGGAGATAGATTCAGGTACTTGCGCATCAAGAAATACGCTTCTGTCAATGCTTGCATTTCCGCATACTCGATACTGTTGTGAACCATCTTTATAAAATGACCGGAACCCTCAGGGCCAATATAGGCGGTACATGGTTTTCCAGAGGCATCTTTGGCAGCGATTTTCTCAAAAAGCGGCAGTATTTTTTCTACGGCTTCCTTGTCGCCACTTGGCATGATAGAAGGTCCCTTTAAGGCGCCCTCCTCCCCTCCCGAAACTCCTGCGCCAATAAAAAAAACTCCCTTATCTGCGAGGTAGCGAGCTCGTCTATTTGTGTCTTTGTAGAAGGAATTTCCACCATCAATAAGAATATCTCCAGCCGAAAGAAAAGGCAACAGCTCATCTACCTGAAGATCCACGGCCACGCCAGACGGAATCATCAACAAGATCTTTTTCGGAGACGCCAATGACGCAACAAATTCCGGAATCGTATCGAACCCCTGCAACTCCGTAAAGTTGGGGTTATCAGCCAAAACTTTGGCAGCTACTCTTTCTTCTACGTTTGCAATGTGTCTGTTATAAATGGATAGCGATATGCCGTTGCTGCATAGGTTAAGGGCAAGGCTTTTACCCATTACCCCCATCCCAATCACTCCGAAGGAAGACAATTTGTTCATGTGTTCTAAAAGATTGATTAGTTGTGCTACTATTTCTTCCGGTGGGGAGGATATGGCTACTTTTAATCCATAGGTGGGTTCTTCGAATGAAGCAAACTGAGAGTCTAATAACGCTGGATTCATAAAATGGCCAACCCTATTATCTAAGCGATCCTTAACAAGCGATTTATTTCCTTCCAACAGGACCCATACGGGCTGAACACCCTTGTTTAGGATTTTTCTGTACTCCTCCTTCAATGCCGAACAGGCCAGTACGGCACCGCCCTCCCTTGACCAAGTCTGTATATGATCCTGAAGATTTTCCAACCAGGGAAGTCTATCTTCATCAGTCAAAGGGATGCCTTTTCTCATTTTCTCCACATTTACGGCCGTATGAAAATGGTCCCCGTCGTAAAAAGGGATGTTTAACTTGTCCGCCAACAATTTGCCTACTGTAGTTTTTCCGCTCCCTGTGACGCCATAGACGATTATAACCATGGACAAATTTATAAAAAATGTTCAAGCAATCGTTCGGTGCGTAAATTTTTCGTCAGAAGCAGGTAACCGACTATTTCCGATTTAGTTAATAATCTGAAAAGCGGAAGCTTGCCGGTTAACGGGTAATGCGTCCACTACCATGAAGTTAAGCTTCTCTTGCGTAGTGGTGAATGCATAAGTGGAATAGGTCGAATGTATCAATAGTCAAGAGATAAAAAAATGACCACTTTTCAAAATGGCCTTAAATACTTTCTGTTAATGAAGCGCACTTAATTAGAAAATAATGGAGCTTTTTGGTACGAAAAATGATATTTTTAGCTAATTTCCACGCCTATTCAATCCAGTTTTATTTATGACCATCTACCGTTTACTCGCGTTTGCATCTTTTCTTAGTCTACTTTCCTGTAGAACCCCCGATAAATCAGAAGAAATAAACCTAGCCGATGGGTGGAGAACTCTCTTCAACGGTCAGGATATGACAGGATGGAGAATCAAGATTGCGAAGCACGAACTAGACAGCAACTACGCAAACACCTTCCGGGTAGAAGACGGGTTGATGAAGGTAAGGTATGATGGATATGATGACTTTGATAGGCAATACGGTCATATCTTCTTCGACGAATCGTTTTCCCATTACCTTTTTCGGGTGGAGTATCGCTTTGTCGGTGATCAGGCTCCTGCTGGGGAAGGCTGGGCGCTCCGGAACTCCGGCGTCATGCTTCATGGTCAAGACCCTGAGACTATGATGAAAGACCAAGATTTTCCGATATCGATTGAAGGACAACTTCTAGGAGGCGATGGCGAAAACAACAGGACCACGAGCAACCTTTGTACCCCCGGCACAAACGTAGTAATCGACGGAGAATTGTTTACCTCCCATTGTCTAAATTCCAGTTCCAAAACCTTCCACGGCGAACAGTGGGTAGTAGCTGACTTCCTTGTTTTAGGGGATTCAATTATCCACCATATTATCGCTGGTGACACCGTCCTTACCTACCATAAACCTCAAATGGGTGGTGGCAATGTCAGCAACCATAATCCGGAGGTAAAGGTAGACGGTCAGTTAATCGCAGAAGGGTTCATTTCATTACAAAGCGAAAGTCATCCAATAGACTTCAAGCGGGTTGAAATCTTCGATCTATCCACCTATAAAGAGCAGGGAAAATTGGAAGAGGTACTCCAGAAATTACGGGAGGCAGAAGGTTATTAATCACCCTAGGCTAACCTTTTTCGCCCTTTCAGGACTGTGCATTTCATTTTACAAATTCTAAAATCATAAATCTAAAATCTACAATCTTAAATCTACAATCTTAAATCCACAATCTTAAATCCACAATCTTAAATCCACAATCTTAAATCTACAATCTACAATCCTATTTCTCAGGCAAGGCATCCAAAATCAATTCCACCAAAGTAGCTTTCTCGCTGTTCTTTATCCAGCGGGCTACGATAACTAACTCATGTTCCTCATCTACATAGATCATATTTGTTCCCGCTCCAATGTGAAAGAAAGCGGATTCAGGGGCCGCCGGAATTTCTTTTCTGTCAGTATTCAAATAATAATTCATAAACCCATAGCCTCGCTGAACGGCAGTGGGGGTTCGGGACTTTTTAAGCCATGCGGATGAAATCAGTTGTTCATCTTTCCACTTACCATCCCGTAGGGTGAGGTAGCCAAATCGTGCCTGATCGTAGGCATTTATGAATAACCCTCCTCCCCAATGGGACCCTCCACTGACGGACTGCATAATTTGTCCATCCAGGACAACGTAGGAATTTTCATAGCCGGTCCATCTCCAAGTAAGACTAGCGCCAATCTTATCCATGATCTTTTCTCTCAAAACAACAGGCAAAGGCTTCCTCCAAACGTTCAGTGCGGCAAGAGCTAACACATTAACCCTTGTGTCATTGTAGGTGTACACCGTACCTGGCTCATTTCTAGGCCTATCCATCCATGACGATGAATAGCTAGCTTTGGGACGGTCCGCCCAATCGGGCTTACCCCAGAGGGTGCCTTCCCAGTCGGATGTTTGCCGGAGCAAATGCTCCCAAGTGATCTTTCTATTATGCGGTGTATCAAACAGGTCAAACACATCTTCTTCCATAAGATGGTCTGCCTTGTTGCGGTAAGCCAGCTGTGGATCGTAGGGAATAATGGGGGCCATGTACGGAAACACTAAATCCGTTTCACTCCCAATAATCCCCCTATCAACTGCCAATCCAACCACTGAAGATAACATGCTTTTCGCCACACTGAATGTAAGATCAACGCGATCAGGGGTCCCCCATTTGCCGACGATGTACCCTTTGTAAATAATCAACCCCGTTGCTTCTCCCCTTGATTTCATCGGGCCGATGGGAAACCCAAAGGGCTCTCTCCCAAATCCACCCAAATAGTGTGCTTTTTTCAAATTTTTATCGGATTCGCTCTCAGCGGCCCGTGCAAAGTCCATTGCCTTAAGAAGCTTTTCTATATTTACCCCCAGCATTTCAGGCGTCTTTTCTTCCCACAGACCCTTCTCTGGAAAGTAAGTCTCCTGCGAGTAACAAATGCTGCTATGGAAAATAAACAAGAAAAAAAAGAAACGGAAAGTACGATTCATGTGCGTTGGGATTGGGTAGGACAATAAGTTACAGAATTTATACAAAGGAATCCAAAATCATCTTTAAAAAAAAAGACAATCCGCTCGGGATTGTCCTTCATTACTAGATAATAGCGTCCTTCGATTGGAATAAGGAACATTACTATGCCCTAACCCCTGTTGTTCCCCCACCTTTAAGCGTGATATCCACAGGAGTATTCGAGGTCCAAGAACCTCCGGTAAAGTCAGGTACATCAATGGAATTAGACCGATTTGCAACAGACCATTCACTAAGCGGAGTAATGGCGGACCAAAGAGCGCCGTCGTAGACGTCTTGATCCAAAGGTAGCCCATTTCGTAAACAGTCGATCAATCTCCAATCCATCATGAAATCCATGCCCCCATGGCCTCCTATTTTCTTGGCCATTTCTCCTACCTTACGTACGATCTCAGGTGTATATTTTTCTTGAAGGGCATTCATATCCGCTTCCTCTAACCAACCGTGGCCGGAAGAAACTCCCTCTTTGGGATATTTTTGTGCCATAGCTTTTGTTCCACTTACCAAATGAAGTCGGGAGTAAGGGCGGGGAGAGGACACGTCATGTTGAATCATGATCGATTTACCCTTTTTGGTTTTAACCACCGTCGTATTCATATTGCCCCTGTATTTTTTTGTGGCATAGGAAGTGAAAAAGCTGTCTTCTTCGGCCAGTTTTTCAGCATGCGCCTTCATATGGAAATCGTTGCTCGACAATGAGGTCAGGTAGTCCATTTGATCGCCGCGATTAATATCCATAATTTGGCAAATAGGGCCTAATCCATGTGTTGGATAAAGGTTTCCATTTCTAAAGTTCTCTTGCAGGCGCCACATCTCCTGGTATCCTGTGCCCTTTTTGAAATTTAAGTCCAACAAATCATGGATGTAAGCGCCCTCTCCATGGATGATTTCCCCAAAATATCCATCTCGAGCCATGCTCAGCGTCATCAGCTCAAAGAAATCGTAGCAACAGTTCTCCAACTGCATGCAGTGTTTTTTTGTGCGCTCAGAGGTTTCCACCAATTGCCAACACTCTTCTAGGGTAACGGCAATAGGTACCTCAGACACCGCATGTTTTCCTGCCTCCATGGCATAAACAGCCATTGGCGTGTGCCACTGCCAAGGGGTGGCGATATAAATTAAATCAAGATCATCTCTGTCAACAAGTTTTTTCCAGGCATAAGCGGTACCACTGTAAGTCACGGGCTTGTGGGCTGTTCCCTCTAAGCTCTTCATGACCTTATCCACCATTTCCGGCCTTAGGTCACACAATGCTTTGATTTCAACGCCTTCGATTTTACTTAATCGGTTCACAGCTCCTGGACCGCGCATTCCCAGTCCTATTACCCCCACCCTCACGGTGTTTAATTTGGGCGCCGCATATCCTGACATGTTGAACCGTTGTGCATGCTTACGTTGGCTCTGTGCGTATACCTGATCCAGCTGTTCCGGGCTGAAACCAGCCAATCCAGCTCCCAAAAGGCCCATTCCCGTGAGGCCCGAAAGTTTAAGGAAATCTCTTCTGTTATTACTCATAATGTGGCTAAATCGATTTTATTGTCAAATTATATTATTCGGAAGGTAAGGTAAATATCGTTTTGATGGCCGTGTTTTTACACAAGCTGTCTTATATCTTGAAGAATATTTTCTTTATGTAAAGAAAGAAGCACAAATACCAAAAGGCTGCTAAGGTCAAGCATGCATTGACAAAGAAAAGCAGCGTTTCGGAAAGCCCCAAAGGATCTAGAAATCCATAGCTAAATATACTGAGGAAATCGAAAAGCCACCTGCCCAGCAATCCGGCAAACAGGTAAATAAAGATTGGGTTCATCCCTACAATAATAAAAGGGAAAGTCCATGACTGAACCTTTTTGATGTCCACAAGCCAGTAGAAAAACGCCAAGGCCAACAACGCCCATCCTCCCGACGCAAATACAAACGAAGAAGTACTGATTCGTTTGATAATCGGCGTAATGCCTGACCAGTCTAAACCATACCCAATCAACAAACCCACGAGACCTGCAACGGCAAAGGCTCGGATCTTGCTAGTACTTGATTTGTCACTAAGGAGATAGTTTCCACACATAGCACCCCACAGCGTGTGAGCAGCGGTAGGAATACAGTTGATCGCGACCCAGCCACCGTTGTTGATCTTGCCCATCAAAAGCATATCCGTAAAAGACCCGAAGTTCTCCCCCTTTACGAAAGGACTCTCAGGTTGATAAATTCTGTAAAGCACCTCTGTGAGGACCAATAAAGCAACCGAAACGATGAGCTGCACCTTAAATGGCTTCTTAATAAATAGATACGTAAACAGGATGGTAAACGAAAGTTGCGTCAAGACATTCCATAACTCAAAAACCAACGCTTTACTGTAAAAACAATGCAGCCCCGTTCCAAACAAGAACAACAATAGACAACGCCTTAGGATATGTTGGGTTACTTTTTTTCGGTCTTCCGACTGGGCAAGGCGCCTATTGAGTGAAAAAGGCATCGCTACCCCTACAATAAACATGAAGAAGGGCTGGATTAAATCCCAAAACCGCAAGCCGTTCCACGGATGATGGGTAAATTGAATAAAAAAACCATGAAGCCAAGTACCTTCAGGGTAGAGTTCTAAGAGGCCCCTATAAATTAAAGCGCTCTCAGCAATCAACAAAAACATGGTAATGCCCCTGTACGCGTCTAGGGAAACAAGACGCTGCTGGGGAGAAACAATGGGTTTATTCATGGGTTGATAATAAGGAAGTTGTGCAAAATATGATCGTGACAAGCGGGTGATGACGGATAATTATTCGCTTACTAACTTCAAATATAAACTATCCTTTGGTTCAGCCAAATATTCCCCTCGAAAGATTTATGTTTTCTATCCAGCTACTACGAGAAAAGTTCATACATTCGGCGAAAAACCTGTTTGTTCATTCGTAAACCAGCTAAGATGCACAAAACTTGCTATCCGTTGTTTGGAATAGTCTCCGTGTTAAATACGCCCTTTACCAGCAGGAATAAGGTCGACTTTCCGGCTCTTAAAAACAATGTTGCACATGCGTTAAAAGCAGGTGTTTCTGGATTTTTGGTACCTGCCTTGGCCGCTGAAGTAAGCAAACTAACGAGAGCCGAGAAAATGGGTATGGTTGAAGCCGTTTGCGAGGCGGTTAATGGAGTGGTACCGGTATTTGCGGCTACCGGCCCCGTTCCCCTTGCCGATGCCAAGGTAATAGTTCGCGCGTATTCATCCATCGGATGCAAAAACATGATGTTTCAGATTCCATTTACGGAAAAGGAGCAGTTTTTGGCGCATTTTTATTCATTGGCTGCATTGGAAGTGGATACAATCATGTTACAAGACTGGTGTGCAACTGGTTATGGCCTGGATGATGAACTGATCGTGGAACTATTTGAGCAGGTTCCGCACTTCCGATGCCTCAAAGTAGAAACGGTACCCGCAGGGCCAAAATATTCACGGCTCCTAGACCTTACAATGGGAAGGCTGAATCTTAGTGGCGGATGGGCCGTTACGCAGCTAATTGAGGGCCTCGAAAGAGGGGTTCATGCATTCATGCCTACAGGAATGCATTGGATCTACACCGAAATATATAATGCCTTTCAGTCTGGAAATACCGAAAAAGCAACTTATTTTTTCAGAAAAATACTTCCCGTTCTTGCTTTTTCCAACCAACACTTAGACATCTCCATCCATTTTTTTAAGCGTTTACTGCATCAACAGGGGATATACCCTACGGACCATGTACGGCAGTTATCAATCAGCTTTGATGTGACCCACGAACGAATCGCGGACAGCTTAATTCAGGAAGTTTTGGTATTGGAAGAAGAAATTCGCTGCAATCGTGTACGCAAGCTATCTTAGGTTCCTTACTTTATCTTCCTTGCAGGCAATTTGATTCCGCTTTTTTAGACATTCTTTTATCCTTCGTATATGAATGCAAAGTTGCGTAGACGATGGCGGAACCGATGCTTGCCTGGGGTATGTATCGGTATACCGTGGAGTCCTAGCCGGGGATTGTTTGTTACTGGGTATATCGGTAAGTAAAAACACCCGCTTTTTCACTAGCTACAATAACACCTATCGAAAAGCTAACACAGCCCAAGCTGTACTATCACTTGTCACCTAGTATATGTTGGATTTTTTCCACATATGCCTCTGCGATCTGATTCATTCCTAAATCTGAGGGGTGCGTTCCGTCCACAGTGCCATCAACCTCCATGCTCATCTCCTCTTTTGTCAGCAAAAAAACCGCCTTATGTCCCTCTAAAAGCAGTTCTTGATAGACAGCCTTCGCAACGCTATTTACGCGGCTGATGGTCTCATTCCGTTCTATGTCTGTAAGGCTATCTGAATATCCAGCGTGTTCCACTATCAGAATCGGGATATCCGGATTTTTTTCTTTGAGAAATTTAACGCTGTAAATGAGCTTATCCTTGATGTCATTTTCACTTCTGTTCAGATTTGGCACCAGGTTCGGAAGGCAATCCAAAATATACAACGCTGCTTTATTTGCGGCAATATGTTCCAAAACCTCTGGTTCCAGTTGGCCATTCCCAGAAAAGCCCAAATTGATAACGGTACGATTTAGATGCCTTCCCATGATAGCGGTCCACGCCATCCCGGGCCTCGAAGCACAGGCTCCCTGCGCAATGGATGTTCCATATACGACGATAGGACGTTCGAGAGACGTGGGTAT
>WGNT01000136.1 GCA_016124425.1 Cytophagales bacterium
AAAAATGATAAATGAATTTTTAATATATTTCTCTTATTGGCGTATAAATTCAATCGTGGGATTCCATCTTGCCCGGGCAAATCCATAGGCATTTCCCTCAGGTACCAAATCATTTGAATGGGGATGAAATTCTACTTGTATTGTACTCCCCTGTTCGATGGAAATATTTTTGACCTCCACCATGTGGGGAGCATATTCCGGAATATCCGTTCCATGGATGCGGGGATTTTGAAAGTTGATGACCTGCTTATTGTCAATCCGGACAACATAAGAACTTTCTCCATCGGATTCCATGAGGGAAGTAAACCAGAGGGTGTACTTTCCTGAAGGCTTCTTAAACACGGTCGACGCGGCAGCCCACTTGTCTGTTGGCTGTTCAATTGTATTCACCGCAATAGCCCCTCTCGTCCGATCGAAATAGGCCTCCGAAAAACCTTCAATCTTTAAGTTCCATGTTTCAGGCCCTTGTCTAAGATCGGCAAATATAGGGCAATTTTGGACTTGCGAAAATACAGCCTCCTGCGTTACTGACGAATGCTGTAAAGAATAAGGGAGTGGATCCATCCCTACCTCGGTGAAATTACCAAACCCAGTTAATTTTAGTAGGCCGAGTAGAAGGGAAATTGAAGGAATATACATCATTATAAACATCCTTTTTATTTTTGCTAAATAAATCACCTGATGTATGTACCCGATAATTAAAACTTTCCTCCGGTAATTTCTTTCACCAGGTTGAAAAATCCTTTCTTACGCTCGGAATTGATTCCCCAATCTACCGGAACACTTTGAAAGCCTTCTTCAAAAGGTTCTCCATCTCTTCTGAAGTCAAATAATCCCCAAGAGACGTAGTTTTCGATCGCCACGGTAAAATTGTTCCGCTCCTTGTCAAAATCATAATGGTCATCCTCATTGATTACCACAGGCATTATACGGTAACCTTCCACATTTCGGGTATCTTGAATTAACTTCTCCATCATCTCGGTGGTTTTCACCCCATTGCCATGAATAAGAATAAAATCAGATGACTTTACTACATTTGGCTTAGGAGGAGTATTTCCCTTGTAGCTGGTGCTGACCAGTAACCTGTTTCCATTTTTTTTAATGGTTTTGACCAGATCAATGAGTTCGTGGACCCTAGCCGGTTTCAGTATCTCGTGATCATAGACATTGACATCACATTCGTTATTCACTTCAATCAGCACATTTCTATATCCTTTTTCCAACACCCAGTTCACGGAATTTTTTACCGCATTTATTACAGCTTGCTCATCATCAAGATATTGATCTTGTCCAAAATAGAAAACTCCAAGCATCACGACCATTTTCAAGTCATCGGCTTTGTCGAGAATCCGTTCCAATCGATCCATAAACTCCGGTCTCAACTCCCCGTTAGGCTGAAAGGCGGAATTTACCCATGCTTTATTGCCGTACCCCGTAGGACTGCCACCCTGAAGGTTGATGGTGAACGAATTCATTCCATACTTCTTCCACTCGTCCATGGCCTCAACAAACTCATTTGTGTTTCGATCGGGATCCCAGGTGTTAGTGTCGGGGTATTTAAATAACTCCCTTGTCTCTGGATTAAGGTCATCAAAGATCCCCTGCACCATTCTCGAGTTAATAAGAAGGCCTTCAATTTTATTTCCTTTCCATACCCTGCCTTCATAAGTAGGTTTTCCGTTGACATAGAACTGTTCCCCTTTAATTTCAACAACAGTATTTTTTTTCCCTGCCTGACAAGACATTATTGAAATAAAAATCGCACAAAGGATTGGAGCGCCTAGTATTTTGAAGTTTTTCATAATTTTATGCTTTTGATGCGTTTGTTAATCTGGCTAATAATTTATTGACTTAAATTTTGGTATTTATAAAAAACTTTTCTTGGGCCTTTGTAAAAAATCATGTATTTCATGTTTAAGCATTACGAATTTTTTATGGAATTTTACTAACATGCAGAACAACCGACCCAGCTCCGAAACTTGTTGGCGGGGTCAATTCAACCGCACCATTTCTTAGTTTCCCAACCTCCATATACTTTCCTGAATATGGCTGAAACCAAACCGCTTGCAAAGGTTCGGACAGACCTTCGAGATTCAGGTTGAAAGTAGTTGCCTTTTCCTGGAAAACTATATATTCATTCCCGTGATTGGCAAGACAATAGCCGGTGTTAACCAACGAATCATCTGATTTTAAATTCCAAATCTATAGGATTCCATTTCTGAACCTGCAAATTCGGTTTCCCGGCAAACACGAAAATACTTGCCCCAAATAGTAACAATAATAGACTTATTGGTTTTTTCATTGTATTTACAAAATGAAATGTAAAAGCAAGATATAGATGTTCTGAAGCATAAAATTTCATTAGATTTACATCTTGCTAGTATGACAACATGCATTAACGTCTTCTCACCAGAATTACCCAATCCTCTTTCACATCCGTAGGTGGCATACCCAAGTTTACCCAACCAGGCCCAGTTACTTCTATGGCATTGCCTCCCTGAATTCTGGGCTTTTTTATATTAGGCAATCCTGCAAGCACAGAAGCCGGTTCCTTGGAATAGGTTGGTTGTATAATCATTTCCTTGCCCTTTTGAAGATTGCCACCTGTCCGTGGATTGTACCAATCTATAGAGTAGGTGCCACCATTACCCTGAAGATTTAATGCTGCGCCTCCTCCGGATGGCAGATAGATTACATACACTTCCCCATTTTTCGCAAAGACAAAATCCTTTTCGCTTCGGGTTAAATCATTGGCATTTTCCATTTCCCAATAAGGAATATTGTTGCTTTTATAGAAATTCATTGCATGCCGGGTATAGTCCCATAGCGCATCTCTACTCCTCCAATCCTCCATATTCAAGTCATTTTGTTCCTCAGCATATCCAAAATACCATTCTACCCCATCTCCTCCGGCAGCAATGGTAGCCCAATAGGTAGCCCTTGCTTCGTCTTGGTTGTAGTTGTCATCATAGTCATCTGTCGTAACACCAAGTGATCCTGTACCTGCTTCATCCATGGAAACATTCCATTTTCTCCCTGCCCGTTTTGACGCATTTACCCAATAGGATATGATTTCGAAGTTGTGCCATGGACGCATGCTGTTTGTCTGTATTGATGGACCTTCAAAATATTCATAGCCCAAGAGAGGAGTATAGCTTTGTTGGTATTGGTTGGGAAAGGTGTGGGTGACTACAGGATGGTGATATGGATCCAAGCTATGGATGTATTTCGCATCTGCTTTGGCATTCAGTTGTTCAGGATCATTCAACTCGTCCCAAAGATCGTGTTCTTCTCCTAGATTCCAGTTCAGGGCATGATGGTGTGAAAACCTCGCGATTAGCTCCCTATAATAGAGTTTTCGCTCGGGCCCCAGATTGCCACAGTTTAGCAGTTGATCATTTTCATTTTCATGGGTTTTGAAATGCAAAAACAATCCCATTTTATCCGCGTGTGAAAACACGATTTCCCATTGGGCAAGTTTCGATACATCATATCGGTCAACTTCAGTATGACTAATCCAGGGCCAGGTGTTTTTTCCGTCACCACCGGCTGATAAGGTCAGAAAGGACATGGCATTCATACCTTTCGAAGAAAGGTAATTTACTCCCCCTATCAGCCCCTTTCCTTTATCTCCTTTCCAGACAGGGTCTCCTGCCTTCCAGTCCGGAACGTGTGCTTCGTATTTTTTAAGTGGCGTAGCTCCGCGTTGGTCTTTATGCTGCGTCGTTCCCCACACCAAATTATCGCCATAATCTTTGGACAGGCCGCTATGGGTATAGGTACCGTCAAAATCCTCGTATCCCAACAGTTTCTCTGGCGCGTCGGCTCCTCCTTTCATAAACCACTCGCCATTGTCGAACCTGAGGTAGTGTTCACCGACATACCGCAATATTCCTTTCCCGCGGTGATCAACACCCTTTTTATCTGTTTCTGAAACAGAAAATGTACCGCTTGTACCATTGAATGAAACAGGTTCTCCAGCACTTGAACTTTCATTTACGGCTATATTTTCTCCCTTGCGGAAGGATGCTTGATAGCTCCATTCTCCGGTCTGAGGGACAGTAAAATGAACCCTCCATTTATTTCCCGAGGTGGCGCTAGTTTCGGCGGCATTGCCGTCGGCAGCAAAATAGCCGGGAACCACATACACCTCTTGGCCTCCTTCGTGCCGAAAGGTGACATTAAGTCTATACCCCATAAAGGGATTGTATTCGTCCGTCTCACTAACCTCAGGTCCGTCAAAAGTTAGCGTGACCGGATGCCATTTTTTCAATTCTCCTGTGATTGAACTGGTAACCTGAGCGAGTAACTTGTCTTTACCTGTCAGGAGCAAACATAAAAGGGTGATTACTAGGATTAATTTTCTCATTGTTTTGGGCTTTTATTGTTCTATCTATTGTTCGTTTCATTATCGGACTATCAGATCTAGGAAAGACAGTCGATTCAATAAAACACCACATTCAGGTATAGTATCTTACTTTTACTGACTCTCTTTACTGGATCATTTTGCCGGTTTAAAGGGATCGGCAAGACGGCCATTGATAAATTTGGAAATTTCCTTATGACCCATTTTTTTTGGTAAAAAACCGAAAACAGCGACAGCTTCAGTATTCCTTAATGCATGTTTATCATCATCTCTTCCAAAGCTAAATATCGCCATATTATTAGGTTGTACCCATCCTTCGTCTCCCCCTTCACTTACACCAGTCGCACCCACATACAGGATTTGATCGGCATTTTTATCTACGAAATAAAAGAAGGGTGATGGGAAATTATTCCCAAATTCCGGATTGAGGTAGCCTAGTCCTTTACCGTGTTCAAATTCACGTTCTATACCATCTTCAAGTACATAGTGTTGGTTTTCAATATCCATCTTTCCTCCGACTGGCCCTTCCCACAGAAAAGCGAAAGGATCTTTAGCTTCCAGTACTTCAATGGCAGCATGGCTTGGGAAGAAATGATAGCGAATACTATATTTATCATTGCTGGAGGATAGTATCAGGTGTTCTCCACGTAGTGTTTCATCAAAATTGACTGGATTGCCATCGGAACCTACCCATTGGGATGATCCTCCGCCTCCACGGCAGGGGTGTCCGAATCCGTCCGATGCAAAGTTTGGCCAACCTCTCCACTCCCTATTATTAATACAGTCATTGGCAATCCAATCTAGCCCTTGCTTGTCAATTGCGGAGTTAAATCCTGTAGAAGTTTCCGCCGTTTGGGAGTGCCTTTTTTGAAAGTGCCAAGTTCCATTGGCGGCTTTAATCTTCCAGGTCAGGTAATCAAAACGCGTTTCTTCCGTTACCGTGACGTTCTCTAACACGTCTTTTTCAGCATATTTCTGATATCCTCCCTGTCTATAGGAAGTACATAAGGCTAAAATAAAGAGATACATGAAAGAGATTCTCATAGATATACGTTTAAGGTGACGAATAAATCGCTTTCGATATGGGGCTGCTAGGGAACAAATTGCTCTGAAGGGACCCGGTGGATAGTTTTGTGGATTGTATGAGACAGCTTTTCCCCTTCTTTTGTGGAAATCTGGTATGAAATTGCCACAACCCATCCTAACGAGGCTTCAATCATATCGGGCAATGACTCCTGTATGCCGATGGAGCTGTTCACTGCTCCAGGTGTAAGTGTAGGGATCTCGAAAAACACGGACTTTCCGTCCTCAGACAATCGGATCTGAGTAACCTGTACCGGATCCGGTTTTGTTTCTCCGGGATTATCCACGGAAAACACCTTGCCTCGGGTGCCGTATTGGCTTGTCCATGGATAGGTCCATTTTTGGAAGTTGTAATTATCCGGATTTGTCGCGGCTTCGGGATCTAGGACGTGGCTAAAACGAAGCTCTATACCTCCGGATTTGGTATTAACGGCAATAGGTACGTCCAATGGAAGGCCGGTATATCTTACCCGATGAAATGAACCCCATTTTTCTCCAATAGATTGCCAGCTTGTCATCCCGGCAAGATAAAGATGACCGTCGGTATGAAAACGTCCCCTTTCAAGGCCTGATTTGAAAATCAGTGGTAATGTGACATGCGCCCCCTGCCATAAGCCATCTACCTCCTCTTTCAAAATCAGCGAGAGGCTTGCGCGTCCATACGATGCTAAAAGTAAATCGTCGTGCAATTCAACGGGCCACTTATCGCTTGTAATGAACATCGGTTTAGCCGGGGAATTGTCCATAAAATGAGGTGTCCATATGATAGGTAGCTCAAAAGATTCGGGTCTTTGTACCTGATGCGCAGACGGGATAAAGCCGTGAAAGGCTCCTCTTTTGATCCGATGTACCTTACCGGTAGGTACCCAGTTTCCTTCGTTATCTGCATAAACGATTTCTCCCTCGGGACTTACATCCATTCCGTTCGGGTTGCGAAGTCCAGTTGCAATTATTTCGATTTGTTCCCCGTCCGGCGAGAGTTTGAAAAGAACTCCGTGATGGGGTGTGATTTCAGCATTTTTGGAAGGTCCTTTACCACGGGAAAAAGGAGGCCATGGTGTTGATTTTGCAATGTAAAAATTCCCTTCTTTGTCCGTTTCAAGATTCAGTGTAAACGCATGGAAATTGGTAGAGGCCATGATTTCATTGTTAACGTTTTCATAGAAATCGGCAAATCCATCGTTATTCAAGTCATGCAATTTAGTAAGTTGGTCACGACCGATTACGTAGACCTGGTCATCAACTACTTTTACCCCGCTGGGTTGATATAATCCCGTGGCATATCTTTGCCATGTAAGGGTTTCCGGATTTTCCCTTATACCATCAACCACCCACACATCACCGCTAAGTGATGCTACTACGGCGCGCCCATCAGAAAAGAAATCAACGTCCATAAGACGGATAAAGGATTTCCAGGGGTTATCAGCCGGTATCGTTAGCTCATCTACGGCAAAGCCACCTTGATTCTTACCCACCACTGCCTTTGTAGAAAGTGTCTCCCAGAGAGGAGGACCCGGGCGTGTAAATGCCACAAGTTCGGCTACGGGTGTAGCCTCTTTTAGGTAATCGGCCATATAATCCGATCCGCCATCGGGCAAAACGGGGCCGATTGCTAATTTAAATCTTTGGGCTTGCTTTAGGTCGGGAAGATCTAGGATAAGATGGCGGTTTTGTATCCTCCAAGACGATTCCGAATCACCTCCACGCTGCAACCCCATAGAACGAGTTTGATTGCCGACCTTGATTATAATATACTCCTTTGAACCGGATAGAGAAAACTCCTCAATCTTAGCATTTTCAGGCACTTGAAGCACCCGTAAGGACAAAGTCTTTTCCGTGGGAGTCAGATTAATTGTTCTTGTAAATACTGGATTACCATTTACCTCTTCAAATCCTGGTAGTTCCAAAATGTCACTATCGGCAACGGAATAAGAAAAAAGAATTGATTCTCCGTTGATATACAACCCTTTGTACCTACCCTGCTCTTTGGGAATAGGTCCATAGGGCCAGGATCTCGGATCTTTGAAATTTCCATCAATAGACCAGCCAGGCGTTTTACTCGTTTCGAAGTGGGTGAGACCATCCGGACTAGGCCAATTCTCGAGGCCATCCCGCTCTAAGTACCAATGAAGAAACCCACCTGTCCAAGCACTTGCCACACGTAATAAATCGGTATCGAACGTCAGTACTGCGTTTGATTCCTTTCCAACTTTGACAGCAATGCCTTTATTAACGAATATGCTGCTCGTAGTAAGCGGATCATGCGCAATTGTCGATGTAACAAAGGGTCCATGGTTCATCGGGTTCATGTTGTCCGAAGGCTGAAACTGGGCATGAAGCGGCTGATAAGCGCGTAGTAAGAGTGTAAGCGTGATGACTGAAGAAAGTAGAAGGTGTTTAAATAAGTTTTTCATGGATACTTTTGGGAATGCAGAATAAACGCTGTCAGTTACTTTAACAAACGCGGTATGAAATTATGGACTATATCAGAAAATTATTTCAGACGATTAGATTGGGCTAAGGGTATCATGGGGTTATTATTATCAACAGGTCTCAGAATGCGATACTTTATGATTTCCTAACGCGTTGATCTCTAAGAATGAACCGATAATGTAAACTAGAAGAAAGGCACTTATAAAATTTACGTACCACATTTCACTGCATGTTTTATTCCTTTTGAAACCCATGAGTTGAAGCTTTTTTAGTTACAATTCCTTTTTGATTGAATCAATACCCTGATAGTTTAGGTATTATTTTGTTGAGATTAACCGCCCTTGCATTTGTGTCCAATGCGCAGAGTAAGTGCAGATGTATGGGTAGGTACCAGGGGGAGGCACATTTACGAATAATTCTACTGTATCTCCGGAATAAGCCAATTTACTATACGCAAATATCCGATCCATTTCTTGTTGCGGGATCCAGTCACTACCCATGGCTTGAAGTGCCGCTATGCCTACCGGACGGATATCTTCCTCATCTTTCACAAACACAATGTTATGACTCATATCACTTTTGTTGATGTATCGAATCAGCAGAACACTTCCTGCCTTAGCACGTATCTCAGAAATGGAATAGCTTAGTTCGACCCCTTCTGTCTGCATATCGATTTCAGTAGTGTCGGCGTAAATAGAAAGGCTCAGCCCGGTTTCATTTCGCTTGATCGGTGTACTTGAGCAAAGCAAAATAGCCCTATCTTCCTCAGGGACATCTTCCTCAGCCGTATACGGATAGACAATAAAGGAAATGAAAAACAAACCAACGCCTGATAAGGCTAGTCCTTTTAGAAAATACGATTTATTAAACTGCATACTATTTGTTAAGATTATTAAACACAGATCGATGGTTGAATCTACACATTTTGCACCACTCTCAATGCGAAATTCCGAACCTAACCAGCGGTTCCTTTTCCATCTCTTTTTACAATTTTGTAGTATAAGACTATAGTTTCTCTATAGCTCGGTAACCCCATTTAGGGCAGTCCCCGCTTATCACATTGTTTTATTGGTATTCTTCGTACGATAGAATGGTCAGCGAATGACTTTTACACACCGTATACTGTATACATTTTTATATTGGATAAATGTATGAAAATTACTTTGACGAACAAACCTTATCAAAAAAATTTTGCTTTATTCGTTCTTTGTATGAGCCAGTTGTACGGTGAAGCCACTTAAAAAATACTAATTTAATTTTTTGCGGAATCTTGACTAAAAATCTTTTGAATTGTCATTACAAGCACGGAAAAAGACAACTCCAGTCGAAAGTAAAACCACACAATTATGTGTTTGGCTAATATACCTATGCCTATGCCCATAATATGTCTTTTATTAGAACAGAACCTGTCAAACTGATCAAAAAGAATGATTAAAAAAAGGGCTACCGATGCGATAATGAATATTCACCAAAGAATGCTGTGATATCAATATTAAGATCGAACTTGTTCTTGAAGTCCTAAACCAGACACACCTTTATTGCCCTTTTTGATGTTCGGCTTAAGGTCGAAGCCAAGAAAAATACTAAAATAGTTTCAAAATGTCTTTTACTCCCGCTTAATCACAACCAGCCAATCCTCATTTGGTAACGAAGGGGCTTTGCCAACTTCTACCACATTTCCACCCCTCACCGTCTCCAAACTGCTCTTTTGCAAGTTACCCCCATTTCTGGGGTCATACCAATGTACACTAAAGCTACCTGAAGCATTCGTCAAATCGAGAGAAGTTGACCCTCCTTCTGGCAAGTAAACTAAATATAGCTCCCCTGATTGCGCAAAGCAATACTTGCTGTTATCATCCCTTTCGTTTCCTACAAGCGTATTGTGGTTCTCCATTTTCCAATATGGAACGTCATTTTTGTGGAAAAACTCCAAGATATTTCTAGCATACCCCCAGCTTATCTCTCGACTTCTGAAGTCTTCAGCATCGAGATCATTATGTACCGGCCTGTAGCCGAAATATAGTTCCACTCCAAATCCGCCTGCCATAAAATGAGGCCACATTTCATATTTCCGGATTTCGTGTATATCCGCAATTTCCCCTGTTCCTCCTATATCCATGGAATTAACATCCAACGCGTCAAAACCCAATTCCTTGTCCCAATCTTCAAATCCGGGGTCCGCAGGCACCCCCCACCATCCGTTTCCTTGCTCGTCATAGGACACCGGCCAGGGTTTACCAGTCTCCTTAGAAGCGCGTATCCAGCGTAATGTAAAGTAGTGGGCATCCCTGTACCTTTGGGTTTGCATACTTGGACCGGTGATGGCCGATTGCTCTCCTGTAAGATAAGGGTAGGTGTTCTCATGTCCCGAAGAAGAGCCAAGGGTATGTATCACCACATGATGGTGATAGGGATCCAACCGCTGTATGTACCAAGACCACTCCCGAATATGTTCCGGCTTCATCTGTGTCTCTTCCCCCAAATTCCAATTCATGGCCAAATGATGACCAAAACGTGCGATAAATTCGCGGGTATACAATTTCCTTTCCCTACCCAACGCACCACCATCCATCGCTTCAGGAATGATAGTTTTAGGGCTAAGCCCTGACCTATGTGGCCAACCTGAATCGTTTTCTTGTTCCTGAAACTTAAAATTGAGAAACAAACCCATTTTTTGGGCATGACCAAATACTATTTCCCACTGGTCTAGCTTCGAAACATCAAAATGCAACTTATCATTTCTGGAAACCCAAGGCCAGACGTTTTCACCATCCCCACCACCCGTGTAGGTCATAAAAGAAAGTGCATTTAATCCCCTGCTTGATAAGTAATTGATAGCTCCAATCAACCCTTGGCCCTTGTTTCCCCTCCAAGTTGGGTCCCCCTGCTTCCAATCCCGAATGTGCGGAGCGTACTCATGAAGCCCGTGCCCATTTTCGGGTCCAATCCAACCCCGGTTTCCAGGAACATGCATGGTCATGGTACCATCAAAATCCGCATACGCCAACAAGGTTTCAGGGGCATCCGTGCCTGCCTTCAAAAAATATTCGCCATTTCCCTTAAACTGTAGGTACCGTTGACCAACATAGGTGAGCCTTCCCTTGGACCTAAAATCAGGGTAATCCTTGTCCGATTGCCCTACTTCGAAAGTTCCCTTCATCCCATCATAGGGCTTATAGGAACGGCCCGTCTTTTCGGCATCCAAGGAAACATCCACACCAGCCACAAAAGATACTTCCCATTCCCATAATCCCGTTTTATCAGGTGACAAATGAGCTTTCCATTTAGAACCCGAAGTGGCTCCTGTCTCGGCCGCATTTCCATCAGCAGCGAAATATCCGGGGACTTGATAAACAGGTTCTCCGGACTCGTGCCTAAAGGTAACCGTCATCCGATAATCCATGTAGGGATTGGGATGCATAAAACTAAGCCTACCGGGAGGGCCGGCATTGGGTCTTACATCCAAATTTACTGTGGCATTCTCATCGTCCACGACAAGTAACGTTTGTCCAAATTGACTTGCTTTAGGGCCATCAATGACGAGCGTTACTTTATGCCATTGTCTCAATTCACCGGTAATTTCTGAATTAGTGTTTATTCCATTCGGGTCTGGAAAAATCACCTCTTCTCCCAATGGGAGGTTATGTTGCTGGGAAAATACGCAGGGTATAGACATCCAAAAAACCATTACAGGTATGATAAAGCTCATTTTGGTCTTGAATGCCATGTGGACGTCTCAAAGTTTTTACTATCAATGTATACCGTATACATTATTTATATTTTGTTAAATTTATAGTTATTTATGACCAAAAGAAAAATACTGACAAAAATAATTGCTTTTTTTGAGGAGTATCAAATAGGATTACATTGAAATCAGGTATCTTGAAATCAAACTTTCCATACAACTGAATAATCGATTCCCCATTAATCAACCCTCTATGATCAAGTTGTTGAGTTTATTTTTGATATTACTTCTTGCTGATCCACCGGATCACTTCCAGGAGGAGTCGAACGACATTCACGTCGTCTATGTCAGCAGCATTAGCTGGCACACAGGAATTGTTGTCCCGGGCTACGCTTTGCCTGACAGCCTGTGGCATGAAGGCCATGACTATTCCGATGCAAATTTTTTGGAAATAGGATGGGGAGATAAAGATTTTTTTACCCACCCGGGATTTCATCTTTGGTATGCTTTTAAGGCTGTATTTTGGCCTACTTCTTCCGCATTGCATATAAATCCCATTCATCGAAAGGTAGAAGATTTTTATTATCGAACGGATGTCGTAAAAATAGCGCTTAACGATGATCAGCTTTTTCAGCTGTGCCTGTATTTGGTAGATGAATTCATGCTGGATGAAAACCAAAAAATAATCCCTGTTGCTGAAGGATTTTACCAACGCAGCCATTTTTACAAGGGAAGGTCATCCTATTATTTTCCCAACAATTCAAATGTTTGGGTAGCTAGGGCAGTCAAGAGGGCAGGCTTTTCAATTCGCCCTATCTGGCATCAGACAACGGGAAGCGTGTTAAAAAAGGTGGCAGAATTTGGTGAATTGGTGGTGGAAGGGGAATAGGCAGGCAGGATGATGACCAAATTCAATTGCTAGTGAGTTTATCTTTGCTTTTTCCTTTAGGGTTAAACCGGAAATTCATCTCAAATTGGCCTTTGTGCACTGTTTCTTCCTCATACCAGTCTCCGGTAAAGAAAGTATATCCTTTCAAGTTATTGTCGATCACAATCTCATTTTCCAAATTCCAGATATCGTATGGATTTTCCTTTAATGAGAGTACTTGGTTGTTATTTTTTAGTATCTGTTGTAAGCTTTAGACATCGATTTGTCGAACAGCTCTATTCGATTTTATCGCCATAGATGCCGCTACTCCTGCCGATTCGCCCATAATCATGTATTGGGGTTCCATCCGGATAGATGCGATTGCAATAGCACTGGCAGAAATACAAACTGGAACGATAAGGTTTTCACACGCTTCAAATTTCGGAACCATAGCCCTGTATGGGATTTCATATTGTGCAACTGGAATGGACAAGTACCCCTCATTATAGGTTTCCAATTTCATATCAGGGAATCTGCTGATCTCTATGAAGCTTCTTTGCATTTCCCTCACATCAATACAGATTATATAATTGCAATAGAGCATACATAAAATCAGGACCACCTGTTATGGCCTCATAATGTTTATTTTGATTGGTAGCCATCGGTAGTGGATTTCCATCTGGAAGAAATAGATCGATTCCTGTCCACGCAAAGTATTCCGCACGTCTAAGAAATTTCTCCTCTCCTGTTAATGAATATGAGTTGATCATAAGTTCTATAACATTGGCAAATGCATCCGGTTTTTGTAGTTCATCTTTATCGGGTGATGCCGTCAAATACTGGTCTGCCGCGGAAATGAGTTGCTTTTTATACTGATCCGCAAGTTGGGGATGGCTGCTTTTAAGTTGCTGGATCCTGGCAAACAGTAGATTAGCCAAATTGGCATGCGTGGAATATCCATACCCTGTTGCCCATACTGCTGTATACGGATTATTCATTGAACGTTGGCGCGGTTCACCCGTTTTTGCGTGTAGCGTAACTGCAAAACCACCTCCGTCAAAAATATGGTGTTGCGTTCTATGGAAATCCGCATCCTGTTTCAGTGCCAAGTTCTCCATTCGAACAGCGAGTATTTCATCAAACTCCTTTATTTGATTTGCCGCATCCCAAAGGCATCTTGCCAGCTCTAGATTGCTGCTCAACCATACGACGTTGATATGATCCCCTTGTTCTGCTCGTCCGGCAATCAGGTAACCGGATTCAGAAATTTTCATGTTGTCTTCCATCCGACCCACTACAGTGGAAATTGCATGTATTAAATCAGCTCTTCTCTCTTTTTGCTTGTTTTCTTCCCGTACATACGCATCTGTCCACGTTAAAATCATTTGACCGGCATACCGCGGAAATTCAAATCCCTGATACGTTTCGCGGGTTGACCAACGGGCATGTCTCGAATAATCACCGGTCTCCTTGCTGTCGATTTGATTATCCCATAAACCAATTGCAAAACGCCAACTGGCTTCAGGCGCTAACGTATAACTAAGATCCCAAAACGGCCAATCTCCATTTATCTCGTGCATGTCTGTTCCGCCAGCCGACTCATTTCGAAAATCCCAAAAAAGATGTTCCCCCCAAGCCATTAATCCGGTTTCAGGACTTTGACAGTTGTTGAAGAAGTATTTCAATGCCTCGTCGGCTTCCCTTGCGTATTTTTCATCGCCTGTCACGCGAGTCAATTGATACAGGATCGTGTAAAGAGATTTGTCCTCTTGCGGATTTGCCCCTCCCAAGGATCTGTCGTTCTCGCGAACACCAGGGATTTTGCCGAAACTTTCCGTTGAACCCAGCTTCATACTTGACCTGTAAAGGGCAGCTGCAAAGAGCGGGGAATGCTCATCGCCATACGTGTCCCGCCCATTTTCTATCATAGCATCTGCATAAGCTTTTACTATTTCCAACAGCCGATCATTTTCTTTTTCTGAATTTGAGGCTAACGAATAAACGCACAGTGCGAATAACCCCATGCATAAAATCAAATATCGTTTGATATCAATTGTCCATTTTCTCATCATATCGAAAGAAAGTTAATTTTTTGGGATTTTGTTGGTTTACCAATGGGTTGGGTAACAGCTAGGTTATGAGGTTGGGTAAAAGCAGGCTCATCCTGGGGGCTTGCTGCTTAGTTTGACTCGTTAAAATAGATCATTTATTACAAAAAATAACAACAACAAAGCTATCGTTCTTCTTGCGATCTTTTAAGTTGAACTATAGCCAGCATTGCAATTTCGCCCAATTTGAAGCGAACGTTTTCATAAAGCAGTCTCTCAAAATCCTTCTCGCTACTTACCCATTTTTTAGCATGCAAGAGTGCGACAATATGCACAAACAAGACCGAGTTATTAATCACAAATATTTGCTAATTAGGAATTACATTCCTAAATTTACATAAAAATGCCCATACAAAGAGAAATAACGAGTAAAATTTCCAGTGCACTCGGAAAATATCCCATAGTGGCTATCACCGGCCCTAGGCAATCGGGTAAAACAACTTTATGTAAATTACTTAAACCCGATTTTAGATACGTGAATTTGGAAGATATTTCAACAAGGGAATTTGCCAAATCCGATCCGAAGGGATTTTTAGAAACTTATCAAGATGGTGTCATCATAGATGAAATTCAATATGCTCCAAACTTGTTTTCTTATTTACAGGTTGAAACTGATCAACGTCAAAAAAACGGCGAATATATCATTACCGGTTCTCAAAACTTTTTATTGTTGGAAAGTATTTCCCAGTCTTTGGCAGGAAGGGTAGCCTTATTTAATTTGTTGCCATTTTCATTGAAGGAACTTGAAAAAGGGAACTATTTTTTGGAAAACTGGAAGGAATATGCATTACATGGTTCATTCCCCAGAAAATGGGTGAATGACATTGACCCCACAGATTTCTACTCAAATTACGTAAGAACTTACGTGGAGCGGGACGTGAGACTAATTAAAAACATAACCAATTTGGATCTATTTCAGAAGTTCATCCATCTACTAGCAGGTAGAACTGGCCAACTATTTAATCAGAGCAGTTTGGGGAATGAATTGGGGCTAGACAATAAGACAATCAATTCATGGATGAGTCTTCTGGAGGCATCATTTATTGCTTTCCGGCTAAAGCCTTATCACCATAATTTTAACAAACGAATTGTGAAGACTCCAAAAGTTTATTTCTATGACACAGGTTTGTTGGCTTATTTATTAGGTATAAGGACCGAATATGATTTGGAATTACATTTTGCAAAAGGACAGGTATTTGAAAATTTAATCCTATTGGAAAAAATTAAACAAACGTGGAACAACAACACACATGAAAATTATTTTTTTTGGAGAGATGTTTCTGGAAATGAAATCGACATCCTCATAGAAAGAGGTCAACAGCTTATTGCAATAGAGGTAAAATCAGGAAAAACAATACATCCCGATTTTTTCAAATCACTAGACAAATTTAAAGGATTCAAACCCGATGTCTCCAATTTCCTGGTATATGGCGGAAACGAATCACAGAAACGGAGTCAAGTTACCATTGTTGGCTTTATGGATCTGCATACAATTTAAATGTTGCTTCACGGAGTTTAAAAATTTCATGCTATTTAGCAAAAAAATACATTTTGTATTAGTCCTCCTCGAATTTATCATCTAAAACGACCCCAATCCCATGATAGTAGTTTACAATGAAACGTTGGTGAATAAACATTTGCATAAAAAGTAGATACGATTCGTCCATAATTTGTTAAATTCAACTATGGAAAAGGAGAAAGCTAAATCTCTCGTAAATGAGCCTGATCTAAGTTACGGAGAACATACCTACGCAGATTACTTGTCTTGGGATATTGAAGAAACGGTAGAGCTGATTAAGGGTAAAGTTTTCAAAAGAGGTGCCGCAGCTCCGAGTAGAATTCATCAAAGGCTGACGGGCAACTTATTTACAGAACTCAATTTGTTTTTAAAAGGCAAAACCTGCCAAGCCTATACTGCCCCTTTTGATGTTCGGCTACCGGTCAAATCCAAAAAAGACGATAAAATTTATACCGTCGTACAACCCGATATCTGCGTAGTTTGCGACCTAGGCAAACTGGATGACAGAGGCTGCATTGGAGCCCCTGACCTGGTGGTGGAAGTACTCTCTCCCGGTAACAAGCAACTTGAACTTCAACATAAATATGAGGTGTATGAAGAATCTGGTGTAAAGGAATATTGGCTGATGGATGCGCTAGGGCAGACACTATTGATTTACACCTTGGTTAGGGGCAAATATCAAAGTTCCCGCTTACTAACCTCCGGTGATAAGGCAAAATCTTCAGCAGTAGTGGGTTTTGAACTGGACTTGGAGCCATTTTTTGCAGAGATCACATGATAGATTTTGGCAAGAACAAATTGGTTTTTTTTTAGTTGGCCGAAGAAAAAATTCACCATGTCCTAGTCTTTAACAACTCCTCGATTTCTTCTTTAGGCACCGGTAAATCATCCATATTGGCCTCCAGCCATGCTGAAAAATCGTTTTCAATATCATCACTCCAGCGGGCATCTATCTGTCCCGGTGTATACTTTCCTTCACGGAGCCTTTGATGGCCAAATCGGTCCCGCAGCAAAACCAACTCTCCCGTTTTAACTACTTTTTCGGCTAAATGGGGAGGAATGAAGATGACCCCATCCAGTTTACCGAGCACTACGTCTCCGGGCATTACCGTCACCGGGCCGATTCGGATTGGCGTATTTATTCCGGTAAGCATCATCTGTTGCTGATAAGACGGGTGGGATCCCCTGATAAAGGAGGTAAAACCGGGGATTTCCATCAATCCTTCAAGATCCCGCACAGTTCCGTTAAACACCACCCCATTCCCAGATTTTGCTGCGATGGATGTCGCTAAGTTGTCGCCAATAATTGGTCCATCCTCCACTTTTCCATAAGAATCCGCTACATATACATCACCGATTTCGAGCATGTCGATTGGCCAAGAAACCATGTCCCCAATTCTTCCCTCCTCGGCGCCCTTTTTTTCCAGATATTTCCTTATCTCAGGGCGAAGGGGCATATACTGTGCAGTGAGCGCACGGCCCACTAGTACCTCTCCAGGATAAATGTTGCTCCAACCCGTCTCGTACTGATGGGAATAACCGGCCCCTCTCAGTACCGACCAGGCTTGTTCCAGAGAAATTTGCCTCATCCGCTTCAAAAGATCGTCAGGTACTTTGGGCCTTCCATCGGCATACCTTTCCCCTTCCCAGTCTGGTGTTAACGCAATAAGTTCCGCCCTTTCCATGGTCAGTGATTGGCCGTAAAGAAAGGAACATAAGAAAAAGAAACAAAGAGAGAAAACGGATTTTACCATGCTGCTTTCCATAGTTGAGGGTATTTCATAAGTTAAGATAGTTAGAAAATGATTTGCCTATTGCCGTGTTCTATGTGTAAGAATGGGATCAGCGGCCGTTGGCTAGAAACTAACTGGCTACTGTATTAGCTCCACCAGAGGGGAATATCGGCACCTTTCATTACTGGATTCGGCTTTCCGTAAAATCCGGGCTGGAAAGGGAATTTTTTCTCGATATTGTCTATGAGTTCCACACCGTAACCGGGTTTGTCAGGAATTGTCAAGTAGCCGTTCTTTATCTCATACGGATCCTTGAATATTTCCCATTTCAAAGGATTGTGGGTCATATTTGTTTCGCACATATGGCCACTGGGAACCCCAGCCACCAAGTGTATACTAGCTATAGTAGTAAGCCCACCTACCCAATTGTGAGGGCAGTATTTCTTTCCCTGTGTATACAACATTTGTCCAATGTGCCAGCCCTCAGTTATCCCGGTCAAATTAGGGTCTGTTTGGACAAGATCCATTGCACCGGATACAGTGAAGGGGTATACCTGATGGCGGTTCCATAAAGGTTCACCCCCGGATACCATCACCGAAGGCATGGCCTTATTGATAGCAATGTGCTGCTCTACGGCTTGGGGGTCGTAAGGAGAAACGGGTTCCTCATACCAATAAAATTTCAACTCCTCCAGCACCGGACAAAGCTGATTTAGGATGGTATCCATGTCCCAAGGAAATTTCTCAATGCATAGTCTAAAGTCCGGGCCCGCCGCCGACCGGAGCCGTTCTAAAATGGGGATGTATTTTTCCATTGTCATGCCACTGAATTTCCAGCTGGTACCCTGACGGAATTTGAAGGTATCGAATCCTGCTGCCTTGTAGCGGAGGGCTTCTGCTATAAGCGCTTCTTCCCCTCCATCATACCAAGCGTGCTCTACACCTCCACTAGCATACATGTGTACCTTATTACTTGGGGTACGGTCCCCTGACAGGATTTTGTAAACAGACAGTCCCTTGGCTTTTCCTATTACATCCCAAATGGCGTTATTGACTCCCGCCCATGCCCCTTCGGCGATGCTGTTATGACCTTGGTTATTTGTCAAAAAATCAACGTCAAATACATTTGCTCCTTTCAACAAAGGTGTGATGTAGGTATCGGTATACTTCTTCAGGTTGTCCGGACCACGATAGGGACTACCTTCACCAATGCCTATAATTCCCTTGTTTGTAAACACTTGGACAAGCGCTGCATCTGATTTCCACACGACAAGTCCACCAACCCGCCACAGGTAATCCCCCTTATGCACATAGGATAAAGGAGTTACTTTTATGTCTGTAATGGTTATATCTTCCCGCTCCAAACCTTCTGCCGGATGCGTACGTTTTTCCGTAAAATCGACTGGTACAAATGGTGTGGAATTTCTGTCTTTAATCTTGCCAACAAAAGGGTTGCTTATGGGGATTCCAGAAGCTAAACTGGAACCGGAGAGGCCGTATGTAAGACCAGCCGCCAGGGCGGTTCCCCCAGTTGTCAAGAAGGTCCTGCGCGAAAAGCTTTGGTTTTTTTTGTTTTTCATGGGTAACGTTCTGCAAATGTGTAGAGATATATATTCAGAAGAAACCTAAATAAACGGATTGATTACGGTCAACTGGTTTTCCACCAACAGTTTATGCTGCAGGTCTTCGGAGTACAGAGTATCAAAGCCAGATTCCAATGCTGAAGCCACGATGATAGAGTCAAAAATTTGGAAGTCGTATTTTTCTGTCAACTCGATACTTTTCAAATACGTAGTTGGGGTTATTGGGAAAAAATCACAGGTATTTAGCACTTCTCTTACTATCATGCCAATTTTGTCTTTTGGATATTTCCATCTTTTTAAGAGCACATTAATAAACTCACTTAGAATCTGAGAGCATATTATGGGCTCCCGATCAAGTAAATCTACTGCTATAACTAATTTATCCGGCGAGTCAAGGTCAATGCCATACAATAACACATTGGTATCTACAGCTTTTCTGCTAATCATAATCATTGGCTTCTAGGCGATTAAACTTATAGCCGCCAGAGCTAAACCTCAAGTCTTTCGTTCTTTCTGCAAAAGAATTTTTTTTAGGTTTTATCTCTCCTTGGTCCTTTTTGACCTCAAAGGCCAAGATTTCTACCTCTTTACCCAAAAAAGATTCAGGAATTTCAAGAGTGAAGGTTCTTTCCCTGGGTATGATAATTTTTCGAATCATATGCGATCAAGTTTTAATGTTATCTACCAAATATAGCAAAAATACGATGCTTTGCGGTATTGATGAAATCCTGTGGCTATACGGGATATCCGTCTACTATTCACCAAGAAAATTAATTAAATTCTCATCCCTATTTTGTAACTTTAAGGAGTTTCAAGTTTTAATCCCATTCAATTAATCATTAAGTCGTTACTTTCACGGTAAAACATGCAGCATTTTTTTTTCATACAGTTTAAATATAAACAGAATTACGGAGAAAATAAATTTTAGAAATCATGGCAGATAACTTCAATATCAATCGAAGAAAATTTATTTCAGTAGGAGCCACCTTAGGTTTCGTCCTTCCTTTTTTGGGAAAAGCTAAAACAACAAAATTATCGGCAACATACCTGCAGCCGGATATCAAACCTGAATGGAGAAACAAGCAGGCAGGCATGGCCTATAGGCAGTTGGGAAATACCGGATTGATGATCTCAGAAGTTGTCAATGGAGGTGATCCGGTTAGGCTTGGTAACCTTCGTATGACCGAAATTGCCATGGAACGCGGTCTAAACTACCTTGATATGGCGCCCGCCTACGGCAATGGGGAATGTGAACTGAGTTATGGAAAGATTATCGACAGCAGCGCCAAACGTGAAAAAGTGTTCATGACCACCAAGGTAAGTAATTATACCAATGTGAGAAATAATCTATATAAGGAAATTTATGATGGGATGCCGACTGCCAAAAAAGAACACTATCAGCGGAAAGCAGGAGAAATGCGTGCAGCCCGCAATGTAGATAAACCCGGGTATTTTATTACTTATTGGCCCGGACAGCAAAATTCCTTTGAAGGAACCTATCTAAGCAACGCCATGGCTGCTGATTATGCGCATAAGGTGGAAGGCAGTCCAAAGTTTAAAGAGTTTATCATACAGTCCGTTGAAGGCAGCTTAAAACGGGTCGGAACTGACTATTTTGATATTCTGATGTGTCCTCATGGAGCCGGATCATCTGAAGAAGTACAAATAGATGAAACGTTTACCACCTTTGAACAGCTTAAAAGAGATGGAAAAGTTCGTTTCTTAGGTGTTTCTTCACACAATGACCCTGCTGGGGTCTTACGGGCAGCCAGAGAAACAGGCCACTATCAGGTCGCCATGGTCGCGTACAACGTTATCAATGGCGGATATATGGAGAGGGAGATTGAACTTGCAAAAGAAAGTGGCATGGGCATCATCGCCATGAAAGCCGCTATGGCTGTAGCTACCCATCATAAAGCGTTGCAGCCGATTCCGGAATGGCGCGTTCAAAAGGTCCAACGCATCGTCCCCGGAGAAATGAAAGCCCCTGTAAAGGCGTATATTTGGGCCTTGCAGAACCAAAACATTTCCGCTGTAATTTCCAATCTGTGGGACCAACAACATGTGGATGACAACCTTTCGGTAGCAGGTAAAAAAGTGGAGTTGCAACCGGGTTGATTCAATGGGAAATCAATCCTGAATAGAGTAGAGGTCATTCATTATTAAAATTATCCTCACTTGGTTTTTCTGAGCACCACCTTTTTCTCTCCCAGTTGTTCCATTCAATCAGTTCATCGAATTTGGGAACATCGTCAGCCAAAACCTCTAATATATTAATCAAAATCTCTTCCTGCCTTTCCTGAATGGCTATCAGTCTTTCCTGAGAATTGCTTAATTTTTCTAAGCCTGTTCCAAGCTGTTCCACGCCTGTTCCAAGCTGATCTATAGCCGGTACAAGTTTTTCCACCACATCAGTTATTTTGTCCAACCTGCTTTCCAACCTGTCTTGACGGATAAGCATTTCAGAAAGAAGTTCTACGATCTTGTCTTCATTTTTCATGGTTGAATTTAAAAACATTTCTGATTGATAGAACGATGGGCGTTTGGAAAAAGTTATCCTTTGACTTAAACATTTTTAATTCTGCTGCGGACTCAAAGGGCTTTAAAATTCTTTACTTCTAGCGCATTCATTTCTTTTCGGGTATGAATTTCCTATACTCATCGATATACAAGCACATTTTGTCAAATGGTACCGCTTCAAAGCCTGGAATCATTGTAAAAACCTCAGAATCAGGTTTAAGGTTAAAGTTCCCGTTTTCATAATCGACAAAGCCAGGGTCGCTGTCTGTTCTGTAATTGTTTACAGATTCAAATTGCGCGTGTTCCCCTCCCATTAGATGTAAGGGGTCTTCCGGCCCGCCCACGATTAGATTTCCCGATAATACGTTTCTCCGCGCCCGCATGCCTTCCCACTCCTTACCCTCAAGGATAGGGTGCAGGTAGTTAATCAACTGTGGATACCGTTCGGAATAGGGTGGCTTGTCGATGGCTACATTTTTCAGCAATCGCTGCCGTAATAAACCGTTTTCTCCAAACATAGAAGGACCGCCTCCACTGTACCACGTATAGTAGTGGGCAGATACCTCTGCAGTATATGAAATGGGTTCTACAACAATATTATTTTTCATTTTCAAATCCCATCCACTGTTAGTAAAGAGCACTCCGTGATTTGTATTCATCTTATAAAAGACGTTGCCGTATACCAGTACATCTGTAGTAGAATCATCACAATAGATCCCCATATTCATCCGCTCGGGATTACCACAGTGGTGAAAGTAGTTGTATCGAATAATGTTACCGCGGTCGCTGGGATCGCGTCCGATATACCAAGGGGACGTATCATCCGAATTGAGAGTCACATGATGGATATGGTTGTATTCAAAAAGATGCTCATTACCGTGGACATAAATTCCCTGCCACTCGGAATCAGAAATTTCACAGTGACTGATTCTGTTCCCAACACCATCAATATTTATACCTGCCCAAAGAAATTTGTTACGCCTATTATAGTTGTACACCTTGCTGTTTTCCACATAATTATTGCCGGGTATCAACGTTCGCTTACTTCCGCCGCTAAGATAGATTCCCCCGCTTCCGGTGTTATAGACATCGCAGCTCAAAATCCCATGATTAGTACCGGCCTGCCGGTCCCAATGGGTATATTTATAGATGTGTCCTTGCAGGTTCCCAATGCTTCTTGAAACAGGTACTCCCTCATAGTCATCATGCGTGATAAAAGGGAACGTTTGCTTTGCCCCCTGCCCCATAAATATCCCACTGGTACCAACATTTCGTACCGTACATCCTGCAATAAGGTTACCTGTCCCTCTTTCCATATAGATACCGATTCCTCTACCCACCTCAACGGTTAGGTCCCGAATGACAACATTGCTAACCCCTTCTAAGCTTAAAATAGGATCTTCCAGCATGGAAACTATTACAGAACCATTATCTAGATTTCCCGGAGGCCAGAAATACAGGATACCTGACTCCTTATCTACATACCACTCACCGGGACTATCAAGTTCCTCCATCATATTGTAGGCAACATACTGCTGAAAATCCCGACCACTACCCACCCCATACATCGACGGCATAGCCAAAGTAATTTGCTTCTTTTTGGGATCTATGGATTTGACCAAAAGATTATCGTCGGCAAACCCGTACATAAATGTCCCCTGAAACCACAAATCAGATTGCCCCGCCCAAAGATCATGTCGGGCATCTGTATAGGTAAAAACACCCCCTCTATTACTATAATCAGCATTACGGGGTACCGAACCCGGATCGATTACCTTTCCTATCTTCAAATACCCTTCATTTGGATATCGGGCCAAGGTCATTACCTCGCTGTTAAAAAATACCTCCATTGGGGACGTAGTAACCGACATGGCATGACCATATTGTTTTATCGATCCAAAATCATTCATACCCAATTCTCTTAGATTGACTTGAACGGTGTGCTGTGCGGCCTCTTTAGAAAGCCTTTTGAGAATCGCCTTATTTGTAACCGTTTTAAAAGCTTCGGAAGGAATGGTTTTTCCTCCTGTTACGCGTACCTCCTCACCTGGCAATGCCCTCCAAACTATCGGCGCATCAGGCTCGCCTGAATCATTTTCCGTCAAGATTAGCGGGCCTGTTTGATCATATTGCCCCTCTCCGATCCAAATGGTAATGCCCCCTTGAGGCAAATCATTTACTGCCTTATACTGCCGAATCAGATCTCGGGCAGCGTCCAAGGTAGCTACCGGACTTTCGGATGTACCTGGATTACGGTTATCCCCACTTTTTGATACATAGATGTCCTGCGCCTCGACTACTGAAGCAAGGCAGATCGTGAAGCTAAAAGCAATAGCAAAAGGTAGGTTCATGTGTTTTTAATTGTTTTTTAGTGGCCATAACTTGCCCCAGTCAGCGTTTGGTGGAAAAGGCCTTAATTAATCATTTCGATCTGTGAGAACCATTTCTTATTGGCATTTACCATATTTATTTCAATTGAGCTGATTCGGTTTACATGTCAGTTGTTCAATCGGGGTATCAGGTCAGTTCTACGTCTTTCAGGGCTAACTAGTAACTTGGTGATTTTGCCGTTTTCTACTTTTCCTTCTATGGTTGTATTTTGAGGGGCGTGAAGCTTAAACGCTACATCCCAGTCTGTGGGCCAGGCTGGGAGAAGGTATATGTCGTTCCCTTCATACTGTACCAGCATACGCTGCAGCGCTATCATCGCCACCGAACCATGGCATTGGTCAGGGGTCCAGTCATAATTGGGTCCCCACATGGTTGGAAATCGATATACCGTGGTTCCTGCATTAAAATTTTCCGCCATCAATGCCGCAGCTTCCTCCGCTAACCCCAGGTATGCTGCTTTTATGGAATGTTGTTGCCACCCTCGATTTTCCCTGGCTTCCCTGGCATTAAATGTCCGGATGGCCAGTTCAAGACTGTCTTTTCCCACGCCAAATCTTCGGTAGGGAAAAATAGCATACAGTTCTGGGTTCTCGATGTTTTGCTTCCCACTATACGCCTGCGCCGGGGCCAATAGGATCTCGCCATTTACCTCCCTTGTAGGTATTTCCGGCAATTCGGTTAACAGGCGTCGATATTGGGTTCGTTGGCTCGCCGTTGTCAGCGAGTTCGGTAACTTTAGTAATTCTGTGCAAACCTTTCTTATGCCAACAATCTCAGGAAGGGGATTTACGGCTATTTGGTAGGTCTCTAATGCCATTGCGGGGTCAAATAGAATCTTTCCCTCAGCGTCACGACCCCAATGCTGATCAAAAAAAGTCATTATTTCTGTAACCACAGGAAGAATAAACTCGGTTAACGTTTTTTCATCTTTGGTAAAGGCAAAGTAGTCCAATCCCATTAAGGAAAATTCTAATCCACTTTGCCAGTAATACCGGATAAAGGTATTTACAGGTGAACCTAAGGGCATATCCTCCGGCCTATCTGGGCCATAGTTTGCCTCTGCGAACGTGCCCCAGTGACGCATCGTTTCGAGATAAAAAGCCCCCTCGTGTCCGTAGTAGGTTTTTGTCGCAAATTTCCGAATGTCCAACAGTTCGTAATACATCCTGAAGAGCGGCCCCATCAAATCAAAATCTCCCGCTTCCAGCATGGACCAATAAGGAAGCCTGGTATTTTGCCACCAGTATGGCCCACCCCACTGCCGGTAGTCGGCATCGAAACCATTATATCGATTATCTAAATCATAGGTATCCACGGTAAAAATGGACCCATTAAATTTAATCGGAGAATTACCCCTTCCCGAACAGGCATTCATGTACCGCTGCAGGGCATAGTTTTTCGAAACAGTAGCAACCATTTCTTTCTCCCCTTTCTTACGAGCGTTTACATAAATATAACTCCTGTTCCAGAATGCGTGCCACCACGCAGCATGGGCATCTTTTCTGTCCTTTCTAGTAAGGGCTGTAACCGTTTCTGTCAGATTGCGAATGTCCTGCTGCCATGTATTCAGGCTTTCTGTTTGCGCATTTAAAGCGAACACCGAGATGGAAAACGAACGCATGGATCCCGCCGTCTCCAACGAAGCGGGTGATGTTTTGATTAATTGTTCGGAATGGATTAATGCCCCAAAAGTGGCATGCATCAGGGGATCTTTTCCTAGTGAGATATAGCCTTCAAGCCCCTGCATTTTCAGATTTTCCTCCCATATTGACCGCTCGTTTCGATGGGCCCAAAGCACGTTTTCCTTATCTTCAGCTAAAACAGTATCTTTCTCCACAAGGATTGACTTCAATCCATAAGCTGAATGAATCTCCACATTATCCGCTATTTCTCGCTGTTCCAATCGCCAAGGTTCTGTAGTCACAAAGGCAGATATCTTTTTCTGACTTTTTACGTCAAGCTCCACGACCGGATGGTTGGCGTCCACCCAAACATCGATCGAAACCCGCTCCCCAATTGGACCTGCCTCTATATGGATCATCCCATCCTTCAATACCAGTTTCTGGAGAAAGGGTAATCCCGCTTTGAATGGATTGGGTGAAAGGGACAATCGGACCTTTCCGAGTTTCAGCAAACGCGCATTTTCACTCCATGCGTCGGTTTTGGAGAGGTAAAACAGCAAGTCTCCGTTTTCCTCCACCCAAAGGTTAACACCAATATCTCCGTTGCCTGCCGGCATGGAACCGAGTGCGTTTTTTGACGGGGAATCCCAAATCACATTGCAATCATCTATCGAGGAGATTGAAGTTAAGCCCGTCTCTTTTACAGTTTGTGCATGGGCAACGTTTACCTCAAAAAGAAGAATAATTACTGAAATTTTCAGCCAAGCCGCTACATCGTTCACGTGTTTTAAATTAGGGAATTAGAAGCAATATGTAAAAAAAAATTGGTTTTGCCTTTATATCCCCTATATCCGCAACTATTCAGTACCACAATTAGCTATTTTCCCTTTAGGCTTTAGTTGTATACAAAAAAGAACCGCTCCTCGAAATTTGCAATTTCGAGGACAGATGATAGGAATTTGCAATTCCCTCACGTAGATATTTAGTTGAGATTAGGTCCTAGTTTATCGCCAGCACTTGTTAACAGAAAACAAAGGCAAAAATTATCGTATCTGGGTTTTGGCGGAAGGGAAATTGCCAAAGCAACCATCCATGCGGCCAAAACGTGAACTAAAAATACGCCTTTTTACCTAGGGCTTCGCTTCGCTGCACCCCAGGTTAAGATATCTCGCCCCCTCGGGGCTGTATGTATCCGGGCAAAAAAGAATCGAACTTCTACCAATATCTTATTTCAAAAAATATTTCAACCTTATTTCAACAATATATCTACTATATATCCCTTTTCATTGAATATCCCCAAAAAATTCCTCCAAATCCAATTTGAACCCCTCGATAACCCTCGACTCCACGACATCGCCGGAGGTAAATAGACGGGAAGGGATATAGCTGCCGTCAATGAGGGAATAGATTAGCAAATCCTGTGTCTCCGCATGGATAATCCAATACTCCCGGACCCTGTTTGACTCATAAAGCTCAAACTTATGCTTCAATTCGGTTTTGCTGTTGCCGGGAGAGAGTATTTCTACGATCAGGTCCGGGGCACCGATACAGCCTTTGTCATCCAGCTTCTCCGGATCACAAATCACACAGATATCCGGCTGTACCACATCGAAAATTTTCTTGTCTTCTTTTGATGACATCGGAAAGCGCACATCAAAGGGTGCATCATAAACTTGACAGATATTTCCTTCCAGAAAATTATAGAGCTTGGCAGCTAATTATATTGAAATACGCTGATGTATTCGTCTAGGAGCAGCGGCAGCCTTTTTAAAAATCTTCCCTTTTATAAGTTCGACTACTTCTTCCATCTGCCAAGTCAGGTAGTCGGCATAGGAATAGGTCCCATATTCGGAAACCGGTTCATGGACCGTTTCTGGCTTTTTATCATTCATAGATTCAATATACGGAATTAGAAGTTATACGTAAAACAATTTGATGATTTTGCCTTTGTATCCCCTGCATTAAAAAAAGTCCAATAGCTACCAAGTTTGGGACTGGATTAGTCTGTAGTAGAAAAAGAACCGCTCCTCGAAATATGAAACTTCGTGGACTGATACCGGGAATTTGCAATTCCCGTGCGTAGACATCTAGTAAAGAATAGGTCCTAGTTAATCGCCGGCATTTGTTTACGAAAAACAAAGGCCAACATTATTGTGTTCGGGTTTTGGCGGGAAGAAAATTAGCAAAGCAACCATCCATGCGGCCAAAACAAATTCATAAAAAATACATTCCAAGCTACCTACATTTGACGCCAAGCGGGGTCAAGACTTCCTATTCGCCATACGAGGATTTTCAGTGTATCTACTGTTTCAAACCTAGGCTACGTTTTTTACTATTCCCCGACCGGGCACGCTCCTCAGGGTTTTCGCTGAGCTCCGATTTCCACCAATTTCCCTATCGCTAATATCCACAAGTATCAAATATCTACCAATATCAAACATCCTTCAGCAGAAATTAACATATCCAGGTTTTGGCGGGAAGAAAATTAGCAAAGCAACCATCCATGCAGCCAAAACGAAACCTAGCTTTTGGAATCAAGTGGGGTTCGACTACGCTCACCCCACTTCGCTGCACCCCAGGCTAGGGTATTACGCCCCCTCGGGGCTTGATGTATGTGGTTAAAAAGACTCGTCCTTCTACCAATATCCTATTTTAACAATATTTCTACCTTATATCCCTTCCATAATATCCAAACCCCTGTTTCAAGAAATATTTCAACTATATTTCTACTGTATATCAACTATATATCCCAACCCAAATATCCATCAATATCCAACCATCCTGACGTCAGTAAGGTATCTACCAATATCCTATTTCAAAAAATATTTCAACCTTATTTCAACCATATTTCCCTTCCTAATATTTATGAATATCCGCTTTCTACCAGTTATCATTTTCTAAGTTCAAATTCCCTGCTGGTAGAATTTCCCGCGGTGGGAAAATCAGGAGGTATGGGTATGGTAACCTTTCCCGTAGCCGCCCACTCCACGCCCCTTAAAAAGGAGGTTATAAACCCAACACTTTCAATGGAGACAGCATCGTGTCCAAGAGCAGTATGAAATATCCGGCCTTTCCCATAATCAACCACCATAAGCATGGGTTCATGACGGTCGGTAGGAGCCTTTCCTGAAACGTCCTTGCCTGTAGCCAATATGGTCAGGTTTTCCGCCGGTCCACGTAATTGGGCATAGCATTCATCCGTAGTGGTCATCCACACTTCCGGCATTCCTTTGGTTATGGGATGGTCTTTAGCACGAAGTGTGATTGGAAATTCATGTGACGGCCCATGGGCACCACTTTTACCGGGAGAAAGATCCCGTACCAGTTTTCCCTCATTTGTATAATACACATAAGGCCCGTTCTTTTCTGTGCGGTCACCCCATCCCCCAAGTCCTATCATTTTGTTATATTCCAGCCAGTCAGGAAATGAATTGTTCGCGGCATGCACAGAGACAAAGCCTCCACCGGCGGACATGTAATTTTCCAATGCCTTTTGGGTGGTCTCAGGCCAGTTTGCGGCTTTCCAGCCGAAGTTCGAAATCACAACGTCATAATCCGCGAATTTCGGAATAAATTCCGGGTCGTGCTGTGGATTTACCGTATTAGTCGTTTCGCCAACACCGGCAAGAACAAGGTAGCTTTTTTCGTTTTCTCCTTCTCCCCAGGTAAACCGGGTCCTATATATATCTACCTGAAAAAGTCCTGTTTCTTCAAGGTACTGCTTCATCATTAGGGTGGATTTTGGCCATACGGCATGATTGTTTTGCCCGTCTACAATAAGTGCCCTTAAAGGTGCTTTTTGTTTTGGCTTATTATTTTGCTCTTTTTCGTTGCTTGTACTTTTGGGGAAGGGTTTAGAAAGAGGTTCGCTGCTCAAGGTTAACGTAAGCAAGCCTATTACAAAATAAGAAAGAATGGTCATCATATTGGCCTTTAATTGTCGTGGGAGACTAAGTTACCACTATTTTGGTAGACTGAAAAATCAATCTTCCCTAAGGGATCGTTCAATTCTGCTTGCCGCTGAAGCAAAAGAGCTATCAACTCCTGCTTCACGCGCTGATAAGCAGGATCTTCCGACCGGTCTCTCAGTTCATCTGGATCCTTTTCCATGTCAAAGAGCAATAGTTTATTGAGTTTTGGATAGACGATCAGCTTGTGGGTATCCGTTCTGACCATCCGCTGAAGGTTTAGGTAGCAACTATAAATAACCGGATAAGCACTTTCCGATCCCTCCCGGATGTAGGGCATCACGCTATTGAAAACCATTTCTTTTGGTTTCTCCACCCCCGCCAAATCCAACATGGTAGCGCTTACGTCCTGTAAATACACCTGCTGACTGAGCTTTTGACCCTTGGGAATACCCGGACCGCTTATCAGCAGTGGTGGTCTTACGCTGTGGTCAAACATATTCTGTTTACCCATCAGTCCGTGATGGCCAACTGCCAGGCCGTGATCAGATGTGAAAATAATGTAGGTGTTGTCTCTTTTCCCCGTTGCTTCCAGAGCGTCAAAGATTTTACCAATTTGGGCATCCATATGGCTGATTATGGCGTAGTATTCCTGAATATTTTTCCTTACCGAATAGGCTGTCCTAGGAAAAGGTGCCAGGGCCTCATCCCGCAATTTTTCACTCAACCCGATACTGTCCTTATACGGGTACATATCCATATGGCTGGGTGGCAGGGCTATGCTCTCCACAGGATACATGTCCACAAATTCTTTAGGGGCCTGCCGCGGATCATGGGGTGCATTGAATGCCAGGTACATCATAAATGGGGATTCACTTTTTGACGCTTGCTCCAAGAACCCCTTCGCATCATCCGCCAAGACTTCCGACCAGTGCTTGCCTCCCTGCCAAAAGCCCTCAAATTTCGTATCCCAAGGTTGCCATAAAGTATCCGATTCACTTTTCGGGCGATTGTAGCCTTCAGGCGTCTGATTGGGCATACCCGGTCTTACGTGTACTACGTTTTGAAAGATGCTTTCTGCTTTGGCTTTTACGTGCCATTTACCAGTCATATAGGTTTCATAGCCCGCCTTTTCCAACAACTGGGGCCAGAACTTTTTTTGGTCAGCCCTAATCTGGAAATCGCCTTCTTGCCCTTGGGCATCCCAAACAGACAGCCCGCTAATCATCATGGCGCGGCTGGCGATACATACCGCCCCGTTCCAAGCACCCATATTATAGGCATGGGTAAAGGTAGCTCCTTCGTTAACCAATCTGTCTAAATTAGGAGTATGCACTTCATGTTGCCCCAGCGCACCGATCAGGTCATAGCGCTGATCGTCGGAGAAGATGAAGAGGAAATTGGGTTTTTGTTCTTTGGTATTTTGGGCAAAGGAAGTTCCAGATATCAGTAGGGCAGTAGCGAGAAGGAGCGTTTTTACATTCATTATTAGGTTATTTGGCAGATCGTAAAAATACTCAAAATCGTTAAGTTAAAGAACAAAAAGTTTTTTTGGTAGTTTTAGCCACTACATATCCCTAATAGTTATTACTATGGTTTGAATTGCAATATGGCCCCAACATAGGATAATTCATGACTGTCAAAATTAAGAATAACCAGTACCATAATCGCTTGGTATCTGCATTCCCGCTAGAAAATTGGTCCGTATAGATGGTTGTTCGGGATATGGAATGGGGGACGTATAATTAAAGACTTATCCGTCGGCACGTAAGAACGAGTCCTTTCACTTGATAAATTGGAGTTATGGTGAATAAAATGGGTATGGATATTATAAAATCGCGAACCGAAGCATTTCCGGCCTTTTCCTGGTATATCCCGTTTTTTCTGTTTCTCCTGACCAAACGAAACGCCGGGGCCGAATCCTCCCAATCTTCCCAGCAATAGTAGTGGAAATAACCGCCCACGTCATTTTTTAAGTAATCGAAGCTGTTTTTCCAATGAATACGTAGTCACCATCCAGCCGATCGGCATGGATTTCAATACATCACTAACTTCATGCCGTTATTGAGGGGCGTACGGCAAAACATTACCAATTCCACAGTAATTGTTTAGCTCAAGTCGAAAAGTTTTGCCGCATTACCACCGAGTATTGCTGTCTGCTCCTGTGGCGAGAGGTGCGAAAGATACCCCAGCAGGTCTTGGCGGTAGCCGAGGTAGGAATCTGGTGTTGCATCTCCATTAAACCCCCCGCCATAAATCATCCGCTGCGCGCCCCAGGCGCTGGTCAATTGGCGGATAATCGGCCGTATATCCTGATGCGGATAGCGATCTTCTGTAGGAATCGACGAAAGCTTCATCACCGTGTTGGGAAAGTCAGCCCAGCGTATTACCCTGGCATGCTCCTCCGGTGATCCCTGAAACGGACGCCCAAGATGGTCGATAATCACAGTGGTGTCAGCGAATTCCCGAATGTAAGGCTCGAAGCCGGGAGCATAGCGGGGTTCGAAATGCAGTTGCACAGCAACCCCGGCATCGGCGACACTACGCCACCATTTACGGAGTTCCGGTTTCCCAAACGGAGGCAACCGATCTGGAGCGTAAGCATGAACCCGGGAGGCAATAATTTTCCCTTCGCGATCCTTTAAAAATGATGGCATGGCAGCCAGCGATTCCGGCTGGTCAGCGAAAAACAGGCAGGTACCCTTCAGTCGACCGCCACCGACTTCCAGACAATGATCCAGGTAGCGATGGTCGTCTTGGTATGGTTCCGAATGTACGACAATCGCGTACTTTACTCCTGCTCCGTCCATACAGTTCAGCAGATGTTCTGGGGTGGCAGCCGAGACGGGTCGGTAAGGTCCGTTGGGATGATACGGGAATTCTTGACTTTCAACGCCAGCAAAACAGTGCAGATGGGTATCGACTACCGGCGGATTATTCTGGGTCTTATTCAATCCCGACATCGAGGTCAGCGCAAGGCCCGCAAGTGATCCACCTAAGATACCCAAACAGTCACGGCGGCTGATGCCATTTATCGGGTCGCTTCGTTTTGGGCGGCTTCGTTGCCCGGCGAAATAAACGGCTGTTAAGTTGTCATTTGTGGCAAAAGGTTCCATTCTTAAGGCTATATGGGTTTTGGATTAGACTAGCTAAAAGTTAATACAGTCTTCTCAAAAAGCCAAATAAATCGGAGAATGAACTGGTATTAATTTTTTCTTAGCAAAGGATTGGCTTGAGTAGATACATACGTGCTGTTTCAACGGGTTTATCGGGATTCATTCATTTTATGGCAGTATACCAGAGGTTTTCTCCACTTGAGAAAGCCTCTTACCTTGAATCACTATTCGAAAGGTGCTTTTTGTTGGAACCGTTTCGGCTGCACCGCTGCTTTTTTAAAAGACCTTTCCTTTGATCAGTTCCAGCAGCTCTCCCATCTTGCCGGTTCGGAAGTCCGCATAGGCATCAATTCAATGAATTGGTATTTATTTGAATACCATCCTTTCACCCATATATTTTCAATAAAATCCTGTCCATTCTACCAAAGGTCTTCTCCGTAAGACCATCCTTCGCGAACAGGTTCTTTAATGTATGCATCTAGCTCTGGACGACCAATGGCCTTCATGTTTTTTTCGTCGTATTTAATGGTTCCGCCAAAACGTTGAGCTAGTACACCTACAAGTCCCATTTCGGTTAAGTCTGCACCATAATCGAAGTTTGAGCCGGGCAAGGTATCGTTTTTAATGGCGGCCACCCATTCTTGTACTGGTTTTTCTTCTTCCACTCTTGGAATGGTTTCTGCTGGTTTATTCTTTTGGAAATCTATCCATTCTTCTTCAGGAACAAGTAACCGGGGATTGTTTGGACGACCACCATGGTAAAGTGTCTTCTTCGAACCAATCATAATCATCCCATTATCCGGCATTTCTTTAAGTCCATACTCCTCCTTTAATTCGGGTTTGCCCATGCCTTCAATCCATTTCATAGTAACAGGTGGTTTATTACCACGAGCTGGAAATTGCCAGGTTATCGTTGATTCCTGTGCAATCATACTATGATCTGGGACCTCAGGGTTTGGTACCACGGCGTCTACGGTATGTGGCATTCCAAGATCCAATGCCCAAAAAGGAGCGTCTAACGTATGACAACACCAGTCGGCCATAGCTCCGCTACCGAAATCGTAGAAGGTTCTCCATGATTTGGGTGCATATTCATTATTAAAAGGACGATCAGCTGCGGGACCTTGCCATAAATCCCAATCTAAACCCTTAGGTACTTCATGTTCCGGAAATGGAAACCCTTCAGGCTTCGAGAAATATCCATCCGGACTAAATGTTGTTGGGCCTCCCCATCTAATTACTTCTTTTACCTCTCCAAGAACACCTGCATCATACCATTCTTTTACTAATCTGATTCCATGGGTTGTATGCCCTTGATTTGCCATTTGCGAAACAATGCCATAATGTTTTGCTGCTTTTTTCATGGTACGGCATTGCCAAATATTGTGCACCAGTGGTTTTTCGACCAATACATGCTTCCCAAGTTGCATGGCAGCCATTGCTGCTGGGAAATGGGTGTGGTCAGGCGTAGCGATCATAACGGCATCAATTTCATTGGCCATTTCGTCGAACATGAGCCTGAAATCTTTATACTTTTTAGCCTTAGGCACCGTTTTGTAGGCATTTTCAGTCATTCTGTCGTCAACATCGCACATGGCGACAATATCCTCTACAGCAACCTGGCTCCAACTCGCCCGACCTCTGGCTCCTACACCAATCATTGCAAAACGCAATTTTGTACTTGGCGGACGTTGGATAAAATTTGGAATAAATAATGCTCCTAAACTGGCTGTTGAAGCTGATTTTAGAAACGTTCTTCTTGTTGACTTCATTATATTCTTTGATTTGGGTATAACTTGACTATCTAATTTAAAAATCCAAATTAGTAATTTTTGAGCCGATTTTGCACGGACATCAAGACAAAAGCTATTTAAAGGATATAATTTTGACTTTTTAAATGGATTCCCACAGTTCCAATCCTCTGGGGAAATTAATACTACGGATAGACCTGATAAGGTCTTGGAAAAAAATCTATATTTAGTAGTCAGTAAGCAGATTCCCTGGGGTGATCTGGTGAACATGTACAACAAACGAAACCCGCCTAAAGCAACCCTTAATCCAAGAGTCTTGATCGGAGCAGTGATTATTAAGCATACGCTCAATCTGGATGACCGGGAAACCATCGCCCAGATTACGGAAAACATGTACCTTAAATACTTTCTCGGGTACAGTTCAACAACACCAGCCAATCATGGATCGCCTCCATCATCCTAGTGGTCAAATTGGCCGGGATAGCGCTCCCATGCCTGAGTTTTTCAGCGTGGAGAGAGCTGAAATACATCATCAAGAGCATAATAATCCATATTCTGGAAAACCTGAAAGCACAAAACCAACCCAGATAGCTCTCTGGGCTGGTTGTAAAAACTGGTGTTATTTGAGTTTTTCAGTAGATCTTAAATAAATTAACTTAGTAACTGATACCTTTGGTCAAATAAATAGGAAATATTATACTGCCCGTCACCATAATTACTAATTATTAAGAGGAAAATCAAACAAGCGTAAATCGATTATATCTTATCGCCAGTTTATTAGCTTTTGCTTTTTAAGTCGGCTCACCTACTATTAAAATAGGTTCAACAACTAAATACTCAATTTATATTCCTCCAAGCTATATGGAGCTCAAACTATTTTATGGCTGACCTCCAATAGTAGCCGTTCCAAATTCAATTATTTAAAAACCAGTATTTTGATTGAGATTAGCGTTAAGATCTAACTCTCTTTGTGGTATGGGCAACCATTGGAATTTAGCATCCACACCCGGGAACATTTCACTAAAGCGATTTGTGCGTATAATATCGTTGAAACTAGACCCCTCAAAAAGAAACTCACGCACTCTTTCTTCATAAATCTCCTGCCTCAATTCGTCTTGGCTTAGTCCTGCCAAATCAGGTAGGTGAGTTGGATCATTTGCATCAATTCTAGCTCTTTGGCGTACTTGATTGATGGCAGCAAATGCCTGAGCGGTTGGGCCATTTACTTCGTTTACAGCTTCTGCATGCATTAATAGAATGTCGGCATATCTGATTACCGGCCAAGCGTGTGCCGTCCAACCCCAAGGGGCAATGGCTTGATCAAGTTTCCACTTGGCTACATAATATGGCGCCTTTGTAGTATCCATTACAATTTGCTGTTGGCTTCTATTATCGAAAAATTCTATCCAAAAGCTTTGTTCTAATCTTATATCACCCGGCTCGTCGAACATATCCCAGGCCATTTGAGTAGCGACATACCTGCCTTGACCATCACGGTTAGTCTCACCAATTCTTACATTTCTAGGATTAAGAAGTCTCGTTATCCCTAATCCAGGATCTACATCATTATGAAAATCGATAATGTAAACTAGTTCTTGTCCGTACTTATTAGCCGTTGCAAAGTTATCAGCATAGTTATCAAACAAGGAATAACTACCAGATTGCATTACTTTCTCTGTATAATTGAGTACTTCATTAAATCTGCCCTGATATAAGTTAAGTCTTGCCAACAAGCCATTTGCGGCTCCTAGTGCCGCTCTTCCATTATCTGCACCACTCCAAGTTTCTGGTAAACCATCAAGCGCTCCTTCACCTGCGGCTAATTTTAAATCAGCTTCTGCTTGGTCTAATACTTCTTGCCTAGGGCTGTTAGTTACATCTCTATTAGAATCTCCCTTTGTAGATTGTAGTATAATAGGTACATTACCCCAAAGACGAGCTAAATCAAAATATATCACCCCTCTTAAAAAATGTGCTTGGGAAAGAATTTGATTTTTAAATTCATCGTTCAAATTAGCGTCAGGAATGTTCTCCAGTACCAAATTCGCACTATTGATACCTTCGTAGAGTGCTTCCCAAGTTGCCATTAGCTGAGGTACTTCTGAATTGACATTCATTTCATCAATTTCACGACCTTGTTCTCCTTGAGGGTCAGGTCCCATACTTCCAAATGGACTTCTTACCTCATCGTAAATCAACATATTGGAACGGTAAGCACCAAAAGTTGAAAGTGAAGAATACACAGCATTGATAGCTGCAGTAGCGTCAGATTCTGTCTGGTAGAAGGTTTCTGTAGTAATGAACTGTTTGGGTTCTTCCTCCAAGAAGTTTTCGCATGATGATAGCCCTAAGAAAAAGGACAGTAAGAAAATACTTAAAACTTTAGCTTTCATGGTTTATAGATTTAATTAGTTAAATCGATTAAAAAGTTAGATTAAGACCAAACAGATAAGTACGTGCTCGGGGGTAAGTAAACTCATCTATACTTGGCTGTAAAGAATTAGCACTTTGAGAACTTACTTCAGGATCAAAACCACTATAATCAGTAATAGTCAAAAGGTTTTGAGCACCGGCATACACCCTTAGTTTTTTCATGCCAAGCTTGTTCAATGGCGACTGTGGTAGCGTATAACCAAGTGTTACGTTTTGAAGTCTGATGAAAGAGCCATCTTCGATAAAGTCGCTGATTGGTTGATTCAAGTTTACTGATCTGTCTGATGGGTTTTGTACCGCCCTTGGAACATTGGTATTGGTATTTTGTGGTGTCCATCTGTTTAAGGCAGCAGCTATCTGATTTTGGCGACCATCCATTGTAAAAATTCTTCTGTTAGAACGGTTGTAGATATCGATACCAATTACACCTTGGAAAAAGAAAGAGAAGTCGAAATTCTTAATGTTAAAGGTGTTGTTGATGCCAAATAGATAATCTGGCAATCCATTACCTAATACTACCCTATCTAAGGCATTGATTGTCCCATCTTCATTAAGGTCTAAGAAACGACGATCACCTGGTTGTGCATTTGGTTGAGGGTTATCAGCTATATTTTCTCCCTGCTGAAATAAACCTGTACTTTGATATCCAAAGAAGTTGCCTATTGGTTCGCCTACTCTTACTTGTGTAAATGGGGTAAGAAATTCTGTAACCTGTCCACCTAAATCAAGTACTTCGTTTCTATTAAGTGAGTAGTTAAAACTAGTGCTCCACTCAAAGTTTGGCTTTTGAAAGTTAAAGCTAGTAACAGTCAATTCTACGCCTCGGTTTTGTACACTACCGATATTAGACAAAATGCTACTGAAACCAGTCGTTCGAGGAATTTCTAAGTTGTACAGCAGATCGTCGGTACGCTTGTTATAAAAATCGAACGTAGTTTGTAATCTACCTCTGAACAAGCTCAAATCGAACCCGAAATTAAACTGCGCAGTACTTTCCCAACCTAATTGGTCATTAGGGATTCGATTAGGTCTAAAACCTTGTGCCAATACATTATTAAGAACAGCTCTTGTGCCACTTAGCGTTGCCAACGAATTGTAAGAACCGATTTCTTGGTTACCAGTGATACCATAACTGGCTCTGAATTTCAAATTATCGACAGCATCTACATTTTGTAAGAATGCTTCTTCAGATACAACCCAAGCTACTGAGGCGGATGGGAAAACACCATATCTATTACCTGCACCAAACCTAGAAGAACCATCTGCTCTTAGTGAAGCAGTAAATAAATATGTGCCATCAAGGCATATCTGTTGATGCAGGTATGTCCCTTTTTCTTTTATTCTGATTATTATTTACCCATAGGCAGTTTTTATTTAAATACTAAAGTTACTTGGTCATTTTCAATATTGAATTCAAAGCGGGCCGAATAACTCAACCCTTCCAACACGTTCTTCAAGGTTTGGTCATGGAACCTTCCCGACAGTTCCAAGTCCCGTTTGGGCTGATTGGAAAAGTGAATTTTTACCCAATACCAATTCTCCAATACCCGCCTTATTTCCGGCATGGGGGTATGGTCAAATACAATCGTCTTTTTAGTCCAAGCCAATACCTTATCCCCGTTGAAGGCTACCTTTTTCATCCCGTCAACATCCGGGTCTATCCTAAGCCCCTGCCCCTTTTCAAGATTTACCGATTTTGAAGATGTTGACTCATGATCAACCGCCACTAATCCGGTAAGTAAAGCAATATCTATAGATTCATTTTCATATGCCTTGATATTAAAGGAAGTCCCCAAGGCGGTGGTAGTGACAGGGCCTGTTTTGACCCTAAAAGGTCGGTTTTCATCTTTTGCCACCTCAAAAAAAGCTTCTCCCACTAGCTCCAATACCCGCTGATGGGACTCGAAATTTTTGATGTATTTCAGTGAACTTCCCGAATTGAGGATCACCTTGGAACCGTCCTGCAAGGTAAGGTTGGATTTTACACCAGGGGGGGCAAAATGCTCCTCGTAGACAACTGGAACCTCTACGATCCTTGGGACAGGCTGCGGAAAAAATAGGTTTACCAGAAAAGAAAGGGTAAAAGCAAAAACCAAAATACCCACCAATCTGTAAAACTGCATGGACCGGTTGTAGCCTATAGGCTTTTGGCTTTCAAAACGTCTTATGCTACTGTATGAATCCAAGGGAATTACAGGTTTGTCCCGTTCATTCATCTGCATCTTATCCAGTGCTTGGTCGATATTGCTCCATGTTTCGGCTATGCGGCTTTCCTCTACCTCTTTTGTCCTTCTGGAAATGTTCAAAACCAGTTTTCGGGCCAACATGATATCTTTATGCTTGCCTGGATTTTGGTTGATATACCCTTCCCAATAGGTTTTGGTGGCCGTGTCGGGGGACAACACCCATTTTTGGAATTCGGGGTCCAATACAAAATCTTCTGTTTTATAATCTCGCTTACACATAGTATGAGTATTCATACAAAGGAGACAGGTACTGGGCCGGGTTATCCTCGTAAAGAGAATTTTTTTTACTTTTTTTGAAAAAGGCAGAAATCAGCTTGAAACATTCCATATTGATGGAATAATGCTTCCGCAGAAATTAAAATGATTCATGTTTGCCCCCTAAAAAAGAAACCCGTTAGTTACCGTCTAACGAAAGACATAAAACTGAGTTCGCGCTCTGTACCGGTAACTGGAAAATTAAATTCAAAACCAAAAAGTTAAATTAAACAAAAGTGAAACAACATGCTTTTTTAAGCTGGCTATGGCCTTCCAAGCAAGTGTATATACAGAACGCAGGTTTATGCCCATCATTTTCGAAACTTCCTCGTAGGAAAACTGCTCAAAATAAAGCAATTGGATCGCCTGCTTTTGTCGAATAGGCAATTTTTCCAACCCCCGGGCCAATTTGATTTGAAGGTTTTTTTCCTGTTGAACACTGATAAATTCTCCTTCCTTGGATTCAACCGATAAATCACCAAAGCTATCTTCTCCAAGCTCTTCCCATTTCCATTTAGACCTTTTTTTGCTTTCTCTATAAATTTTATGGGATAATGATTTAAAAACGTAAACCTTTACGTTCTCCGCCTTCTGGAGGTTCAGGTGGTATTTCCACAGGTCTATAAAAACTTCCTGAATACAATCTTGAATAAAATCCTCGTCATGTGTTAGCGTCAACCCATATTTAAAAAGTTCTCTGGAATAAAGCCTGTACAATCCTTCCAAACCTTTTCTTTCACCTTCCCTTAGAAGCTGCCACAAGACATCCTCATCAACGCAAGATAAAGGGTTAGCTTGGATTTTCATGTTGGGTATTTTGGGTTATGGATAATTCGAATATATAATTATGACAATAATTCTCGATAATGTCAAATTTTGCTTGTTTTTTTATCGTCTTCTGATTAAAATACAAAAATTATTAAAAGCTCTCTAATTGATTTTCTTAGGGTTTTTGTATTGAAATTCTATAGAATTCCCTAACCCGAGAGGAACAGTTCGGTTTACCTGAATTGAAGGTCCTTTTGAATACGCCTCGCTGTGAAGCAGAAACTTTTCCAGACTGACATAGGAGAATAGATTTCTGGCGCTAATATTACCTTCGTGATGATCCTCTGCCTCCTTGATCCGCTTATGTAGTACGGTAAACAGCATGTTGAGTATCAGGACTACCCCTATTCGGATTTTGATCCCATTCTGACTCTCCGAAAACTAGATTAAATTATTTCGAGTCTTTCCCAGTCAAATGGTTGGACATTGTCTACTTTTCCCGGTGGAAAGCTGTGTCTCCCTGTCAAAACTACCGCACGGCTTGGGGGGCAAATAGAATTTGTAACTGTGTGCCCCTTCCTGAGGCAATCGGTCAATATGGGGCGTTTCATTCAATCCATGACCATAGGCACTAATCGCTTAATAGGCATGATCATCGCTCATGATGAAGATGATGTTGGACGGAGGAGATGTTTTATTATCTTCTATTTTGCAGGCGGTCGCCGGTCCTAAAAGAACAGAAAGGATTATACAATTCCTTTTCATTAGATTCATATTTAATCGTGTTTCATCATGATACCGAATTAATTTAGTTCACCTAATTCAAGGTTGGGACGTGCCAACTTGAGTTTCTCAATGCCTTCTGAAGAGAAATTAGTATTCCAGAGATACAAACTCCTCAATTTATCAAGTGCCATTAAATCGGCTATGGATTCATCTGAAATACTGGTACTATGAACATTCAGGTGTTGGAGGTATTTCAGGTCTTTCAAATTTAATATCGCTCCGTTGGAAATATTGGTCTGTTGTAAGGAAAGGTGAATGAGGTTAGGAAAAGAAGCGATTTCTTTAAGATGATCATTGGTAATTCCCGAAGCCTGAAAATCTATTTTGACAATCTGGTCTCTCGCTTTTTTCAATAGCTCAATTTTATCACTTCCTATAGTGTCCACCCCAGCCAATCTTATTTCTATCAATGGACTTTTTCGAGAAATAGTTAATGCCGTGATGCCATTCGCCCGAAACTCGTCAAGGATGCTTTGGTCAACCGGATCAACGGTAATAACCTGATATGGGTCAAGTGGTCGAAAATTGCTATTAAGTATTTGAACGATCCTGCTGTTTGACTGAAGATCACTTACCTTCTTATCGAAGGGCATTCCATGTTCCAACCACCATTCAATCAAAGCTACTTCAGACGGGATCAGTTGCTCCTGACCTTTGGGGGGCATATGCTCCTCATGATCCAGAGGTAGAAATATCCGATGAAGCAACAAGCTTTGCATGGTGTTTTCAGGATCAAAAAGCTCACCGGATTTCCCTCCTTTTTTCCAAGTAGACGCTTCACTTAGGTCTAGACTCCCCTGCTTCTTATTAGTATTGTGACAGGAATTACACTTTTCTCTGGCGATGGGTTGTATAATATCTAAAAAAACGTCGACGCTGTCCGGGTGAATAAATAACGGGGATCCGTTTTGTGAAGTAAAGGTTTCCTTGATAAAATCCGGGGCATCCTTGAGAAGGAAATCCTCTCCATGGGTGAGCGATCCTCCAAAATGGCCGGCTATAGTCAGAAAGGTAAGATTTAATCCCCATGCGACCCAAACCGACTGCGAATTGAGTCTGGATTTCAAAAAAAAGAACATGGTAGAAAGAACCGCTACACCAATTCCTGACCATTGATGGATTTGAAGTGTTAAACCTTGATAACCTCCTTTTTGAGAAAGAAAGATTCCAAATATGGCGGCAATAATGGCTGTGAATGCTGAGAATCCGAGTACGATCTTTACTGATTGGTCCAGCGCCTGACTTTTACGAAAGTAATGAACCATTTCCAGAAGAAACGCTGCAATAAGTGCACCGATAGGTACATGCAATACCAAGGGATGGAAAGCACCTAGAAAGTCCATGCTATGCAATTACCTCCTTAATCACCTGTCCACCGAATTGAGAGAGTTGTTTATGTCTTCCACCATGGAAATAAGTCAGTTTATTATCGTCCAATCCGAAGAGATGAAGAAGTGTCACATGTAGGTCCCTTAGTGGATGTACTATTTCAATAGCTTCCTGCCCCAGCTCGTCTGTAGCTCCGATGATATGTCCCGCTTTCACGCCTCCACCGGCAAACCACATACCCATGGCATCAGGATTATGATCTCTGCCGTAGGCCACTCCGTTTTCGCGGACACCATTATCCGCTGTCCTTCCGAACTCTCCACTCCAGATGATCAATGTTTCATCAAGCATTCCCCGCCGCTTTAAGTCTTTTATAAGTCCCGCAATGGGTTTATCGATACTTGTGATCAGGTTGCCATGCGCACGCTCTAGGAAATCATGTGAATCCCAGCCTCCAGAATATACCTGAACGAATCTGACACCCTGTTCTACGAGTTTTCTGGCAAGCAAACATTTTCTTCCAAATACATCCGTTTCAGCCTGACCAACACCATACAGTTCCTTTGTTTTCTCATCTTCGCCCTCAATATCGATAACATCAGGGACCTCCATTTGCATTCGGTACGCCAATTCATAATTTTCAATTCTTGCGGACAGCTCATCATGGTAGGGGTGCATCTTCTGATGCTCTCTGTTGAGCCTCTGGAGGAGTTCCAGGCTTTCTTCCTGATGGTATCGGCTTACCCCAGGGGGTGGATTGATATTGAGAATTGGAGATCCTTCAGGCCGTAGGGGTGTACCCTGATAATGGGCTGGCAAAAAACCATTGGACCAGTTGCCTGGACCACCCTGAGGGTAGGCTACCTCTGGAAGCACGACGAAAGCAGGTAGGTTCTCGTTCATTGTACCTAAACCATAGCTGATCCATGAGCCAAGAGCTGGTTCACCTCCAAATCTATTTCCAGTGTTGATGTGATACATTGCGGTAGGATGATTCACGGATTCGGCTTGACAGCCTCTATAAAAGCAAATCTCATCTGCTACATCTGCAAGATGTACAAAAGGTTCGCTCATGTCAACACCTGACTTACCTACCTTACGACTGGAAAAAGGACTTCTGACAAAGTACCGGTCACCAGAGGACATCGCAGAAAATTTCTCCCCCTGTCGCTGAAATTTGGTGAGGTGATATTTATCCAGCTGTGGTTTAGGGTCAAAGGTATCGATATGGCTTGGTCCACCTTCCATGGTGAGAAAGATGCAATACTTTGCTCTGGCCCTCACCATTGGCGCTGAAGGACTAAGCGGGCCCTTGGAAACCAACTGACCTGTTTTCCTTTCACAAGCCAGTAAGCTGCTAAGCGCAACGGCACCGATGGATGATCCCAGTCCATACAGAAAATCCCTTCTGTTCCAATTTGTGTGATCAGTAGACATAAATAAATTCGTTTGAATTAAAATAAACTGCAATGAGGTCTGCAAGAGCTCTGGTAGATGCATCCACCTGCCAAGGTTGTAGGTCCGGGATGTAATTTTTATAAATATCAAGCTCCTCTTTAAAGGAAAATGGTTCACCTGTCATTTCTTCAAACATTTCCCGCTCTACTTCTGTGGGATAATCAATCTTTGGTGGCTTATTATCCTGATGATATTTCGTCATTTTTTCCAAGTAGTGGAGACACTCCTCAATTTCATCAGGGCGAGCCTCCCTATTAAATATAGCATAAATGGCCTCCTTCAACCGATTTTCTTGACCATCAAAATCATTCATCAACCTATTAGCATATACCAGAGAACGTGTTCGAACATTTTGCCCGTTGAACATTGTGAAAACCTGTGGCGTCACGGTTGATTCACTACGGGCTTCACAAGACATATCAGTTCCTGGCTGATTGAATACCTCCAGGTAAGGGTCTGCCAAAGTTCGATATCGTTCAGCATAGATTGTTCGTCTATTTCGCTCTTCTGGTGTTCGGGAAGGTTGATACGCCGGAGCAATTGAACCCATGATATGTCTTGGTTGGAGGGCAGCTTCCATGTTAATTTCCGGCCTTGTGGGGAATCCCCCCATCTTCGTGTTCAATTCCCCTGAAATATAGAGCATCGCATCTTTCAATTCCTCAGCGTCCATCCTTCTTGGGTTGAAGTAGGATAGCAATTCATTATCAGGATCCACTTCATTTACCTTGGACCAGTCGGGATGAGAACTCGAAAAACGGTAAGCCCGGGAGGTCATGATCAACCGATGCATTTCCTTCACTGAATAATCATGCGCTATAAAATAGCTGGTCAACCAATCCAGCAGCTCAGGATGCGTTGGCTTCCCACCTGTTGCACCAAAATTATTTGGTGTTTCGCAGATACCTTGTCCAAAATGGTGTTGCCATATACGATTAACCATCGAGCGGGCCAAGATGGGGTTATCCGGATGAGTCAACCACTTTGCAAATCCCAACCTGCGGCTTTCCATGCCGTTGGGTATTTTAATGTTGATTTTTTTGCTCTCAGGAGCCAGATTCTCAATGATACTCATCACTCCAGCTTCCACCGGTTCGATAGGCGCATAAACCGATCCTCCGGCCAGAATATTGGTATTCGGCGGTTCGCCGTTCAGATTTTCCGGCACAGAACCTCTGTTCTGGCTATTCCTAATATTCACGGGTCCATTATAAACTGAAAAAGCAAATGGTTCAAATCGCTCTTTCTGTTTTCTCAACAATTGCATCCTTTTATTTAGTACCTTCCTGTATCCCAGTTCTTCAAATGTCAGTCCCAGGTATCTTGGTGGCTGCTGGTCCTCGGGAAGTTTTCTCCTTGCTCTCTTCGGCAAATAGGTAAGGCCGCGTTCTTCATACCACCGTTTTGCCGCTTCCTCTTCCTTATTTGCAAGGTAATCGTCTTCCTTTTCAGTTATATTTATCCAGTCAAGAATGCGCTGCTTTTCGAATTCAGTTACTTCTGTATTCTCTTCGGGTAGAAAAGGAGCGGGTCTTTCAGCGAACTGAGTAGTTGCGAATACCGCCTGTATGCTGTAATAGTCTCTGGCTGGAATGGGATCATATTTATGATCATGGCATTTCGCACAGTTCAACGGGGTACTTAAAAATGCCTCACCAACGATATTGGTGACATCATCCAGGTAATATTGCCGAGTTTCTGCGGCTACGCTCATCGCTGTATGTTCCCAAGGTCCCATGCGTAGAAACCCGGTAGCAATAAGCATTTCAGGGTCATCCGGATCTATTTCATCACCTGCGAGCTGCTCCATGACAAACTGATCGTATGGTTTATCATCGTTAAATGCCCTGATGACATAATCCCGGTATCGCCATGCGTTGGGTCTAACATAATCATTAGAAAACCCTCCGGTGTCTGCGTATCTAACCACATCTAACCAGTGTCTGGCCCATTGCTCACCATATTGTGGGCTCGCTAATAACCTATCTATTAAATGCTGATATGCATTTGGGTCTTTATTTCCCAAAAATCCTTCAATTTCATCCTTAGTGGGAGGCAAGCCAATCAAGTCAATGGTAACTCTCCGTATTAGCGCCAAATCTGAAGCGGACGGAGCTGTGGGAATATTTAATTCAGCTCGTCCATCCGCCAAAAAAGCATCAATGGGGTGATTTTTGTTAGGGTCCAGTTCACCCCAAGGAATCTCTGGCTTTTCAACAGGATAGTACGCCCAAAGGTTTTCCTTTTCGTATGGCCTGTTTTCCCAGGTCTCGCTTAAGCCACCTGAGGTTTTCACCCGGATGCGGTTGCCATATTGCCATTCAGTATCCATTTTGATCGCTGCAATTCTTTCTTCCGATGGCCAAGGGGCTCCACCGTCAATCCAGTCTCTGATAATTTGCAGGTCTATCTCAGATAGTTTGTCACCATCTTTGGGTGGCATGGCCAAATCTTCATCCACTCTCAAGATAGATTGGTAAAGCAAACTTTGTTTTGAATTACCAGGAACAATCGCTGGTTTCCCGGAATTACCTCCTACTAATAAATTCTCATAATTTCTGAAATCGAGACCTCCTTCAATCTTTTTGGGATCGCCCCCATGACAACCGATGCACTTGGACGCGATTATGGAGGTTACCTCATGGGCAAATAATGCCTCCGGATCAACCGTATCTTTTTTACCGGGGGATCCACAAGCATTAAGAATGACTAACAAAATGAAAATAAGATTTCGTGTCATGCTGATTCAAGTGTGGTGTCTATCGAATAGAAATGTAACCATAAGCAACAAACTTCTATTAAATTTAAGTATAAAATGTTCATTTATAAAGCATAACTGTATTTTTCTTAACAATTTTATGGGAGCGGAAACATGTCCATTGGAAGTTGCATCCTTGTTCAAGATCAAACTTTCGCGCTGCTTAATCTGCTCCTTTTACATTTTCTCAAATTTGGAAATTTCCGTTGAAAAGGAACCTTTAGCAGAAATGTTTACATTTTTGTCAGGATCCATTTGGTGGTCATCTATCATGGAAGCAATACTCTCTTGTTGGTCATTAATATACTACTTTCTGTACATGTAATCTAACTCACACATTGCGTTGGGCTTGGTTGTGATTTTGGATTTGTTCTTTACATTTAAAAAATCGCTACCGCCCCTCAACGTGAAGGTTAAAGCGCACGTTCAAATTAAAATTATATACTTAAAATACAAAAAATTAAAAACTTGTCGAAATGCTAGAGAGTTTACCCTGTAGTTGACGATCAAATAATGCGACTAAAAATTAATTTCGATCAGTAGTAGAAAAAACCGACCAATGAGAATAAATCATTGATCGGTTCTATTAATTCAGCCTCAGCTACCAGTCAGTTAATCCCTATAATTTAAGTTTAAATCCAACTCACTTTGTGGCAACATCCAAACAAAAGCGCTGGATGAAAAAGGTTCAACAGGTACCCCTCTGTCACCACCAGGTATAGGTTTCTTGGCGGAACGAAGGTAATCTACCCGGTCACCTTCAAAGGCAAGTTCTTTGATCCGTTCACTATCTATCGCTTCCTCTGAGATAGCACCTTGCAAAGGCCCGATACCTGCCCTTTGTCTTACCACATTTAAATCACTTGTAGCCCCTCCTATGTCCCCGGACCTGAACCGCAGCAAAGATCTTGTAAGGTACATTTCAGCCAGACGGATTACCGGTATATTCGCTAATATACCGATATTTTGCCCCCTGTAGTATTTATCACACCACACCATAGGTGTTACCACCTCAGAGTGTATCGTTTCATATATAAAGGGATCGGCATTCGGATCAGGATTATACCCTTCCAATTTTCTATAGAGTTGATTAAATCTTTTGTCTTTTGTGGCTTCTTCCGTAAGTGTGTAGTTCCCATTCAAAGGATCCTCCATCCAACCAATTTTAGCTAGGGTATTGTAACTTATAGTAAATTGGTTCCAAGTACATCTTTGAAAGGTGTTAGCCCCAGTGGTGACCTGTCTGCGTAAGGTCATACTTGATAATTCGTCTGGTCCTACCCTATTTACGGGATCATAATACAATGCATACCATAGGACTTCCTTTCCGCGAGTATTGTTGTCCTTGTTAAACGCTTCTATGGGATCCTCTGACAGGTCATAATCTCCGCCGTTCTGATCAATAACATAATTCAATTCTTGGATAGCTTCCGCATTCCGGTCCATCATGAAATAGACTTTTGCAAGCAAAGCGGCAGCTGTAAATCTATTTGCTCTGCCAAATTCGTACGAAGGATGGTGCATGGACGAATTGAACCGTTCCGGCAACAAGGATTTCGCTTTCGTGAGATCATCAA
>WGNT01000115.1 GCA_016124425.1 Cytophagales bacterium
ACCATTTAAAAACAAAAAATAAACACATGAAAAACAAACGCTTATTCTTGATCATGGGGGCAGCAGCGATGCTCTTGAGCATTCCCTTTATTGCCATGCAATTCACGCACGAAGTCAACTGGGATGCAGGTGACTTCGTAATTATGGGTTTTTTATTAGTGGGTACTGGATTGGTGGCTGAACTCGTGCTAAGAAACGTAAAAGCTACCGGATCCCGTCTCCTCATTTGCGGAGCCCTATTGCTCGTTTTTTTCCTTATTTGGGCGGAGCTTGCGGTTGGGATCTTTGGAAGTCCATTTGCAGGTTCTTAGTAGGCAGGCCCATTCGCCCGTTAAAGAGAGTTGCAGACGTTGCCCTCCGACGAGCTGTGCCGACTTCGAGTGGCTGTGGTTCACTAAAAGCAAGTCGTGAGAGTACCGTTTTGAGCGACTCTGAGGGATGCTTTTATTACATAAGGTTCATCGATTGGCTTTGTGGGTGGCGCAGGAAGGCACTTACTGAAATCATTAATGCGGAGAGAAGGCAAACCACCGCCAGAGCTATAAAAACCGAATTGCTGCTGTTGGTAACATCAATGATGCGTCCCAAAATCGGTTCTCCTAAGGCTGCAAATAGGTAGGCACATGCGTTCATGAGGCCAACGCCGGTACCGACATGCATTTCTCCAAGCAACTCTGGACTGAGCGGCCAGAAATTCGCTTGGGGCCCATAGACAAAAAAGCCCGCCAAAAACATCAGTATTCCTCCAAGTGCCCAGTTGTCCGGAGGTGTAAAAAAAATCGCTATCATCACAAAGCCAGCTGCAAGCATCCCTGAAAAAATAGACCTATATTTATTTCCCTTAAATACATAGTCTGAAATGAGGCCAAAAGAAAATGCACCTATCGCCATTCCCACCGGTAACAATATACTTCCCCAAAGATTTTCCTGACCAGTTCCTGTTGATCCTCCTAAAAAATGAAGCGGCACCCAGATGAGAAGACCGTAGCGTGCCATACTTTCAAAGCCAAGAGAGAGGGAGGCGATGACGAATTTTCTGTTCTTTAGTACCAATAGGTACGACTTGATAGAAGGCATATCCCGCTGATAGAGTTTATCGGGAAAAAGATTTGGAAAGCCTTTTTCAGCAGGCGTATTTCGGGCTATGATATAAAAAGTAATGGCAGCAATTAGGAGCAATAGAACCGGTACCCGAAACAAGTAGGGCCAAGCCACTCCGCTCTGAAGGAGTAAAATGGAGGCTAGAAAAGTGATGACCGAGGAACTTCCGGCGGCCATAGTATACAGACCAAAGGCCTTGCCCCGTTCGTTAGGGGCCCACCAGTTTGAAATAATCCTGCTTCCAGGTGCCCAAGCCATGGACTGAAAATACCCGTTTAGCGCCCATATTACAAGTATGGTGATGTACTCAGTGCTAAAACTAATGGCAAAATTAGCCATAACCGAAAGGATTGCGCCAAGGGGTATCAGTATTCTGGGGCTAAACTTATCAGCCAAATTGCCGTTTATCACTTGCCCAAGCGCATACCCAATCAGCATGGCAGCGCTGATCCAGCCAATCATGGTATAGGAAATGGACAAATCCTCCGCCATCTGCTTGGAAGCCCATCCGAAGTTGTGCCTACCGGTGTAAAAAAACAAGTAGCAAAACATGGTTACCAACAGCATGGTCCATTGAGCTCTCCGAAAATCGGTTTTACCTGACATCCCTATGTTTTTGGATTAACCCAGATTCCTACGCGTAGCGGCTTATACTTGAGTGCATAGTCAAACGCCTGCTCTGCATCGCTGAGTTCAAATTCTTTTTCTACTACAGATGCAAACGGAAATCTATGCCAGTATCGTTTGATAAAGGTGAGGCCGTTTACAAAATCCTCATAGTTATAATTATGAAGCCCCCGGATCGTAAGCAGCTTTCGGATCAGGTTTTCGGGATTCACCTGAACTTTCCGGGTAGCAAAGACAGCCCCGGTCCAAACAGCAACGCCTCCTATTCCCAACAATTCCAAACCGGCTTCCATGGCCTCCGGGGATCCGCTCATGTCAAAAACGATATCCACTCCTTTGTCCGAAAACTTGTTCCATAGCGCTTCAGGTATTTTACCTGATTCCATCCTAAAAATTTCATCGGCCCCAAATGGTGCGGCTTTGTCCAGCCGTGATTGAGAAATATCGACTACGGCGATCCATTTCGCGCTTTTGATTCGGCACATCGCCGCACAGGTAATTCCCAGCATCCCGGCACCGAATATCACCACCTTCTTATCCCGAATGTTTCCTGCAAGGCGAATGGCCCCGGCAACTGTCGCAATGGAACAATTTACGGTTGCGGCAATAGGTAATGGAAGTTCCTTAGGTATTTTGAGTATTCCAGTTCCGGGACGTAGAATACAATATTCGGCAAGACCTCCGTGAAAATGCTCTTTGTCTGTAATCTGTTCATGGCCGTATTTGAAGAGGTTATCTCCTTTTTGCGGAATGCCTTCCTTGGTAAGCACAGAGGCGGGGTCACTGGCAAAGATGGTCCAAGTAACCAAATCCCCAGGCTCAAGGGGATCACCATTGTAATCCTTACCGCTGTGATTTTTGTCAACCTCAACGACAGAACCGACGATTTCATGCCCCAAGACTACGGGGCAGGGCTCCTTTCTAGCACCCACATACGTATGCAGGTCACTGCCACAGATTGTGGTAAAGAGATTTTTCACCAGAATTTCTCCGGATTTAAGTTGCCGCACTATTTCCCTTTTGAATTCAAGGTGTTGTCCCGGACCATTGAAGGCAACAAGCTTGCCGTTTTTCATAGATTTGCCTGCGTATAGCTGTTGAATTAACACCTCCAAAAGGTATAAAATAAATCGCTGATTTTTAGGCATGCTACATGATCAAACGGTTAAGAAAACAACTACTGCTATGAAACTTATATTAAGGATAGCGGTTGCTTTCTGTAAAAAATGTTTTTATATTTATTAAAAAATACATAATTATTGGTTTATTATACTATTATGTCTTTGATTTATATATAAAATATTAAAAAATAGCTAGCGAATTTTCTTGAGTTTAAAAGATTGGATTGAATTAGGCTCTTATTGATGTAGATTGAATTAGTGGATAATTGCCTAATTCAAGAAACGAGTATCGGTCGAGGCTTTTAGCGAGCTTCTGGGGAATGTAATCTGATGGAATTATAATCACACTTAACTTTATCGAAACTAAAATCTAAAATTATGAAACCTACCTTCCTTTTAGTACCGTACTTTGTTCTGATTATACTATGTATGGGATGTGGTGACGGAGAAGACGAAAACCCTAACACGGCGAGTTTTACCTGTAAAATTGACGGAAGGGATTTTGTATCCAATCAGGTTGAGAGCATGTTGATGGGAAATCAGGATGGTAGGCGCTTGGATATAACCGCTGTAGCTCCTTCTGGAGAGACAATCAATCTATTAATTAGCGATAACGAAGCAATTGACGGTGTTTTTTTTGAACTGGGCAGAAAAATATACTTAGATCCGTTTCAGAACACTGCCTTGGATGTCGTCGGATTGGGAACAATTTTCCTTTCGGAGACGTCAGTTGCCATAACTATCGGAAATGGAAAGGAAGTCGGTTATATTATGGTTGAAAATTTTGATGCATCCAGGAAAACAGTAGGGGGTAGTTTCGAATTTTTAGCAAGTAATATACAGACGGGAGATTCTTATCAAATAACGGAAGGAAAATTTGTAAACTTGCCGTTTACAGAGGTGCAAACAAATGACTAACCTGACGCTTAACAATGTATAAAAGCCTGAGGCAATAACGTACAAAAAAGCCGGAACAGCAAACTGCTCCGGCTTTTTTGTAGGTAAGGGAAAGGTTATCCCAAAATCCTTTTCACCAGCCAATAGCCAACTTCAGAGGTTTTGTAGGATTTCCCACCTTCTCCCGCCAAGTCTTCCGTCACGATGCCTTCTTCCAACGAAGCGTTTACCGCATCAGAAATGGCTTTTGATTCATCTTGAAGATCAAAGGCATATTCAAACATCATTGCAGCAGAAAGGACTGTAGCCAACGGATTGGCAATATCTTTTCCAGCAGCCTGCGGATAGGATCCGTGAATCGGCTCAAACAGTTTCGTATCGGAACCTAGGGATGCCGAAGGCATTAATCCCATCGATCCGCTGATAACTGACGCCTCATCGGTAAGGATGTCACCAAAAAGGTTCTCCGTAATTAACACATCGTAAGCCTTCGGCCACTGGATTAAGCGCATGGCCACTGCATCGACGAACTCATATTCTACTTTGACGTCAGGGTATTCCGGAGCCAGTCGCTGCACGGTTTCTCTCCATAGCCTGGAGGTGGCCAACACATTGGCTTTGTCCACACAGGTTAGGAGTTTTCTTCTTTTCTGAGCAAATTCGAAGCCCATTCTTGCGAGCCGCTCAATCTCATATACATTATATACACAGGTGTCGAATGCCCTGTCGCCCTGTTCGCTTCTTCCTCTTGGCTCGCCAAAATAAATTCCGCCAGTAAGCTCTCTTAAAAAGACCAAATCCGTCCCTTCAATCCGCTCTCTCTTTAGCGGCGATTTGTCAACCAGGGAAGGAAAGGTGAATGTAGGGCGGACATTGCAGAATAAACCCAGTTTTTTCCGCATCAAAAGCAGGCCTTGTTCAGGTCTTACTTTTGCAGACGGATCGTTGTCGTATTTCGGATCGCCAATGGCACCGAAAAGTACAGCATCTGACCGCAGACATACCTCATGGGTTTCGTCGGGATAAGGTACTCCCACTGCATCAATGGCCGCAGCCCCTGTAAGTGCTGATTCAAACGATATGTGGTGTCCAAATTTTTCGCCGATGGCTTTTACTACTTTAACGGCCTGATCGACTACTTCAGGTCCTATTCCGTCACCAGGTAATAGGGCTATATTCATTTCCATAGGAATTCAGTTTTTCTTGGTTGCTTTTGTTTAATTGTTCAATGATGTTTAGCATTTTTTCTGTTGCCTTCATGGCTGCGATAGTTTGGTCGCTATCCAGACCTTTTGTTTTGAAGATTTTCCCATAGTCCCAGGTGATCACACATTCTACAAAAGCATCTGTCTTTCCGCCTGGAGGAATGCTTACATGAAAATCTGTCAACTTTGGTAGCTCTTTGTTTAGCGACTTGTAGATCTTCTTAAGCGCTTTCATAAAGGAATCATACTGCCCGTCACCGGATGAATTCTGCTCATAATATTCATTATGAATTTTCATCCGCAACTGTACGGAAGGCTTGAGTCCTTTTGAATGGACCATGTGGTAGCCATCAATGCTAATGTCGGTTTTTATGCTGTTATTTTGCAGCACGTCAGATATGATGTAGGGCAAGTCCTCCGTGGTCACGCGCTCTTTGCGGTCGCCCAGATCGATGATGCGTTGGGTCACCTTGGTTAGTTCGTCCGGTTCCAGCGAGATACCCAATTCCTGAAGATTTTTAAGGATATTTGCTTTACCTGAGGTTTTGCCAAGCGCATATTTTCTTGTTCTTCCAAACCGCTCAGGAAGCAGATCACTGAAGTAGAGGTTTTTCTTATTGTCCCCATCTGCATGAATTCCGGCGGTCTGTGTAAACACATTTTCTCCCACTACCGGCTTGTTGGCAGGAATGTGAAGTCCGGAAAATTGCTCTACCAGCTTGCTTATACGGTAGATCTTATTTTCCTTAATCCCCAGTCCAAAGTCCGTAAAATCTTTAATGACAGCGACCACGGATTCTAGGGGGGCATTTCCGGTTCGCTCCCCAAGTCCGTTTACGGTGGTATGGATTCCCTTTGCCCCACAGGCCACTGCCTGAAGTACGTTAGCTACAGAAAGGTCGTAATCATTATGCGCGTGGAAATCAAAATGCACTGAGGGGAATTTTTCGGTGATTAAACACATAAACGACCTCACCTCCTCAGGCTGCAAAAGTCCTAAGGTATCCGGAAGCATGATGCGTCGTACCTGCAGACCCGATAAAAACTGGATCAGGGATAAGGTGTACTCCCTGGAATTGCGCATGCCGTTGCTCCAGTCCTCAAGGTATACATTGACAGCTATACCCTGATCGATAGCATAGGTGATGCATGCTTCGATCTCTTCGAAATGCTCCTCCGGGGTTTTCTTAAGTTGGTGGGTAAGGTGGTTAAGCGAGCCTTTGGTCAGCAGATTAAGAATTTTGGCACCTGCTTCTACCAGCCAGTCGACAGACTTCGGTGTATCTACAAATCCCAAGACCTCTACTTTATCCAAAAGTTTCTTTTCTTTGGCCCAATGTGTGATTTTTTTCACGCCTTCCATCTCTCCGTCTGAAACCCTGGCAGAGGCTACTTCTATCCTGTCTACCTTTAGCTCCTCAAGCAACAGCTTGGCGATCTGTAGCTTTTCGGAAGGTAAAAAGGACACCCCTGAGGTCTGCTCGCCATCCCTCAGGGTCGTATCCATGATTTCTATTCTCTTTTGATCACCCATTCCTCTGTTCTTTTGTTGACACCAACGATAGAAAATTATCTAACCAGATACGTTTATGGTTAGAAAAAGTTGTGCTTATGCCTTCTCGGCAAATTTCCCAATCTCTTCCTTGAGGTTTAACAGGTAATCGATGTCGTCGAATCCGTTTTTCATATTTTCCTTTTTATAGGCGTTTATGTCAAAAGATTCCGAATTTCCTGTCGATAGAATGGTGATGGTCTGCGTATCGATATCAACTTTTACTTCGGATAGCGGGTTCTTTTCCACTTCCGCGAACATTTCCTCGGCAAAAGCTGCGGAAACCGTCACGGGCAGCACCCCAATATTGAGGCAGTTATTTTTAAAGATGTCGGCAAAGAAGCTGGAAACGACGCACCTGAATCCATAGTCGTATAGCGCCCATACCGCATGTTCCCTGCTTGATCCGGAGCCAAAGTTCTTGCCAGCAAGTAAAATCTTCCCGGAATAAGTTGGGTCATTAAGTACAAAATCAGGTTTTGGATTGCCCTCACTGTCATACCTCCAATCTCTGAAGAGGTTGTCACCGAAGCCTGTACGTTCCGTTGCTTTGAGAAACCTTGCGGGAATGATTTGATCTGTGTCAACATTCTCTGCAGGCATAGGCACAACCCTACTTACCAGTACATTAAATTTATCGTAAGCCATAATTTGTGTTCGTTTACTACTGTTAGAATACGTCCCTTGGGTCAGCGATGGTACCGGTAATGGCTACTGCCGCTACTGTAAGTGGGCTGGCCAGCAATGTTCTTGCACCAGGACCCTGTCTTCCCTCAAAGTTTCGGTTTGACGTCGAAACGGCGTATTTGCCAGAAGGTATCTTATCGTCGTTCATGGCGAGGCAGGCTGAACAGCCGGGCTGTCTTAATTTAAATCCCGCATCTTCCAGAATGGCTACCAGTCCTTCTTCAATTGCTTTTTTCTCTACTTCTCTTGAACCGGGTACGATCCACGCAGTGATGTTGTCGGCTTTTTTCTTTCCTTTCACAAAGTTTGCCACAGAGCGGATATCTTCTATTCGGCCATTGGTGCAACTTCCCACGAATACGTAGTCTACCTTTTTGCCTTTCATCGACTCTCCGGGTTGAAAGCCCATATACTCCAAAGACTTTAAGTAGGACTTTTTCTCGCTGCCCTCCATGCCTTCCGTCGTAGGGATCATATCTTTTATTTTTACCCCCATTCCAGGATTGGTGCCGTAGGTAATCATCGGTTCGATATCCGCCGCATCATAGCTGTATTCCAAATCGAAAATGGCTCCTTCGTCAGTCTGTAGGGTTTTCCAATGCGCGACTGCCTTGTCCCATTCTTCGCCTTTAGGGGTGTACTGTTTTCCTTTCAGGTAATTGAAGGTAGTCTCGTCAGGAGCGATAAGACCGCCCCTCGCACCCATCTCTATACTCATATTACAGATGGTCATACGAGCTTCCATACTTAAGTTCCTAATGGCACTACCGGCATATTCTATGAAATATCCAGTGCCTCCACTGGCAGAGATCTTAGAGATGATATATAGAATGATATCTTTAGAAGTAACGCCAGTTCCGAGTTCTCCGTCTACGGTGATCCGCATTTTCTTCGGCTTTACCTGCATGATGCATTGCGTGGCAAAAACCATCTCTACTTCTGAGGTACCGATTCCGAAGGCGATCGTGCCAAAGGCGCCGTGCGTAGAAGTGTGGCTGTCTCCGCACACGATGGTCATTCCCGGCTGGGTGATGCCGAGCTCCGGTCCGATGACATGGACAATACCGTGATGGTCCGACCCTAAGTCATGCAGTTCTATCCCATATTTTGCACAGTTTTCCCGCAACCTCTCCACCTGCATACGGGATAGCTGATCCTTAATGGTTTTGTCCTGGTCTATGGTAGGGACGTTGTGGTCTGGGGTAGCAATGGTTCTTTCAGGATAGAGAACCGGCACGCCTCTGGTTTGTAGGCCCAGAAAGGCAACTGGACTGGTCACTTCATGTATAAAATGCTTGTCTATAAAGAATACATCCGGTCCGTTGGGGATGGATTTTACGACATGGGCATCCCATATCTTGTCAAATAATGTTTTATTTTCCATCTTGGTAAGTGTTACTCATTTTTGCGTAATTGGCAATTTATTCAAGGCATCTATAAAAGCCTTGGCTGAAGCTAAAACGATGTCGGTTTCCGACCCGAATCCATGGTAGGGCTTACCTTCGCACATCAGGCGCATGTGTACTTTGCAAGTATCGTCGCTTCCCTTGGTCATGGCCTGAATCAAGAACTCGTCCAATAGGACGGTTTGTGGAATCAGCTGCTTTATGGATTTGATGACGGCATCTACGGGCCCGTTTCCTACTGCTTCGGCAGTTTGCGATTTGCCTCCGATATCGAGGGTTACTGAGGCGGTAGCGATTTCTCCTTCACCTCCCTGATAGCTAATCTTTTCGAGCGAAATGAATGGAGAATCTTCCAGTTGTTCACCGATCAGCGAAAGCAATTCCTTTCGTCCAATATCCCGTTTGCTGTCGGCTAAGGTCAGAAAACGCCCATAAATTTCATCCAGTTCAGCGCCTTCAACCGGATACCCGAGCAGTGCAAGGTGGTGTTTGAGTGCCGCCCTTCCGCTTCGTGCCGTAAGGACAATGCTTGATTCTTCCACACCTACGTCCTTAGGGTCGATGATTTCGTAATTTTCCCTGTTTTTCAAGACCCCGTCTTGGTGGATGCCAGAGGAATGCGCAAAGGCATTTCTTCCCACGATTGCCTTATTTGGCTGTATAGGCATGTTCATCAGCTTCGAAATGATCCGGCTGGTCTCGTAGATTTTTTTGGTGTTGATCTGGGTTTCTACGGGAATTTCGCGGTGGCTTTTGATCGCCATGATCACTTCTTCCAAGGAGGTATTGCCTGCTCTTTCACCGATCCCGTTTACCGTTACTTCTACTTGCCGGGCTCCATTCATGACGCCCGCCAAGGTGTTGGCGGTGGCAAGCCCGAGATCATTGTGACAATGCGTTGCAATGATCGCTTGGTCGATGTTGGAGACGTTTTCCTTCAGAAAGCGTATGATCGCCCCATACTGCTCTGGAAGGCAATAGCCGGTGGTATCGGGAATATTAACCACCCGTGCACCTGCTGCGATTACTGCCTCAATGATGTTTGCCAAATATTCCGGGTCCGCTCTTCCGGCATCTTCAGCATAGAATTCCACTTCGCCCACTAAGTTTCTGGCAAATTTAACGGCCTTGATGGCACGTTCCATTACCGCCTCCGGCGTGGAGCGTAGTTTATGCTGAATATGGTAACCGGAGACACCTATGCCGGTATGAATCCTCCCCTTCTGGGCAAAGCGTAGAGAGTCCGCGGCTACCTGTATATCTTTTTCGACCGCCCTTGAGAGGGCGCATATGATTGGTTCAGAAACTGCCTTCGAAATTTCCACCACGGAATTAAAATCACCGGGGCTGGAAATGGGAAAACCAGCTTCTAGAATATCCACACCGAGCGCTTCCAGTGCTTGGGCGACTACAATTTTTTCACGGGTGTTTAGCTGGCAACCAGGTACCTGCTCACCATCCCGGAGTGTTGTATCGAAAACCCAAAGCTTGTCTGTCATATTTTCTAGTTATTTTCCGGCCGTAACTGACGAACTACTGCGCCAGCCTGCCACATTTCTGATTCTCGTAATTCTTTTAACTCTTCCTCCAGCTTTACCCTGTAGTCGGACTTGCTGTTTGACTCGATGGATTTTGCTGCTTCTTTGCCGGATTTTACGCTGTTGTAAAGCTCTTCAAAGACCGGCTTGGTGGCGTCTCTGAAAGGTTTCCACCAATCCAAGGCACCTCTTTGTGCTGTTGTGGAGCAATTGGCATACATCCAATCCATACCGTTTTCGGCGACCAGTGGCATTAGGCTTTGGGTGAGCTCTTCTACGGTCTCGTTGAACGCTTCCGATGGGGTATGTCCGTTTGCACGCAACACCTCATACTGAGCTGCAAAAATCCCCTGAATGGCGCCCATAAGCGTTCCGCGTTCTCCGGTAAGGTCGGAAGTAACTTCTTTGTAGAAATCCGTTTCGAACAAATAACCGGATCCTACGCCTATACCCAAGGCAACTACCCTGTCTTTTGCTTTTCCGGTCGAATCTTGGTAGATGGCATAAGAAGAATTCAATCCTCTGCCTTCCACAAACATTCTTCTCAGGGAAGTACCTGATCCCTTAGGCGCTACGAGGATCACATCCACATCAGCCGGAGGTATAATGCCTGTTTGTTCTTTGTACGTGATACCAAACCCGTGTGAAAAATAAAGCGCCTTGCCAGGGGTCAAGTGCTTCTTGACGGTCGGCCACAAGGAAATCTGCCCTGCATCTGAAAGTAGAAACTGAAGAATGGTACCTTTTTCACAGGCTTCCTCAAGCTCAAATAAGGTTTCACCCGGCACCCAGCCATCTTCTACTGCTTTGTCCCAGGTTTTTGAGCCTTTACGCTGGCCTACAATTACGTTGAATCCGTTGTCCTTTAAATTAAGTGCTTGGCCGGGTCCCTGAACCCCATAGCCCAAAACGGCAATGACTTCGTCTTTTAGAATTTCTTTTGCTTTTTCCAGTGGGTATTCCTCTCTGGTTACGACATTTTCTTCAACTGTACCGAATTTCAGTTTCATAGTTATAGTGTAAGATTTGATTGATTTTATAAATATTTATCGATGGTTTCCATCGGCTTGGCTACTGCCACACGTCCGGAGCGCACAAACTCCAGAACATTGAATTCTTTCAAAACCTCAAGAAGCTGTTGGGTATCCTCCTTGTGTCCGGTCAGTTCGATGACCACAAATTCTTTCTCTGCTGAAATGATGCGTGCGCTATGTTGTCTGATTACTTTTTCCAAACCAGGATCCAGACTGCTGATGGGGATTTTGTAAAGAGCAATTTCCTGAAAGACCATTTCATCATCCAGGTAATAGAAGGCCTTGATAACATCGACTATTTTATCAATCTGCTTAGCAAGCTGAATGATTTGCTCTTCGGAAGTGGTCACTTCTATGGTAATCCGGTAGATTCCTTCTTCCCTGCTTTCCGAGGCAGTAAATCCGTCTATGTTAATCCCCCGTCTGGTAAAGATCAGGGTAATCCGGCTCAAAATACCAATAAAATTCTCTGTAAAAACAGAGATTGTATATCGTTTCATGGTGGTTACGTTTAGCTAAGTCTCACTTCTTCTACGGAGCTTCCGGAGGCGATCATCGGGAACACATTGTCCTCCTTTTCCACCACTACTTCCAAGAAGTAAGGTCCGTCATGAATAAACATCTCAGCTACTGCTTCCCGTAGATCACCCCGCTTTTCAACCTTTTGGGATTTAAACCTGTAAGCTTCTGCAATTTTTTGAAAATCCGGATTCTCCAGTTCGGTAAAGGAGTAGCGCTTGTCGAAAAACAACTGCTGCCACTGACGAACCATTCCGAGGAAATTATTATTGAGCAATACTACCTTTACAGGTGCTTTCGTCTGCATGATCGTTCCAAATTCCTGCACGGTCATCTGTATGCCTCCATCACCTACTACGCAGATAACCTGCCGGTTATAATCATGGAGCTGTGCACCCAAGGCCGCAGGAAGCGCAAAGCCCATCGTTCCCAATCCCCCTGAGGTGACTTGCGTACGGGTTGTTTTGTATTCAAAGTACCTCCAGGCGACCATCTGATGTTGGCCCACATCGGTGACCAAAATGGCATCGTCTGCCTTGAATTCATTGATGTGGCGTATTACTTCGCCCATGGTCAGGCCGTCTTTTGTCGGTAGTAGGTCGTTGCCGACTACTACGCGTTTCTCCTCTGCTTCAAGCTCTCTGAACTTGGCAGTCCAGGCATCATGTTTGGCGGGCTTGACCTTTTCTGTAAGTTTTGCCAAACTGATTTTGCAATCGCCCAGAACCGGAGCGGCACAGCGTACGTTTTTGTTTATTTCCGCAGAGTCGAGTTCCAGATGAACCACCTTCGCCTGTTTGGCGTAGCGGGTTAGGTCTCCCGTAACACGGTCGTCAAAGCGCATCCCTACGGCAATGAGTACATCACATTTGTTGGTAAGCAAATTCGGGCCATAGTTGCCGTGCATTCCCAATTTGCCCACATAATTGGGGTGTTCTTCCGACAAAGCGCCTGTCCCTAGCAGGGTACATGCCGCAGGAATGCCGGTTTTGTCCAGAAAGGCGGCCAGTTCTTTTTCGGCTTTACCAATGATTACACCCTGCCCATACAACAAATAGGGACGCTCTGCCCGGTCTATAAGTTCCGCAGCCAGATCTATGTCGCTATCGGATACCTTGGGATAAGGCTTATAAGAGCGGATATTCAGACAAGGCACATAGTTGAACTCGCCCAAAGCAACTTGGGCGTTCTTAGTGATATCAATCAACACCGGACCAGGCCTTCCCGATCTGGCAATGTGGAATGCCTTCGCAATGGCGGGAGCGATGTCCTCTACCCTTTGTACCTGTATGTTCCACTTGGTGGCAGGCATGGATATACCTACGACATCGGTTTCCTGAAAGGCATCTGTTCCCAGCAAATAAGAGGCCACCTGACCGGTGATGCAGACCAATGGCGTACTGTCTATCAGGGCATCGGCGATTCCGGTGATTAGGTTTGTAGCCCCCGGGCCCGAGGTTGCCATACATACACCGACTTTGCCGGATACCCGCGCATATCCCTGCGCGGCATGAATTGCTCCCTGCTCATGTCGGGTCAGAATATGTTGGATTTGATCCTCATAATCATATAAGGCATCGTAAACGGGCATTATCGCTCCTCCCGGGTAGCCGAAAATGTATTTCGCATTTTCAGCTATCAAGGACCGAATAACGATATCGGCTCCTCTTATCCTAGAATCTTTCATAGCATTTATCCATTATCTGTGATACATCCTTCAGATGCGGTTGAGACTAACTGAGAATATTTCTTCAAGGTGCCACTTAAGTGGCTTAGATCTTTGTTTTTCCAATACTTCCGACGGTTTGCAAATTCTTCTTCCGACACGTTGCAGCTAATTGTCATCGCATCTGCGTCTATGGTGACGATATCACCGTTCTGAAGCAGCCCTATAGGGCCCCCCATGTAGGCTTCCGGTGTCACATGTCCAACAACAAATCCATGGGTACCGCCCGAGAATCTGCCATCCGTAATCAACGCCACATCGGAGCCCAATCCGCCCCCGATAATGATGGAAGTAGGTTTGAGCATTTCAGGCATGCCCGGACCTCCCTTGGGTCCCACGTAGCGGATCACCACCACGTCTCCTTTTTCCACTTCTTTGTTTTTCATCGCTTCATTTGCTTCCTCTTCGCTGTCGTAGACTTTTGCTTTTCCGGAGAAGGATTTACCCTCTTTTCCGGATATTTTAGCCACCGACCCGCCGGGAGCCAAGTTCCCGGTAAGCACGCATAGATGTCCTGTTTCTTTGATCGGATTTTCCAGCGGATGAATCACGGAATCCTTGGAAGGTACTAGCGGAGCAACGTTAGACAAATTCTCTGCCAATGTTTTACCAGTCACGGTCATACAATCTCCGTGTAGTAGCCCTTTGTCTAAAAAGTAACGCATAAAGGCAGGTAAGCCTCCCAACTCATGTAAATCTTCCATGAGGTATTTGCCACTAGGCTTGAAATCGCCCAGCATTGGCGTTTCCGCATTGATGCGTTTGAAGTCCTCCAAGGTAAAGTTCAATCCGGCTGTCTTGGCAATCGCCAATAGGTGCAGTACCGCATTGGTACTTCCGCCCAAGGCAACCGCTACCCGAATGGCGTTTTCCAAACTCTTCAGCGTGACAATATCCTTTGGCTTGATGTCTTTATCCAGTAAGTTGGCGATATAGTCTCCCACCTCATGGCATTCCTTCCGTTTCTCCGGAGAAGTAGCCGGATTGGTAGAGCTATAGGGTAATGACATGCCCATGGCTTCTATCGCCGACGACATGGTGTTGGCAGTATACATGCCTCCACATGCCCCTGCGCCAGGGCAGGCGTTTTTAATAATTCCCATATAGTCCTCATCACTGATTTCGTTGGCGATTTTCTTGCCAAAGGCCTCAAATGCGGACACAATGTTTAGCTTTTCGTTTTTGTATTTTCCGGATCGGATGGTTCCGCCATATACCATTATAGCAGGCCTGTTTACCCGTAACATCCCCATTACCGCTCCGGGCATGTTTTTGTCGCATCCAGCGACAGCAACTACGCCGTCAAAAGAATGGCCAAGTATAAAGGACTCAATGGAATCCGCAATGACTTCCCTTGAGGGTAAAGAATAACGCATGCCGGCAGTACCCATGGAAATACCGTCGCTGATACCAATGGTATTGAATACCAAACCAGTAAGCTTGGATTTCACGGTTGATGCTTTTATTTCCTGGGCAAAATCATTGAGGTGCATGTTGCATGGATTGCTTTCATATCCGCAGCTTGCCACTCCCACAAAGGGTTGCTTCATCTTTTGGTCAGATAGACCCGTAGCATACAACATTGCCATGGAGGCAGGATTTTCCTGGTTGTCACTTACTTCCCAGCTATACTTCTTAGAGTTACCCATTGATTCTTTCTAACTTGTTTGTTAATTACCTATAAAAAAAAGTGCCTCAACCGAATGAAGCACTTTATTGTTTTTTGTGTGTGGACAATAGTTCAGCGCTTCACCTAGTACTAAATGACAATGACGACTAGAATAATAATGTTGACTATGCTGAACATGTGTATGTGATATCTTATTGGATTTGCCAGTTCTTTTGAAATTGATAATGCAATATTAAAACCCTTATTTCATACTTACAATATTTTATTTCTTTTTTTCATCCGAACCAGAAACGAATTATTTGTATACTATTTTATTCGAAGAATTTAAATTTATTGATAATAGAAAATGAGAATTTAATTTTTATAATTTTCCGAATCGGTGATAATACGGTATTATATTCTGTTTAGGGGATTGTCAATTATTTATTAACATCGTTTTCCGATTTCCATTGTTTTTGGCTATGCTTTAATTATTTTTCAAAATTAACCGTAAAAACTGCCCAATTTAAAAAGCAGGCGGAAATAGTTACTACTTAATTTTTACTTTTACCGCATCAACTATATTCACGTAAGCGATGATTCTGTATCCGAATGCCAAGATAAACCTGGGCTTGAATATAACTACCAAACGATCAGACGGCTATCATGAGATAGAAAGCTGTATGTATCCCATTCCGTTATGCGACGCGTTGGAAATCATTCTCGCTAAAAAGACGACCTTTGCGGCTACCGGTATCGCTATTCCGGGCAAAGCGTCGGATAACCTAATACTGAAAGCCTATGAGTTGCTGCGCAGCGACTTCCCGGACCTTCAGCCCGTATCCGTGCACCTGCACAAGGTCATTCCCATCGGTGCCGGTCTCGGAGGCGGATCAGCGGATGCCGGCTTTGCCCTGAATCTGATGAACAGGCTGTTTGACCTCTTTTTGGATGATTGGCTGTTGGAGGAGTACGCCGCAAAACTTGGAAGTGACTGTCCTTTTTTTATTCAGAACAAACCCAAACTGGTTCGGGGACGCGGAGAAGTCATGGAAGATCTTGCGCTGGATCTATCCGGGAAGTGGCTTGTGCTGATCAATCCTAACATACATATATCCACAAAGGAGGCCTACGCTGGGGTAAAACCGCAAAAGCCCATCCATGATTTGGTATATGTGATAGCCAACCCTGCTGTATGGAAGGACGCCTTGACGAATGATTTTGAAAAAAGCATCTTTGAAAATCATCCGGTCTTAGCGGAAATCAAAGCGTCACTGTATGCGCATGGCGCGACATATGCGGCGATGTCCGGTTCGGGATCCACCTTGTTTGGGTTGTTTGACCATCAACCTACCTATAGTATCGGTAATCAGGGGTACTATGTGTTTGAAAAGCAACTGCCTTAGTCGGTTACAAGTAAGTAGATTTTGCCAGCTTCCGTTTGTTGTATACTTGTATAATTGGGTAGAGGCAGACAGAACCCAGAATGATAAGTGTTCCGAAATAAAAACCCGGCGTCATCTTTTCCTTTTCGCCAAATAATAGCAATGCCAAGAGTATGCCATATACCGGCTCAAGATTGACGGTGAGGTTAATGGAAAACGCAGTCAGGCGCTTCATCAATTGTACGGACATGGAAAACGCAAAAACCGTACAAACCACTGCCAAGGTGATCAACCAAAGAAGATCCAGTCCTTTCAGCTGCATGTCAAGTCCATCCGGGGTGAGAAAGTTGGCATAGATGGGCATAAACAACACCGAAAATAAAAATGCCCCCAACATCTCATAAAAGGTAATGGTATAGGGGTTGTGCTTTTTGGCAAGGCGTCCGTTAATTACCATAAAGGTCGCGCAAAGAAACGCAGAGGCCAGCGCCATGGAAAGTCCCAGCCAATAGTCAAACTCAAACCTGAAAATCACATACAGCCCACAAATGACCATCATTCCCAGCATAACCTCAACCCACTTTATCTTCGACTTGTTGGCCAATGGCTCCAAAAATGCCGTCCAAAGCGAACAGGTAGCCATCCCCACCAAACACACCGATACATTGGAGACTTGGGCTGCCCAGAAAAACAGGGTCCAATGCAAGCTGATCAGAAAACCGGTCCCGATAATCTTTGCCTGATCCTTAAGCCGGAGCCGGATGGATTTTTTCCGTATAAAAAAAAGAAACCCTATCACCAGACTGGCTATCAGTGTCCGATAAAAAACGATTTCTAAGGCGGGAATACTGATGAGTATCCCCAAGATGGCGGTAAAACTCCAGATGATAATCACCACATGTAAGGTCAGGTAATCTTTGGCAGGCGTAGGGGCACCAAACATACTATCGGGGAACGGTTTTGTACATAATTAATCCGGTCAATGCAAAGACCATGTTTGGTATCCATACCGCCAGTACGGGGTAGGCGGTACCCGCCTCGGCAAAGGTTCTGGAGAGTAGAAACAATATGATGTAGACAAAGGCCATAAGAAATCCCAGCGCGATCTTAAATCCGGATCCTCCACGGGTTTTCTTGGACGACACGATTACTCCAATAAACGTAAGAATGATTGCAGCAAAGGGCGACATGTAACGAACATATTTTTCGATAAGATAAAAACTGGTATTGTCAGCCCCCCTGTCTTCCAAGATGTCGATTTGTTGCTGCAGTTTTGGTAGAGTGAGTGTCTCGTGATGGTTTGTTGGCAGGTCAAAATCTGCTGGCGTGATTGATAGGACCGTATCCAAAGTTTCTCCTGTAGACCATTCTTCCTCCATATCCTTTAGCACCCGTAGCTTCCAGTTGCGTACGCTCCAGGCATTGGTAGTAGTATCCCAGACAATTCGGTCGGCAGAGAGCTTGGATATCAGTTTTCCCTCCCGGATTTCCTCCAGGGTAAAATTATACCCTGTGTTTCCAGACGTATAGTACCGGCTTAAGTAAGCGTACGTGTCGGGCGCAACTTTGATGTGCATATTTTGTCGGTCCACATTATTTCGCCCGTCTTCCAAATACTTTGTTTTAAACTCCGATACCCCCAAGGTAGCCACAGGAAGTACCCAGCCATTCAGGAAAAAGCTCACAACAGCAATGAGCAGCGCTGAAAAAAGAAAGGGAAACAACATGCGGATAAAGCTTACCCCACTGCTTAAGATGGCGATTATTTCCGTGCGCCCTGCCATTTTGGACGTGATAAAGATGACGGAAATAAAGACCGTAATTGGGGTGAGCAGATTATTAAGGTATAGTCCATAGTTTAGCATATACATTAAAATCTCCCCGCTCGGGACATTATTTCTGATGTACGCGTCGTTTTTCTCCGTGAAATCCAAGACCAGGACGATCAAAATCAACATCAAGACCACAAAAAAGTAGGTCTTGAGAAAGTCTTTGATGATCAGTTTGTCGAGTATCTTCATTGCGGCTAATTCGTTGATGGGCTACGCTATTGCTTACGCAAAAGTACGTCCTTTCGGCAATTATTGAGGGAAATCTTACAACCTTTGACTTACTTTTTGAACCATCTGGTTTTTCCAGGTAGCAAAGTCGCCTGCGAGGATATGTTCTCTGGCTTGCTCGACCAGCCACAAATAGAACGAAAGGTTGTGTATACTGGCGATCTGCGCAGCTAGCATTTCTTTACTAATGGTCAGGTGCCGAAGGTAGGCTTTCGAATAGACGTTGCTAATGGCATTGACAAAGCCCATATCTACCGGAGAGAAGTCGTCTTTCCATTTCTCGTTGCGGATATTGATGATCCCTTCCGTGGTAAACAGCATGCCATTGCGGGCGTTGCGTGTAGGCATGACGCAGTCAAACATATCCACTCCAAGCGCTATTGCCTCCAAAATGTTGGCTGGAGTTCCTACGCCCATCAGGTAGCGGGGCTTGTCTTCGGGCAGGATTTCCGTTACCCATTCCGTCATCTCGTACATCATTTCGGCGGGTTCGCCTACGGAGAGGCCTCCGATGGCGTTTCCTTCTCTACCTTGCTGGGCGATAAACTCGGCCGAAGCCTTTCTCAAATCTTTGTATACGCTCCCCTGTACGATAGGAAAAAAGGTCTGCCCGTATCCGTATTTTCCTTCCGTTTCATCAAAACGTGACTGGCAGCGCTGTAGCCACCTGTGCGTAAGGTCCATGGAATCTTTGGCGTATTGCCATTCGCAAGGGTAGGGTGTGCATTCATCAAAGGCCATGATAATATCCGCCCCGATACTTCGCTGAATGTCCATGACCCGCTCGGGGGTGAAGTGATGTTTGGATCCGTCAATGTGGGATTTGAAGACCACGCCTTCTTCGTTTATCTTTCGGGTGCCGGCAAGAGAGAATACCTGATAGCCTCCGCTGTCTGTCAGCACGGGTCTGTCCCATCCGATAAACCGGTGCAGGCCGCCCGCTTTTTCGATGATATCCAGCCCAGGTCTAAGGTATAGGTGGTAGGTGTTGCCAAGAATAATCTGCGCTTTAATGTCCGCTTTCAATTCGCGCTGATGGACTGCCTTCACGGAGCCCGCCGTACCTACAGGCATGAAGATGGGCGTATCGATGGTTCCGTGATCCGTTTCGATGCGTCCTGTACGTGCCTTGCTTTTAGCGTCTTTTTGATGAAGGGTGAATTTCATTGCTGCGATTGGTTAAGAAGTCTGTGAGATTCTGACTACTTTTGCGGGGGCAAAAATAGATTCAAATCTGCAAAACAATTGTCATTTTTGATTTTATCTTTGTCCGATACTTATAACCTTCTTATGGTAGATATCTTGTGGTTGGTGTTTTTTTGTGCTGTCGCCATCCAGCTGTTTTATTTGGTATTCATTTTTGGGCGTCTTGCATTTTTTTATCAAAAACCCCCAGAACTTCCCCTTGAGGCCAATCCGGAGCGTGTTACCGTCATCGTAGCTGCCCGCAATGAGGTCGAAAATCTGAAGCAACTTTTACCAAAGCTATTTAAACAGGATTATAAAAACCTCGAGATTTTGATCGTGAATGACCAATCCACAGACGGTACAGAAGATTTGCTCTTGGACTACGCCGCTAGGTATCCTTCTCTCCGGGCCGTTCACGTCCGCTATACGCCAAATCACGTCACATCGAAGAAATACGCCTTGACACTGGGGATAAAGGTTGCCTCGTCGGACATCATGCTGCTTACCGATGCGGACTGCATCCCTGTCTCGGACCGCTGGGTGACCCGAATGACGGCGCCAATACGACTTGATAACAAGGTGTTTGCCATCGGGCATGGTTCTTACCGTACCTTGCCGGGCATTTTGAACAAACTGATCCAATTTGAAACCATGCTTACGGCCCTGTATTACTTTTCCTTTGGGTTGTGGAAATCGCCCTTCATGGGAGTAGGTAGGAATTTGTGCTACCGCAGAAGTTTTTTTATGGAACAAAAAGCGTTCAAGGGGCTGTGGCACATTCTCGGAGGGGACGATGACCTGTTTGTCAACAAATATGCGAACAAAAAGAATACCGCACTCGTAATACACCCTGAAAGCATCACGCTATCGTCACCAAAAACTGACTTCAGTGATTTCTTGGTTCAAAAAAGAAGGCATTTTCAAGCTGGAAAATATTATCGACTGAAAGATAAGCTAAAGTTGGGCATTTATTCGTTAACACATTTGGTCTATTGGTTCAGCGCCATCATTTTGGTCGCTATAAGTACGAATTGGGAACCAATTGCCCTTGTGTTGGGGTTTGTGTTGACAAGAGCGCTACTGCAATACACGATCATAAGGCAAGCCAAAATAAAATTAGAAGGCATGGGAAAGGTGCTGTGGACCATGTTTTTCGATGTGATGTACATGATTTATTTTTGGGTCGTAGGAACAAAAGGGTACCTGTCAAAAACAGTTAAATGGAAATAAGCGAAAGAGGGTTTTCAGATAAGGCATTGGAGGATTTCGATTTGATCGACAAAGCGGTCAAGGAGAAGGATCAGCAGGCATTTGCCACGCTGATGAAACGGTACAAGAAAGCGGTCTACTTCATGATTCTGAAGATGATCCGCGATACCGACGATGCCGAAGACCTGACGATGGAAGCCTTTGCCAAAGCCTTTAGAAACCTGCATAAATTCAAAAAAGACTATACCTTTAGTACGTGGCTTTTCCGCATCGCCACGAATAACGCCATTGACTTTATCCGAAAAAAGAAACTCAAGACCATGAGTCTTAATAATACCCTGACGGATGATGGGGGCAATTCGGTCAATATTGACGTGGAGGATGACGACAATAATCCGCAGGACGAATTTATCCGCTCGCAGCGGATAGAGATGGTACGGATATTTGTGGATAAGCTTCCTGCCAAATACCGCAAACTCGTCACGCTTCGGTATTTTGACGAACTCTCCTATGACGAAATTGCGGAAGAACTAGACAAGCCCCTCGGCACCGTAAAGGCACAACTGCACCGCTCCCGTGAATTGCTTTATGAAATCGCCCAAGGTAAAGACAAACATATTTAATGGCTGTACTCACTAATATGGATCAGGCAGCATCGCTCATTTTTTCTTATTTCCCCAATTTATCGGAAGAGCAAAAGGCGCAATTCGAACAACTTGGAGACCTGTACCGCAGCTGGAACGAGAAGATTAACGTTATCAGCCGCAAAGACATGGAGCATTTCTACGTGCATCATGTGCTCCATTCCCTTGGTATTGCCAAAGTCATGGCATTCCCTTCAGGTTCAAAGGTGCTCGACATAGGCACGGGAGGTGGCTTTCCAGGTATTCCTCTTGCCATCATGTTTCCGGAGGTGACGTTTCATCTCGTAGATTCCATTGGGAAAAAGATCACTGTCGTCAAAGACGTGGTGAAAACGCTAAAGCTACGCAACGTGGAGCCGCAGCAGACAAGGGCGGAAGGTCTTGTCCGCAAATATCATTTTATCGTCAGTAGGGCTGTCACGCAGATGGCTAATTTTTATCCTTGGACCAAAGGAAAATTCCGGAAAGAAAATGTAGATCCTGAATTCCAAAACGGGATCTTTTACCTGAAAGGGGGGGACGTAGATGAGGAGTTGGAAGCACTTGGGCGCATGTACGTTAGCTATCACCTGGAGGACTATTTCAAAGAGGAGTATTTCCAGACAAAAAAAGTGATTTACCTGCCGTACGAAGCGCGGGGTTGAGCTACCGCGCGAACACAAACCGGAATGAGGCTTCATTCACGCGAATGCCTTCATCTTCGAATCCAAAATTCCTAAGATCGGGCCTGCCTTCAAAAATCAAGGCATTGGCCGTGAGCTCAACTATGGTGAAACTGACTTCGTTGTCATTGCCAGTAAAGGTCAGCTTGCCTGTTTCCTGAGACCAAGTGCCTGTGAACGCATCCGATCCAATAATCGGCAGTTCTCTGCTTCCTAAATTGATGCCTGCCGCGGCTACCACCACATCCATGACAAAGCTGCCTAGGGCAGTGACTGCCTGAGGATTTTCCGCAAATACCAGCCTCATGTCGTATTGGGTGCCGTTTCCGACAAAGGTCACAGGAATGGGTAAAGGGCTTAAAGCTACGCTAGCAGTACCCGACCCTTCCAGTCTGACATCCTGAAGCTCCCATGTTCCAGCCACGGAAGCAGTGGGCTCGGGAATATCGTCATCCTCAGACCTACAGCCGAGGAATGAAACGTATAGGATGCAAAGGAGGATAGAGTACCTGAGGTTCATGTTCTTATCGTTTCTTTTCAATGGGTAGATCAGCTACTAAGGTCGATTACTAAAGATACTAAAAAAAGTTTTAAAAACGTACATAACCCCTTTTGCCGCAGCTGCACCGGCTACACTACCAGGATCAATCTCCTTCTTTTGAAATGTGTTTTCGCTTTCCGGGGGAGGCAAAAAAAAGGTAAGGAGTTTTTTTCCTTACCTTTTCGGATCATTTTTTCTTGTACATAATCTTAATAGGAACGCCGTCAAAGTCAAAATTCTCCCGAAGTCTATTTTCTAAAAACCGGGAATAAGGTGACTTAATGTATTGGGGAAGGTTACAAAAGAAGGCAAATACCGGGTTTCTGGTCGGAAGTTGCGTGATGTACTTTATCTTGATATACTTTCCCTTATTGGCCGGAGGCGGGTATTTTTCGATCTCGGGCAGCAGGATTTCATTCAGCTTCGACGTGGCCACCTTTCGGTTTTTATTTTCGAAGACACTCACCGCCAGTTCTACCGCCTGAAAAATCCGCTGCTTGGTAAGGGCAGAAATAAAGATGATGGGAATCCATTTGTTCTCGCCAAGTTTATCGGTCATGTCCGACTTAAATGTCAGCATTGTTTTGTGGTCTTTTTCGATTAAGTCCCACTTATTGACGATAATCATGATGCCCTTATTGTTTTTGATGGCCAGTGAAATCAGGTTTACGTCCTGTGCTTCAAGGCCCCGTGTGGCATCTACCATCACGATGACGACGTCCGAATCTTCCAGTGTCCGCATGGATCGCATGACGGAGTAAAATTCGATATCTTCCTTTACCTTCGCTTTTTTCCGAATCCCTGCCGTGTCGGTGATGATGATATCCTTGCCGTAGAGCGTATAGCGGGTATGTATGGCATCGCGTGTCGTTCCGGCTTCATCCGTCACAATGGACCTTTCCTTACCCAATAGGGCGTTTAAGAAGGAAGATTTTCCCACATTTGGCCGTCCTAAGATGGCAATTTTGGGAACCCCCGAATCGGGATCTTCGATGCCTTCGTCCTGGAATTCCTTGATGATGTCATCGAGCAAGTCGCCTATACCGCTACCATTCACTGCGGCTATGGGGTATATCAGTTCTTTCCCCAGACCCAGTTCATAGAACTCATTTGCCATAAACATCTTATCCCTATCGTCGGCCTTGTTGGCAACGAGGAAGACGGGCTTTTTGGAGGATCTAAGTTCGTCGGCGAACTCCTTGTCCAGATCGGTAAGTCCGTCCATGCAGTCCACCACAAACAGGATTACTGACGCTTCCTCGATGGCCAGTTTTACTTGTTTTCTAATTTCTTTCTCAAAGATGTCTTCCGAACCGGTAACATACCCTCCGGTGTCGATAACGGAGAAAAACTTTCCGCCCCACTGTGCATGTCCGTAGTGCCTATCGCGGGTCACGCCGCTGAGGTTGTCCTCGATGGCTTTCCGTTCTTCTACTAATCGATTAAAAAAGGTAGACTTGCCCACATTGGGCCTGCCCACAATTGCTACTATATTTGACATTGCCTTTATTTCTTATTGGTCGTAACCAAATTTTTTCAGTTTGTTTTTATTCTTTCTCCAATCCTCTTCCACTTTCACGTAGGTTTCTAGGAAAATCTGTTTTCCGAAGAATTTCTCCATTTCGTGCCGGGCCTGAATCCCCACTCGCTTTAGGGCTTTGCCGCCTTCGCCGATGATGATTCCTTTTTGGCTGCTCCGTTCGACATAGATTACCGCCCGTATCCGGATGATTTTGGCATCTTCGAAAAACTCCTCGATGGCGACTTCGCTGCTGTAGGGGATTTCCTTTTTGTAGTTGATAAAGATCTTCTCCCGGACAATCTCGGAGGCGAAAAACCGCTCCGGACGGGTGGTCAGTTCATCCTTGTCATAGAAGGGTTCATGCAGGGGCAGCCTATCCAGGATTTCTTGGAGTATGCGTTCAGTGTTGAAGCTTTCTGTAGCGGAGATGGGGATGACAGCTGCAGGTCGCAGCCGTTGTGTCCAATAGGCGGTAACTTCTTCCAGTTTATTTTCCTTGTTGAGGTCAATCTTGTTGATGACCAGCAACACCGGGATTCCGGAATCGTTGATTTTTTCCAGTACGTCTTCTATTTCCTCGTCGGTTTCAAATAGATCGGTTACGAAAAGAATCACATCAGCATCCTCCAGCGACATGTGGACAAAGCCCATCATGTTTTTGTGCAGTGCATATTTCGGCTTCAGCATTCCGGGGGTATCTGAGAAGACAATTTGGTAGTTGTCGTCGTTGATAAGCCCCATAATCCGGTGACGTGTAGTCTGCGCCTTGGAGGAGATAATCGAAAGTCGCTCACCTATAAGCACATTCATCAGCGTTGATTTGCCTACATTGGGTTTCCCGATGATGTTGACAAAGCCTGCTTTGTGTGTGTTTTCGGTCATGACAATAGTTTTTTGCAAAGGTACTTGTTTTTTTCCGAGCCACAGCAAGCCCTGTAGAATAAACCAAAGAAAGTTCGGTAGCGGAGCTGTGAAATAGGGGCTTAATGGATTTTTTATAAAAAATATCGCAAAAGAAAGGGGGCTACAACCTGTTAAAAATCAGGATATAAGTGACAATGGTGGTGCTGGCCTCTAAATTAAATTTTACGTAGCAGTTGCATATTTCACAAAATACGCATACTTTTGTACCACGATTTCAGCAAAACGATGTTGGATACGTTAGAAAAAGCAAACAAGTTTACGATATATCGCGGGATGGAGCAGTTGGTAGCTCGTCGGGCTCATAACCCGAAGGTCACAGGTTCGAGTCCTGTTCCCGCTACATAAAACCCCTTATACAGACAGTATTCGGGGTTTTTTCTTTTTTTGGGGGACAGTTTGCGGGGAATTGGCCGGATCGTAGGGCGTAGTTTCTTAGGAAATATAGGTCAATAAAAAATCACAACTTAGTTAGTTAGATAAGTGCATAGGGGTAAAATTAACTAACTTAGTCACCTATTTAGTTTTTTGAATTATCCCATTGCTTTTTGGGAGGTTTTCCTATACTCCTGAATAAAATATCTTATATAATTGGCCGCTTGTTTAAAAATGCATAGTCACTGTGAAGGGACTCATATTTGGATAAAACGTTAAGTTCTGATTCTACTTCCCTGATTTCAGCCACACGATTTTGTAAATCATTTAAAGCGTCTTCATTGTAATTTAATTCGCGTAAATTTGTAATTTTTACGGCGGTACCTGCCATGCATACCATTAACATCCCCTTACCCGCTCCTGCTTCTGAATAATCAATATCGGCACCCAAAATGGCATTACCTCCCATTTGAAGTGCTTGAAAACGTAAAATACTTTTACAATTATCTTCGCCGGTTTTTAGTTTTTCGTTGTACCTCCCAGATTCCATACCGAAAAAATCAGTCCAACTTGATGCAATTTCAGTAATTACCCCCGTTCCCGTTACGGATTGGGCTGATACAATTTGAAGACTTTGATACTTCCAATCTTGGGGGGTGTGTAACGTTACAATAGGTACGAAGTTTATCAACTCTTTAATTTTTGAAGAATTACTGTTTTTTAACTCAGATTTGTTTTTTAATTGTAATTCATATTCTTTATGCACTTTTTACATTAGGTCTTTATAACATCTGGTACAATAATTAGTACTTTGATTATTTGTAAATTTGTTAATAAACTCAACAGTTGCACCTTTTAAAAGTTGATTAGCATCCCCAAAAATTGGACTTTTTATCTCAGCGTTACAGTTGGGGCAAGTAGGTTTTGTTGCGGTAGCCATGAAATTTTGATTTTATGAAGTAAAAATGTCTTTACGTTAGGTTAAACAATATCCACCTTTTTTCCACATTAACAAACCAATCTAAATATAACAGGATTCTTGATCTTGCCTTATTAACTGCTGAATTATAAAAAGTTCGCAACGAGTTAAGCATCTTCTTTTGTCCATGTAGGTGGCTAAATGCTTCAGAAAGACTTAAAGGTGCATTTAAACCCATTCAATTCCACAAATAGAATTTCCAAAAACCTTACTATAATCGGTAATTACAACTGCACCATTTTCGGTAAATTAGAATGCACCATATTGAGCAACCGAAAGATTGGCCGCCTTGTAGATTATTGTTTGGTTTCCAAAAGCCTTCGGTTTCTGTAACATACTTGTGTGAGTTCTCCTGCCAAGCGGGAAAAGTTACATTTGAATTGCAAATCATAATGCGCTTTGAAAGGAGAACGCAACATTGGGTAAGCCCCAAAGCCCAAAGGGAAGGTGGGAGATGCGAAGAAAGATCAAAGAAATTGCTATTAATAGACAGGCAGCGATCATATTGGGTTGAATAAAGTACTCGCTTTTCAGTGAGGGCTTCGTCGTCTTGTCCGCCCACATAACTTTTTTCAATCTCCGCCTTTCCTATTTTGGTCTATATGTTAAATTCCTTCATTTTTATTTCGGTATTTGACGTGAATTTAAGTCTTGTAATTACCGATTACATCCTATTGTTATTTGTGAAAAAAATGCACTGTATTTCAAATCAAAGAGATATCTACGCTGATGATTTTTTATTTTGACGACATTTTAATCCCAATGTTTTGTAAATACTCCTTACTGATTATTTATTTTTTTGCACATTTTATTTACAAAATAAAATTATAAAGTTTTTTTCGAAATGGGGTTTATTTATTTTTTAGAAAAAATTATTAATCATGAAAAAAATCACCCTACTATGCCTCGTTAGTTGGATACTAATAGCTCCTTCTTATTGCCAAGAAGATAGCCCTACCAAGGAGTCTTTTGATAAAAACATTCTCAAAATCAATCTCACGGGATTGTTTTTGAAAAATTATGGATTTCAATATGAGCGAATGCTCGGACGAAAGACCTCGATTGCATTAGGGGTTCGCACACAGCCAAAGGGCGAACTTCCTCTACTCGGATTTTTAGAAAACCAGATCGATGATCTCGAGACTTTTTCCGACTCAGAAACATCAGCTATGGTAATACTGCAATTACACCGGAAATCCGATTTTACTTTGGTAAGAAGGGTGGACCGATCGGTTTTTACATCGCCCCCTACGCTCGCTATTCCAAATCCCAAGTAAGTCTTCAAGAATTTGAATTTTCTTTCGAAGAAACAGTAAACGGTCAGATATTCGAAGAAACACGTACGATTGAACTGACTGGTGAGGTCACAGGAATCACCGGTGGTCTAATGTTTGGGGCACAATGGAAATTGGGCAAGGCAGTCTACCTGGACTGGTGGATCATTGGAGGTTCTTTCGGTAGTTCCACCGGTTCGATCAATGCCGTAACAACTCTTGATCAAAATGAACAAGACGGACTGAGAGAAGAACTTAATAACCTTGACATCCCGCTACTAGACTATACCGTGAGGGTAGATGGAAATGGAGCAAAAATGGATTTCGACGGACCATTTGCCAGTTTGAGGGGAGGGCTTTCCTTTGGAATCAAATTCTAGCAGAACTTGAACTTTCTGGTCTTGGAAAACAATCTATTTGATTAAAGTGAGTGATAAATGTGGAGTTTTTTACAAGAGTTGCTGTTTGCTTTGATGCTCTTTGGAAGGATTTCTTTCTATGAGCTCAAGGGAATTGGCCAGTCAGTCTTTATCTGTTGTACCTCTAAGATAGCGTAAATGAAACCATCTTGTTGAAAGATTCAGGCTTTAAGATTCTGCATATGTAAATGACTAAAAAGGGCCATTTAAGGTTTAAAGCGATTTTAACAATTTTGCTTTGTACTTCTTACAATGCGGTTGCTAAATGATTTTAAGTTTAAAAATCTAATTATTATGTTCAAAGTTTATTTAATTTCATTTATTGGCCTTTGGTATATTATCCATTCCTTTTCTGCTGAAAAGGAATTCGTTAATGAGTTTACTGAAAGATTTCAAGATTTAGAATACGAGGAAGTCAAAATTGGCAGACAAACATGGATGAAAAAAAATTTAAACGTTTCCAGATTTCGTAATGGCGACCAAATTCCTCAAGCAAAAACTTCAAAAGAATTTGAAGACGCAGGCTGGAAAAAAGAGCCTGCCTGGTGCTATTATAATTTTGATCCGAAGAATGGAGAAAAGTACGGGAAACTTTATAATTGGTACGCAGTAATTGATCCTAGAGGATTAGCTCCAAACGGTTGGGAAATACCTACAAGCGGTGATTGGTATGAATTGCGTGAATATTTGGGTGGTGAACTCGAAGCCATTGATCAATTGAAGAGTAAAACCGGATGGTTAAAAAAGGAGAACGGAAATAATAAAAGTGGGTTTTCAGGGCTTCCGGGAGGGTATTGGTCTGAAATTGGAGGAGACCTTAGTAATCCAAGTGGTTTCTATCCCTTAAATGATGTTGGAGTTTGGTGGAGTGCAACCGAACGGAGTTCTGAATTGGTGTCCGCCTATAGATTGGGTAGGAGATTTTTTCAATCAGATGTTAATAAAAGGGAAGGGTATTCAGTTCGCTGTATAAAGGAACCTGAAGAATATCGGCTTTTTGACAGTGGGAAAAAGAAATGGGACACAAGAGATTTTCAAGGGGCTATCCATGATTTTTCTAAAGGTATTGAAATTAATCCCGATGAGTTTTATTTTCCATTATATTACTGGAGAGCTAGATCTAAAAGACAATTAAAGGATTATACCGGGGCATTGGAAGATCTTAATGTGATCCTACTGATTGAAAACTTTTGGGACCTTGATAAGGAATTAAAATACTTGGCTTATTATTATAGAGGAGTTACACATTCAAATATTGGAAACCAAAAGGAAGCGATACTTGATTTGACAAAGGCTATAGAATTAGGTATAGAACTCGGATCAAATAGTGCTACAGCTGATGCCTATTTACTGAGAGGAGGGGCTAGAGAGCTTGAGAATCAAAAGGATCTTGCTTGTTTAGATTTTTCTAAGGCCATCGAATTGGGAGTTTCTGAAAAGTTCCTAGGATATATAAAGGAGTATTGTAAATGAAAGAAGTAATCTGATAGGTATATTGACGTCGCCATTTAAGTACATACAATTTCGGATATAGATAATTTGTTTGACTTCATCATCTTATTCATGAGATTATGAAAGATGTTATCCTTGATTTGAGATCTGTTTATTCTGTAGGAGTACTGTAAGCGAACGCTTACCCCCATCTGTTTTTTCCGGTAGGGGTTACAGATCTTTGCAGGCATGAAAGATCCACAAGCTACATCCCCTAGGGATTATTACCATTCCCTGTATGAAGAATGGAAGGCCAGCGGCATTTCCGTCGGCCCGTTCTGCAAACAAGCATCTGTCAAGTACGCCACTTTTCGCTACTGGTCCAAAAAGTTTGACCAGGAAGAGATGGGCGGTTCGGGCTTTACCGAGTTGCGGGTCGGCTCTCCCAGTCCTGATCCCGTACCTGTCGCCGTGTTGAACTTCCCCAACGGTGCCAGCCTATCCTTCCACCAACTGCCGGATCCCGTTTGGCTCCGGGCGCTGATACCCTAATCCATGCTGTCCCTTTCCTCCTCCGCACGTTATTTTCTCTACCAGCAGCCAGTGGACATGCGTTGCGGTATCTACTCCCTGGCAGGCCTGGTCCAAAACAACCTCGGCCTTGATCCTCTGTCGGGGGCCGTGTTCATCCGTGTAGGGTTTTAACCAAGTAACTTGGATATGGAAATGCGTGCTAACCTGCACCAATACATCTTTCAGTTTCCTAAAAACTATGAACTCACCACTTTTGTGGTCAGCCACGACGCTTCCGAAATCAGCCGCATGGCTCAACGGGTCCTGGTAATGGAAAATGGAAAGTTCAGTTTTGACGGAGATCCCAAAAAGTTTTTTTATTCATTAACTGTTCCGTAATATTTGATATTTTGTCAAAATGGTTATATTTAATTTTTTATAATTGTCAATTTTATCTGAAACAAGTAGTGAAGCCAACACCTGCCGCCAACTCCTTCTGTTTGTTGGTTCAGGTTGCTGGTTCAAACGTGTAAACCTGATCGATTATGCAAGATATCTCATCCCTCCTATTGGCCATGCAGAATAGAGTTGACGGCTGGAAAAGCAGTGGTGATCGAAGGCATGTATTCCTGAGTTGTTATTCCATGATGAGCCAGTCCATGCTTGAGGCTATCAATAAGGAACAATTCATCCATGGCACCTGGGTTTCACAACTACTTCTGCGGTTTTCCCAATATTATTTTGACGCCTTGGAGCATTACGAACAGAACCCGGAAGCATCTCCAATGGTATGGCGACAGGTTCACGATGCCAGTAGGAATCCCAAAATCAACGTCACCCAAAATTTGTTACTAGGAGTAAATGCCCACATTAATTATGACCTGCCCCTGGCCCTGTATGATTGTTTGGTGGATACCTGGACACAATTACCGGAAAACCATAAAGAAACCCTGAAGAGAGACCATGAATTGGTAAATGAAATCATCGCCAATACTATTGATTCAGTACAGGACAGTATCATAAACCCTTCCTCTTGGAGCATGGCTGCGCTGGATGTAATTATGTGCAGGGCCGATGAATGGCTGCTTTCAAAACTGATCAGTTCCTGGAGAAATGATGTCTGGCAGGTTAACCTTCAGTTATTGTCCTCTAAAGGTTTGGAGAACCGAGAACTCATTCGGAAAGAGCAGGAAATCCAGGTGGCGCGTAGAGGAGAACAGTTTATCAGGTACCTGTAGTACAAATTGCAGTAAAACTCGCTAATTCCCAGCCAAATAGTGTGGACTGTTTCTAATAAATGGGTAAATTAGTTCTTGAACGATTTGCTGCATAATTAAAGAAAAATTCAAGGGGAAATATCGAAATGAATCTGCCCGGATGCAAAATTGGTATTATGGAAGCGATGCTGCCTATTTCATTACCATTTGCCTGGCAATCCCGTTTTCACGACCACATCATCCGAAATGATCAATCATTTCAACGAATTTCAAATTACATAAAAAATAATCCTTCCAATTGGAAGGACGATACATTTTTCACCTCAATTAAATGCTAGAGAAACAGACGATCGCGGAGATATCTTGGTAAGCAAACTGCCCGACCTTATAGCACAGATGAGCGAACGACCATTGACTTGATATGAAAGCGTTTGGATGAAAAGAACAACGAAGCGGTGGAATTGGGGTCGGTCCTATTGTTGACTTCGATCATCGTTGGATAGGACTTCGCTTCGTGAAAGGGCCAACTTCAGCAGACAATTTTATACCGAATCGTTTAGTTCATTGGTTCCAAGGTGATTTTTTGAGATCCATAATAAATCATTTTGATTTGATGTAATGTAGCCGAATTTTCGGTAAATCTCTCACCTGAAGGGTGTCAGTTCCACGACACCTTACATGGATAAAGGCCAAGTCTTTTAGCGACAACTTTTTATTTTCGGAAATCACTCGGGTTAATCTTAAACTCTATTTGAAAAGTACGGGAAAAATAATTCGGATCAGAAAAACCTACCTGGTAGGCAATTTCTGAGATGTTCATTTCGGTGGTTTGCAATAAATTCATTCCATTTTTCAATCGGATCGAGCGAATAAACTGAGAAGGGGTCTTCCCGGTTAATGCTTTTAACTTCCGATAGACCTGCATTTGACCCATTCCCACAGACTCGAACAATTGGGCCGGACCAAATTCAGTATCATCGAGATTGGACTCAACTGCCTCTTTGAGTTTTTGCAGGAACAGCTCTTCTGGGCCGGGAGATGATATGGGTACATTATCTTGTGCACCTTCCTTTACTAGGTTAGCATATTTTTTCTGAAGTTTTTTCCTGATCGATATGAGATGGGAAATACGTATCTTCAATTCTTCTTTGTGGAAGGGTTTTGCCAAGTAGGCATCGGCCCCATACCCTAGGCCTTCGACCCTGTCTTCTTGCGTAGCTCTTGCCGTGAGCAATATGATAGGGATATGACTTGTCCGCTCGTCCTTTTTTAGGGCTTCACATACTTCAAAACCGTTCTTTTCCGGCATCATTACATCGCTGATAATAATATCTGGTACGAGCACAAAGGCTTTATCTATGCCTTTTTGCCCATTTCCCGCCGTGTAAACCACAAATTTATCCAACAAGCTTTGGATATAAGTGATGACATCTGGGTTGTCATCAATGACAAGTATAATCGGAGAGCCGGCTATTCTGGCCATCACATTTTCCGCTGTTGGGCCCTCCTTGAGTGTTGTAATCTTTTCCACACCCCGCGTAAGCACTGTGTTGACAACAAAATTACCAGCGATACTATTTCTAGAAATGGGCAACAGAATGTGAAAGACCGTACCCTCAAAGGGCGTGCTTTCCACATATATGTTGCCTTTCATCATCTCTACGAGTTCCTTGCTCAATGCCAAACCTATCCCAGTTCCTTCATCTTTGCGGGTCGAGGAATCATCTATCTGATAAAACCTGTCGAATATGTGGGGCAATTTGTCCACTGAAATACCGATACCAGTATCCATCACTTTTATATATAGTTGTTCGTCCGCTACATCCATTTTTTTCGCTACATGCAACGTAACCTTACCATTCTTTTTGGTAAACTTGATCGCATTGGACAACAGGTTATAAACGATCTGCTGTATCTTTTCTTCATCAAAATCCATGATCACCTCTTTTTCCACTGAAAAGAACGTAAGATGGATGTGCTTATCCCCCGCCATCGATAGGCGATCACATCGCCTTGTCGCATGTTAAGTTTTAGCTGCCCGGCGTCCAGCTTGGAGAGATCGAGGAGTTGGTTGATCAACCTGAGCAGGTTATTGCCATTCCGATAGATCAAAGAGATTCCTTGATGTAGGTCTTTCTTATTAATGGGCCATGCACGTTGATCGGCAAGTTGCTCGGCGATTCCGA
>WGNT01000101.1 GCA_016124425.1 Cytophagales bacterium
GGCCGCAACCCGATTTTTATTTTTACTCTTTAGGGAAAGGTGCTCTCACACCGCACCGACGTTTTTAGTACGCTCGGCGTGCCTGCGAGAACAGAGGGTTTCCTGTGTTCGCCGGCTCCCTACGATGCTTTTTTCCAGATGCGTCCTCCTTAGACTTCGCCATTGTTGAGGCATCTGTTCCTGCGCGATAACGATCCGCGCTCTTAGGGTCAACAGCCTCTTTTAATGGTGTCAAGCGACCATCTACAACTGCACCAGATTCTACTTCCAACGTGCGATAAGCAATCGATCCAGTAATAACGCCTGTCGACTTCACTGTTAAGCGACCGCTCACAGTAAGATCACCTTCAAAACGACCGGCTATTGTTGCTTCTTCAATCTCTACAGTACCGTAAAATGTTCCTGACTCAGCAATTTCAAGAAGTTTTGCTCCTTTTAGCGCCGCTTCAACTGTACCTTCAACCATCAAGTGGTCACAAGACTCAATCTCACCTGACATATTAATGCCACGGCCAATTGTTAGAACGCGGTCACCGCCTGAGTATGTGTCCTGTGCCGCAGACCTTGAGTAATTCGACCCTCCATATGGGGATGGCGAAGATACAGGTGACGGCGTCGATGCATTATAGCCACTTGCTCTTGGAATATTAGGCTGGTAAGCGCCGGTTGTTGTTTGAGCGGTTCCCGAAGACGTTGTGCTGTCATCATCGTCTTCATCATTTGATGTGTAACCGCGTGTCGATTTTTCTTCTCTTGATGACATAGTTTTCGTCTCTTCCTGTGCATTTGATTGCATTTTGCCGTAAGACACACCCTGTGTCCTCTTGGTTTGTTGCTTTTCCGAATCATCGTCCCTAGAACCTTGCGTGCGTCGTGGAGTAATCAATACACCCTCATCCGCAGATCTATAATCATTCCCGATTTCTTCTTTTTTTTGTTCAGCGGGCTGAACGTCTGATTTCACACGATGAAACATCTTTTTGAACACCTTTCCGTATCATTCGCAGAGCGAAATGCGCACACAACACACTCCGAAATACAAATTAATTATGTTTGAATTGAGAAAAAAGCTACCACGTGTCTGAGCGTCCCGCAAGATATGATTCGAACTTTTCCCCAGCCTTAAAATCATCATTTTGATTTCAAACAATTTTAATTTTTTCGTAGGGTGAAAAAGAACTACGCATCATGGAAATGGCTATATATCTCTTCAGCTATTGATTGTGAGATACCTTCAACTTTCATCAAATCCTTTATACTGGCAGCTTTAACTGCTTTGGCAGAACCAAAATGCAGAAGCAGCGCTTTCTTTCTTTTAGCACCGATTCCTTTTACATCGTCCAATGGTGAAGCTTGAGCGGATTTTTGACGACGAGTCTGATGAGCTCCCACTACAAATCGATGCGCCTCATCCCTTAATCTTTGTAAATAATGCAGAACCGGATCATTGACAGGGAGTTGGAACGGATTTTTTTCGGGCATAAAGAATTTTTCACGGCCCGCGTTACGATCTTCACCCTTTGCAATCGAGACAATTGTGAGATGCTCTTTAATGCCCAAATCCTCAAGAACTTCGAGACAGGCATTGAGTTGCCCCAAGCCACCATCGATCAGCAAAAGATCCGGCCAATTTTCTGACCCGATTCCTTGGCCGTTTTCCAACGTTTTTTTGAAACGACGGGTCAAAACCTCTCTCATCATGCCATAATCATCCGATTCTTTTGCGGTTTTGATATTAAACTTGCGATAGGCATTTTTCTGAAACCCCTCCTCGCCTTCCACAATCATCGCACCCACCATATTCGTGCCGGAAATATGGCTGTTGTCGTATACCTCAATACGCTTTGGCGCTTCTTCCATGTCAAATAGATCACACAGCGCATCGCGCATTTTTTGAAGCGTTGAAGATTGTGCAAGATGGAAATCCAATGCGTTCCGTGCATTCTTTTCTGCAAAATCAAGAGCTTGCCTGTACTTCCCGCGCTTAGGTTGTTTTATGTCCACGCGATGCCCTATTCTTTTTTCTAAAGCCTCCGCCAATAAAACGCTTTCATCCAAATCATGGTTCAGAACAATTTTATGAGGAATGGGTTTTGTTTGATAAAACTGCGCCAAAAACGCCGACAGAATTGAGGACACATCATCCTCTGCGTGATGACGCGGGAAATAAGATTTACTACCCAGATTATGTGCTGAGCGATAAAAGAACACTTGTATACAGGTGACGCCGTCTTTTTGCACAAGAGCCACAACGTCACAATTTCCCAGATCAAAATTCATCTCATGTTTGGATTGTATAGATGTAAGTGCTTTTATGCGATCACGATATTGAGCCGCCAATTCGTAATCCATATTTTCACTGGCATTCTGCATCTTTTTTGTTAGGTTTTTTTGCACCTGGCGGCTACGACCTTCCATAAAATCACTTGCGAATTCAACCTGCTCCGCATATTGCGCTTTGCTCACTTTACCTACACAAGGGGCGGTACAGCGTTTGATATGGTACTGAAGGCACGGGCGTGTTCGGTTCGCAAAATAGTGATCCGAACAATTCCGTAATAAAAAGGCACGCTGCAAAATTGCGATAGTTCTGTTGACGTCTCCGGCACTTGGAAAAGGCCCGAAATACTTTCCTTTCGTTTTTTTGCTCCCCCTGAACTTCATGATTTGCGGAAAATCATGGTCTTCTCTAATTAGTATGTACGGGAACGATTTATCGTCTCTGAGTAAAATATTAAAGCGCGGCTTGAACTTTTTGATCAAGCTCGCTTCTAGAATGAGGGCGTCCGCCTCAGTATGTGTTGTTATAAACTCCATGCGGCGTGTCATCGACACCATGCGCTTTATACGAATAGGCAAAGAATCGAAGTTTGTATAAGAAGACACACGATTTTTAAGAGCTTTCGCCTTGCCCACATAGAGCACTTCGTCATTTGCAGATATCATGTGATACACACCAGGTGAAGCTGGCAAAGACTTTAGATAGGATCTAATTGCCTCTATACCTGTTTCGATGGATGATTGACTGTTCATGTCACATTTTTCTTCATGATTAGCTGACTCAGATTAAACGTAAAACGTACTATCACAAGTCCCAAAAAGGGAGATAAGTCCATTCATTTATACTTTTGTATATAACAACAAAAATTGTAGTTTTCATATTTAACAACAGTTTAGCAATACAGTGCATGCAAATGCACTCACCTATATTAAAGACAGTGTTGACAAAATGATTGACATGTTTCAAGTATTTATAAATTAATTTAGTGTGGGGAATTAATAGATGTATCATTTTATCTTAAGAAATCATATTGACAATACGGAAATATTTTCTGGAGAATACGCCTCCTTGATCGCCTGTTTGGAAGATGCTGTTTCCAAAAATATCGACTTGTCCTCCGTTGATCTTAGACACCAAAATCTAAGCAACGCAAATCTGGACGGCGCCAGCATGCCGAATGCACATTTTGCAGGCGCCAACCTGACAGGCGTAAATCTATCAGAAGCCAACTTGCGTTCATCCATATTCTTTAATGCCGATCTTTATAATATATGCATGGCTTTTTCTATATTGAATGGCTCCGATTTTCGGATGGCGCAATTTGGCGGCACTATCATTAGCGGCGCACTTCTGCAGAATTGTATTTTTTCGAACTTGTCTTGCTTCGATCTCGATTTCACTAGCGCACGCAGCATTACAGGCTCTTGTTATATTGCGGAAGACGGCAAAATTCACAAAATGTCGCAGCAACCAATTGTTGTGAAGGGCTTTTTGAATTCGCATATTATTGTGCTCGATCACTCCATAAAAATCGGGATGAAGCTCTTTCCGAAGAAGTTCTTACCTAATTTCATGACTATGTTTTCGAAAAGCCTGTTAAACGACAACTATAAAAGAGGAGATAAGCACACAAAAATAAAGCAATCTTTTTGAGTAACTTGATGTGTGGAACAAAAGCTTTGCTTTTGTTTATAGGGAAACAAGATGACAATTTACTTTAGAGTTTTTAGGCTCTATACAGTTTTTATAGAGTTTAACAGATCATATACAACAAGACCTGTATTGGGATTTGATCATTTTGGCCGTGAAAAAATAATTCATATGCCGTATACAGTCATCATTATTACGCCCGATAAAAACTTTTAAGACGCAGCAATCGTCTTATCCAGTTGAGTAAAGAGAGAGATGAGAGAAAACATCATATCATTTATGTCTGTGCTACAGGCGATACAAAAGTTAGACCCTGAGTTTCCGGTACAGTATGCTCTCTGCCTTTCTTATATTTCAATGTATGAAGGGCTGTCGATTACGGATTTAGCGGAAAAGACGGGTATGCCGCTTTCAACCGTCTCGCGAATTATTAGCGCTCTTTCTCAGAACAAAACCCGTAACCGAAGCTACGACTTGGTGGATATTGTAATTTCACCGCATGAAAGACGCAGAAAACTGATCTACCTCAACAAAAGAGGTCAAAAATTTGTATCGGATATCAACGATACGATCGAAAATATAAAGCACAGCACTTCTGCCGTTGCATCTGTGCGCTAAGTTGATTATAAACGAATATCTTTAGGGCCCGTGGCGGAATGGTAGACGCTGCAGACTTAAAATCTGTTGTCCGTATGGACGTGCCGGTTCAAGTCCGGCCGGGCCCACCACATCAAAAAAACTATCCCGCGCGATAATTTATCTGGCAAAAAATCCTGTTTCCCGCTATGACTGTGTCACCAGATGATAATTGATAAAAATGTTACTCACAGCGAAATACAGCGCAGCCTCCCAACCCTCTGCATCCTACTATGACAAAATCATTGTCGGCGGCGGCCCCGTTGGCCTGTTCACAGCGTATGAAATTTTAAGGCACGCCAGAGCCCTTAATAGACCTCTAAAACTCGTGGTTATATGCGAAAAGATAAGCGCGCCCTCCTTCGCAGGATCTCAAATTTTCAATGGCATGGATGGCTCATTTATTACAGGACAAAGCTCTGAGATAGATATGCTTTTACGGGACGGAAAGGCCTCCCTCTATGAGGCAATAGCGCGTGAGCAAATAGATTGCCGCGAAAAGAAAGGACTTGAGGTCAAAGCGCCGACAGCGCAAGAGCTTCAGGAGTTTATAGATAGCGTTATCGCAAAGCGGGTTTTCCGACCGGATGAGTTGCACATCAATACGCACAACCAGAACATCTCTTTTGCCGATCGCCCGCATAGTGTAATGATCGAAAGCGTTGGACAAGTCAATGTCCCTGATCTGCAAGCTGCATTAATTCAACGTATACAGACTATGGGCGGAGTCATTATGACCGGCACGCGCTATCTTGGTCAAAACAAAGATGCGCAGGGAATGTACATACTACAAACAAGTGCTGGCGAGATGACAACCCCTCATAAACCTGTTCTTGTCACAGGCGCACAACACCTTTTGTCTTTGCCTGAATTGAGAGATATTGGCTCGCCTTTATGGACCATGAGTGTTGTTTTGGGTCCCCTTTCTGAACTGGAAAGAAACTCTATCGCAAAAGCTCCAACGGCGTTTGCTTTTATCGGTGATGGCGCACATATAGAGAATGATTTCCCATGGGGAGGCCTTGATGAAAAGGGTTACCTTACTTTTGGTGGCGGTGACACACCCTATCCAGAATGCAGAGAAAAAATCGAAAGGGAGATTATTTGTAGAGTCGATCAGTATTTCCCTGGAATTTCACAAAACCATGAGGCGGAAAAACGCTATATTACATTCGATGCCATGCTGATTAGCAACAACCGGATGCCGCTAGTAGGACGCTGTAAAAACTATGATATTTTAGGAGGATGGGGGAATTACGGAATCGCACCCGGATATGCCGCAGCGGTGGCATACGCGCGCCATATTGTTCACGGAAACGAGCATGATTTGCGACTGTTTGAAAGATTACAACCCTCCATTGCCTTTGAAGCCAATCAAGCACAAGAATATGGTGCAGTCATTCAACCGAATGTCGCGTTATAGAGTTTAGCATTGTCAACAAGCAGCAAAAAGCAGAAGTCTCCGTTCTGAAAACTCCTGCTTTTTAATCTTTAAAGAATAAATTTAAATGGCTACTGTGCAGCAGGCGCTTGCTCTCCGATCTTACCTTGATCAATAACACGTTGAGCTTCACGCGTAACTTGATCACTGATCGCAGCTGACATTCCTTCTACTGTTTGTGAAAATTCTCGTCTTAACATTGGACCACTCCCATATCTCTGCCTACTCTCATCATCTCACAGATATATGAAAATTGTCTTACATATGTATAAAATTTGAAATAAATTCGGAGCGTTTCTATATTATTGATTATATCGGCTCAACTTGCGCTATTTTCGGCTCCTTTAAATAGCCCGGGAAAATTTCAACTTTGCAATACTGATCGCGCACCATAAAAGATTTGCACTTTTGATAAGCTTCGGAGATTGAAAGATCTTTAAATCCTACTCTTAAATTATGTTTTCCGGTTTGAACATCCGCATAGCTTTGTGTTGGCGGCACGAATAAGTCTCCTCCATCTAACAAACCTGCAAAGCGAGATTGTATTTTGTACCAGATAACGGACATCATCAGACGTGAGTTGTAATCTCCAAGATTAAGAACAATATCGTAATCCTCTGTTGAAAAATCTATGTGCGGGTGGCGCTCTTCATACGATTTAAGATCCGAAAGAAATTCGCTTGGAATGTCTCCCTCGCCTTTTTCAACATAAATATCTTGGCCAAAAAGCAACGTCCCGTCATACCCGATCTCAATACGTTTTGGCTCAGGCCTTATGAAACGACCCTCTTCAGCGCTTTCTTCATCAATCAGAAGGAGATAACGTCCTGGTGGCACTTGCGCGAAATAGTAGAAACCACCGGAATCCGTTTTTGTCTGCTCCTGAATTTTACCATTTGCGTTATATAGATTTAACGTTACGTTCCTGAGGGGAGATGGCGAAACTTTTATACCTTCCGGCGTTGTCGTACTGGCATACAGAATACCGTCAACTTCACCTGAAACATGCACCGGAAATTCAATGGATAACACATTCCCTTCTCTTGGAACAACTGAAACCCCCTCAAAACCGGTAACCCATGTTGGGTCTTGAAGTGTTTCCGTATCAACATAAACATCTGTCAGCCTTAAAGGCACGAGACTTGTGAAGAAAGCAACCCCGTCTTCTCCTGTCGAAGATCGACCACCATTTTGCGCTGATTCCACCACGATATCTTTCAGCGGCTCATCTTCTCCATCAAAAATACCATTGCCGTCTTTATCTAGATAAACAAACGCGCTAATCGCACCTGAGTTTGTTAAGGTGCGGTCAAACATGCGCGGTCGGTTTCTTGATGGATCATAAAGCACACCAAACCTCGTGCTGAGCGTTGCAAAAATATCTTCATCACTGTTGTATGTTATGCGTGGTGTTATTCTTACAAATCCTGCCTGCCAATCAACCGACGCTGAATACTCAGTAAGCGATGTTTCAGGACGCCTCAAAACTTCCAACTCCACTTGAAGCTTTTTTGTAATATCCCGTCTGTATGCTGCGATGATTGTTTCCACTTCATTATCAGGCTCAATCTCATAGTTAGATGTCAGACGAAAACGATTTTTACGATAGGCACCGTTCAAACTGGTAATTGCAGAAATCGTATCATCATCTTGCTCGCTAGAGGTAATATGCTGCAATTGCTGACTTAAAGAAAAGCGGTTAAAGTTAGTGTCAAAGCCTACACTTGAAGCAATCCGATCTAAACTATCCAGATCACTTGTATAATTAACATTTAAATTATATCGCGGTCTTTGCCCCGGCCCCCATGGTAATGGGCCGTTCAAAGAAAACCTGTTTTGTAATAATGAGGGGCTATTCTCTGCGTTTCCTAGAAAACCGATACCATCAGAATCAAATCCTTCTTGCTGCCATTCAAGGGTGTTAAGAAGCTGGTTTTGGAAACCAAGGTCACGCCTGAACGTTAATTCAGCAGCAGCTTCTCCTTCATCATCAATACCGACATCCGTATTAACAAGATTGCCCATAATTGTTGTTGAGGTCCCCAACGTAGCAACAGTATCTCGCTCTCCTGAATTTTCATCGCTTCGCAGGCTTCCCAAAAGAGTGGAATTTTTTAAAATCGGCTTTTCGTACAAAGCCGCCAACCTAATTGCTCCTCTATCATTTCCAAAGCCTTCATTTCTAGTATATGTGTTTTCATCTTCCGACGAAATTGATACATCATAAATGCTTTCTCCTCTCGAAAACGTCGTGTTATCAATTGGTAAAGAGAGTGTTTCCTCTCTTATTTCTCCCTGAGGACCATAAAACACAAGGCGAAAGCTATTTTCCGATAGAAAAAGATCAACATCATCAAAACTATAGAAACCATCTGACTGAACTTCTTGAAACCCTACCAGCTGGTTGTTTCTGTAAAGCTCTACATCCCAACCCGGAAATGCGCGCCCCGATATTGCTGTAGAGGGCCGAGAAAAGTTTCGTAAGGTATCAGCATTTGTAACGCGCGCACCAAGCTCTTGTCTTACTATACCGCCCAAAGGAAGCCTTGCCGTGGTCACATCACCCAATTCATAACGCCGCGCTTTTAAGGAGCCTAAAAGTTCTGGGTTCGGGGATTCTTTAAAATATGTCGTGCGGAAAGATGTGATTTGATCTCTGTTGTTGATATCTGACTGCGTTAATAAAGTGCCGTTTGCAAAATCATTCGCTGTACGAACCAAAGCTGTATGGATTTCGGTTGCCTCTTCACCTCCATTTCTTTTTGAAAAAACAGAGTTCGTAAATACATCAAGAGCGGGCACGTCAGCGGTTTTGTACTTATCATCTCCTCGCGGTAATTGAGGCTCTGCGATACGGTTTTCATTCGATTTAATTTTACGCCTTCTGTACCTTTCCTCTATTGGAAAAAGCTTACCTTTTGAATGCATGAAAATTTCCTGGACAGCGATTTTCACTTCAAAATCAAATCCTAACCACAATCCCAGCTCTTCCGCAGGAACAAAAATATCGTCCCCTTCTACAAATATGTCCTCTGACGGTTTAAAGTCGCCCTCTGATGTTCTCACAACCTCATTCTCAAGATCCAAGAAAAATTCGTTTTCTTCCCTTATGTACCAACCTTGCGCACGCCCCTGCCCTGTCGAAATATCTATTGGCAACTCAACCACGTTTGTAAAATCCAAAAGGGACAACATGATACGTCCATTTTTAACGGTTGCCAAAACAACACCATCTGACCGTATGTTTTCTTTAAATGTTGGCTGTAATAATAGCGTGCCTCCTTCAGGCAAAATATTCTGCCTTTCCGAAGTTGTTTGCTCAGTTAAAGCCGATACCTGCTGCAAACGATTTTTTAACTTACTCACAAAGGATTGCGCAAGTGATAAACGACCTTTATTGTTTAGCTCAGGTGAATATGAGATAGGCTGCACTGCAGCATCTTGCGCAAAAACAAGAGATGCCTGAAAAACGACACATAAAAAAATGAAAAGTCGAACGATCTGCATACCGGTCTTTTAACAAAATCAAATAAGTTGTGGATATAACGCAGAATTTTTAACATTACATCACATCCACTTGACAAAAACAAACACTTATTCATAATGAAAATTGCCGTTCTGGCATTCTTAAGTAAGTATTTAAATGCGTAAGTTTGTGTTAATAACATTGTGTTAATAATGATTTAACCTTTTTTATGTGATACTTATTTTATACTAATAAATATTATATACCCTTACTGAGTAGCAGTAGCTCTTTTACCACTGAGTAACATTTAGTTTTTAACACTGAGTAAACGTATTAGAGAACCTAGGGAATAAAGGAGAAACCTAATGAGACGCAATACACTAAAGCTTATGGCATTTACGAGTGCCGCTGCACTGGGCTTTTTCGGTGCAAAATCAGTTACAGCACAGGACACGGTCGTAGCAACGATTATTCTTTCCAGTGCGATCATGACAACAGACGTATCCGATCTTGATTTTGGTACATATCTTGTACAGTTGGACACTGCTAACGGTGACGTACTAGATTTAACCATGTCAGCGACAGGTCCGGTTGCCGTTGTATTGTCGGGCACGGCAACATCATCCGGTAACTCGCAAGCTCTTCAAATCGTCGCACCAACGACACGCGGTGTCGTTAACGTTCAGACACCAGGCGCTTCTACGCTGCAGATGACACGTTCAAGCGAAGTTGCTTTCGGTAACGCCGCAATAACGCTTAACTCGGTTAGCTATCAAACAGCATCCCAGAACGGCGCGCTCGGGGTTGCAGCTACCGTTCCAATCACTGTGACGATGGCCGCAACAGATGAAGCTGTGAACTTCGGTGGAGTTATTCGTATCAACGGTGCCACAGGCCAACCACCTGATGCTACATATACAGCAAGCTTCGATGTAGGATTTGCTTACTAACAACGAATCAAATTACAACCTATAAAAGCCGCAGAATTTGCGGCTTTTTTTATTTTTCTTAGAATAAGTTGTTTTTTAATTGGCTGACTATTGCAATGGGAATGTTCGTTCGGCGTATATCAGGTCTTTTGATTTATCATAGTGACGAAGAATAACACGCAAATTTCCGCTTGATGGAAAGTCATTAGGAATTGCCACATCGTATGATCTTGATGTGGCCTCAGGGAAAATGTGACCATTAGTAAGCTCGCCTACTAGCGTCTGCGTACCATCTGGAGCAACATGGAATACCTCTGCATAACCATGAAGCGTGTAAGGTCCTCCAAGACGTTCAACGCTAAACTTAGCATGCAAGTTTCCGCTTTCTTCGTTTCTTTCTAACTTTAAATCACCCATTTTCGCTTGAACATCTGGCTGCCCCACAGTCAAAAAGACTGGGATACTGTAACTTACATTGATTGAAACTGCTGCACTTGTGCCTCTTTTTTGCTGATTTTCTTGTTCGCGCACAATAATGTCTTCCGGTGCATTTGCATCCAAGAAAAATTTCAAATGAGCATGATAATCACCAGGAGCAATTTCGGGCGGACGCCTCAAAGCAAGCCTAACCTTCTGTGATGCGCCTGGCGCCAGCGTGACCCTTCGAGGTGAAAAAACAACATGTTTTGACAAATTAAAATCAGAAAAAGGAGCATCAAGCTCTTCATAAGACCCATTTGTGCCATCAAGCATTTTAAAGAACACCCACTCAATATTATATGTTCTGGTCTTCCCACTGTTATTAACAAGTGTCAAAGACTGAAACCGGTCGCGCTCTTCGAAAACAACACGCGTTGGTGTTATTAAAATATTCGCGTTTACCTTTGGCACATATGCAACAAAGGTGCTCATAAAAAAAGCTATTGATAGTATTATTTTGCGCATGAATAACTCCTGTTAAAAATTCACTGTGATTTCAACAACACCGTTATAAGTATTGTCCGGATAAGCAATCCCTGTTCCTGTTGTACGCGCGGTTGCCCCTATTTCTATTCGCGCCACACCTCCAGCACTCGTAGCCGGCGGGTTTGTGGATGTAAAGTTTATCATTTGCAACGAATTTCCGGGCGCTGTCAATGGCGCAATTTGTGTAACTGTAACGCTTATTATTGCTGTAGATGGGTCCAATCCTGAGATATCGTATACACCAGGATTGGGGGGAGAAATCATGAAAAAACCTCCTGGTGAGAAAGAATAAGAAGCATCTGTATTCACTATAATATCGTATTGAGCATCATTGCGTGTAGATATGAAAGATCCAAAACTAAGACCTTGCACAACCGTCACAGCTGCGAATGCCGCTGCAGAAGGAATAAGGTATAGTATCGTTAACGGTAAAAGCAGTCTTTTCATAAAAAAAGCCCATGCTTTTTATTTAAAGAATCCATGACACGATCATAAGAGCTTAAAATACACAGATAAATCAAGCGCTAAATTTACTTTATTTTCAATCTTTCGGTTGATGGGGCACCCTTTTTCAGGATAAAATCTTACCAGGTGTTTTCTGCTGCGTACGTTTTCAGTTCTTAAGCCTCAATTCTGAGGGTTCTGGTCCTATATTTTATGTTTAGAAAAATAGCTCTGAGTCTGTGTTTTACGCTATTTTTGAGTCTACAAACAGGTTGTAGTCTCGACCTTCCTCTGCGCCTTCCTAAAGGCGAATCAAGCGCAGAATCAACACCTATCCCTCCTGAAAACAGTACCGAAAACACCAAAAACGATGTGCAAATATCGCAACCTGTTGCTATTCCTCCTAAGTTCGGAGACAGACCACCAGAGCCAGGGCAAACCCCTACTGCCTATTTACCCAATGGGTTGCCTGCACTGAAACCTATGAAAGGGATTAATCCGGAGACGCTATTCTCTGAAAGCATAAAGAATAGCGATAAACGGTTTGACCGTGTAGAAAATGCGGTCGTAGATCTTAGAAAAGAATTTGAAGTCTATAAGCCTTCAATCGTTCGCCTCGCTGCTGTCGAGTCGGATATCCAGAACCTCATTAAAGAATTGGAAGTATTGCTGCAGGAAACACCCGCCAATCAGCATTTTGCCAATCCTCGTGCAGGACCGGATACCACACCACAACTTCGTGTCGAACAGCTTGATCCAGAGCCATTACCGTCAATTTTGGACGATAAAGAAGCTTCGGAACCTCCTACTGCGTTAAGTGTTCAGGATACTGCGTCTCCAGCCAAACCTAGCATGGAAACAGAAAAGCCTGAGATTGAGAAAAAGGACACACCTACACTTACACCTCAATCTTACGACGACACCATTGCACAAAACTTACGCATCGGTGAGCATAGCGACAAAGTTCGACTGGTTATCGATACAAATGTAAAAACAGACTTTTCGATTGATTTAGATAACAATGAGAAGCTCGTTGTTATTGAACTGCCAAAAGCCAAGTGGCAAGGCGATTCAAATATGAGTTTCAAAGATTCTAAATTGGTTGAATCATATGTTGCTGAACCGCTTAATGATGGTATGGGCACACTGCTTATTCTATCTCTTAAGAAAACGACAAAAATCTTAAGTGAAAAACGACTGAGTCCGGATGCCACAAACGGTTTCCATAGGATTTATTTCGATTTGAAATTATAATCCTTTAGAACAGGGAATTTTGTGATTGCATCCCCCAATATTCGTGTTACTGATGCGCATGTAAACTTTAGTGCGAGGAAACATGTCTGAACATCTTGACAGAAAACAAGGCACAGAAAAATGCAGACCCCTGGTAAGAGAGTCTGTAACCGCAGCGCTTTTATTTTCAGATATTATCGCAATGAGCATGGCATTCACATTCGCATTTTTTTCTGCTCAATTTTTGAAAGATGCGATTTTACCAGACATCTATAACAGGCCATTGACGGATTACAAAAATGTTTCCGACTTAATCTTTGTTTGGATGTGCCCGTTTGTTTTGTTCGCGTTCTATGCAAAAGGACATTACACGCAGCGGGTGCCCTGGTGGAGCTTGGTTCAACACGTTCTTGTTATTTGTCTGATCGCATTTGTCCTTGATGGTTTTATGAGGTTTGCTCTTAAAATGTCTTTCTCTCGCCTTCTTATAGGTCTCAGCTGGGTTTATGTTTTTATTCTCGTTCTAGCCCTGCGGCAAATTGTATATAGCGTTGCGTGCAAAAACGGTGTTTGGCGCATTCCAACAATTATAATTGGAGATGGTAGAACGTTAATTGATACGCTTTATGCTTTCAGCGCTGATCATTACACCGGATATGATGTCAAAACTATTGCCTTGCGAGACGAAACAAACTATGTGTTCGAAATAGAAAAAGCTCCTCCTCAATATCACAAGATTGATGTCATACGCGGTTCTGTTGATTATGAATCGTATATCAGAAACAACATTTGTCATTTTTTTGTTATCACCTTAGAAACGTTCCGCGGAGATGAAAGAGATGCCCTGATAAAAACGCTCACCGACTTTAATGCTTTGTATGCTGTTATCCCGCCTATATCTCGGATAAGCTTATTTGAGATGGAGCCACGCTATTTCTTTGGCCATGATGTAATGCTGCTGCACGCAAAAAA
>WGNT01000034.1 GCA_016124425.1 Cytophagales bacterium
CAGGCACCACAGGAACCAAGGCCATTGCCTACCAGCTGCAGCGGTCCCCATCCCTGTATTGATGGCCGATCTCCCATCCCGGTATAGCTGCCACCCTTCACCCCATCCCGATCAACCAGGCACCACAGGAACCAAGGCCATTGCCTACCAGCTGGAGCAGTCCCCATCCCTGTACTTATGGCCGGTCTCCCATGCTGGTATAGTTGCCATCCTTCACCCGTCCCGATGAACCGGGCACGACCGGAACCAAGGCCATTGCCTACCAGCTGCAGCGGACTTTCATTTTTAAAAATTCGTTTTGATATAAGGGCCATTCATATTACCGTAAAAATTTCTTTTTGGCGATCGCCCCAAGGCAATGCGGGTCGGAATCAATCGAGCGTTAACAAATTTCTAAAATAGATTTGTTTTAAAAATGATTTGTAAATATCAGATTATCAAATGAATAGGAATTATTCTAAATATAATTTTTCGGACTAAAACCCGAGGTCTAAAAAATATCTTTTGGTACCCTGAATTTTCCAACAAAAAGCAATGGAAGTAAGAAACATAATACGGGTTCCTGTAAAGGAATATGTTTGCGAGTATCTGGTAAACTTTTTTCCTTTAAAAAATAAAATGCCATTAATTGATTTGTGCGATAACAATTTTTTAAAATCTTCAATTTTTGCATATATTAAATCGGAGGGAAAAAGTAACGAGAATTTTATTCCTGAACAAAATACATTTATAGTATATATTCAAACAACACAACGAACCGGGATAATTGGATTGAGTGAGAGAAACTCAAAAAAATTAGGTAGGTTGCTTTCCAGGTATGTTGATGACAAGATGTTTCAAGATGCTTTTTTTTACAGTTCACTACCCGGAATTAGCGTATCTGAGGCAATATTGACCGTTTTGGCAAAGTATGATATATCAAGTTACAGAGCTGATACGTTTCGCCGCCAATACGACCGGGTGGATTTAGTCCAGAAATGGCCAATAGACCGGTATACAATAAACAGAAGGATAAGCCAAAGCCTAAAGCGTATCTATGATAGTAAGTTTGTCAAGTCACTCCATGAATAAGGGCACAATTAATTTAGCCTCTCTTATTGATGATCTTGGAGAGCTTAAGGCCGAAATTGTACATGGTGGATTTTATGATAAATTACACTGTTACTTTGATCCTGGTATCATTAAAGTAAAACTACTTCCCAACAAATTAAAGTCTGGCTATATGGGAAATACTTTGTTGGTTCCTTTAGAATCGCGAAGAAAGACACCAAGTCATGTAATTATTTCTCTCAATGATTTATTGATATTGAATGCAGTATTGATAGTTGAAATTGACAACACAAAATACACCTTATTGAAAAGATATAATTTTCTGAAAATCAACGCTATACAACTTTAATCATTTTTCATAAAATCGCAACTACCTGAAAATCAATTGAAGGTAATTTTTACACTTTTTATTCCTGTCCTAAAAGTCATTTTTCAAGTCGCTTTTTTTGGATAAATAAAAAGAAACTGAGACGATGGAATTGAAAGAATACATAGGAACCTTAAATCTAAGGTCCTTTTTACCAAAACCAAATGAGATTATCACAATACCCTTTGAATTTTGTTTCTGCCTAATTTCAGGGGAAAGGATTTATTCAGAGTTACCACATACATTTCATGCCACCGATTTTAAAAAATATTTCTTCTATGGAAATACCCTAATGAGAGAATTCAAGGGAGATATAAAGTCTATCAAAAATGAACGAGCGATTCAATTTCATCAAAGAATTTATCTGAACTGCAATCTAATTTACACTAGGGAGGATAAAGTATTTACCCTAGATAGGGCAATCGGATTATTAAAAATTGATTACAAATAACACTTAACATTCAAAAAATGAGCAAGGAAAAAAGTATTCTAGAATTGTACAAAGAGCAATTTGTTGAAAAACAGGAGACAAAGCGTTTGGACATTGGACAGATTAAGGACATGAAAAGGAAAATCACCAATGAGGAAAGTTTTCCTATCATTATCGATTCAAATGACAAAAAGACGGCAAAGGCATTTCATAGCATTGTTTCTCTAAAAGAAATAATGGTTGAATTTGTAGCAGCCTGGGAAAGGGTTTTTAAGAAGAAACCTCTAATCAAGAATGTCACGCAAGCGGGTGACGGGAGATTATTTGAGGTTGAATTGAAATTGATATACATTGAGGTATTTTCCATTGAAAAAAAGTATCCTGAATTTTCAATATCAAAGTTGATGGAGGTTATTGAATACCCTAATTTTTCCGAGATCCTAGAGGTATCGGAGCAAGTAAACAGGAAGTGGTATTTGATCTCTGATTATGTAAAAGGAATCCTAACTATAGAGGATTTGTATTCGAATGGAAATCCCGATATTGATGCGAAATGGATCGAAAAAATTGCATCTAGAAACCATGTTTGCATCAAAAACGAGGATCAAAGAAAAGAGCTATTGATAATACTATCCTTTTTGGAATCCTTTCTTGAAATGCTGTCATTTTGCCGGGTTCAAGATGGACAGTATGAAAAGATAATCAAGGTGCTATCCAATAAGGGGGAGTTTATACACCTTTGGAACTTTGATGTAAATATAGCTCCCCTTCAAAATGCCTTAGGGCTTACCAGCTTCAATATTTCGTGATAGATCCGATATCAGGCAAAGCCGCTCCTGTATGATCGGTGGCGCCGTTTGTCGCTGGCTCCTGAGGGTACTAAAGATCCCAGGCAATCCATACCGGACCGGCCGCGCGTCCCATCCCTTCAGCTCTTTTATTCATGCAAAAAAAGAGGCTGTCAAAGATCTTTTTTTGAACAAGTTTATATTTATCACTAACAAATTAAAATCATACTTCGATGGCAAACAAAGAACGTGCAGAAACCGAAATAATCCTTTCGGGTGGGCAAAAGGCAGGAAAGACCATAAACGAACTAACGGCGCAATCAGTCAAGCTTAATCGCGAAATTAAAAAAATGGAAGTAGGCAGCGATGAGTTTGTAAAAGCTACTGCCGAATAACAAAAAATAAATGGGAGACTTAAGGAGGTCCGGGGCCAAGTCGCTGGGGTTACGAAAGCTCAAAACACGCTAAATTCAGAAATGGGAAATATGATCCCATTCAATAGCCAACTTCAAAAATTTTTGGGGACATATAAAAGTATAGCAAGTGGCATAAAAGGTCAAACAATCGCGCAAAAGGCTCTAAACGTGGTTACCAAAGCGTTTCCATTGGCTTTTATTATCGGGTTGTTTTCTTCTTTGGTTTCCTATTTGTCCACCACACAGGAGGGCATGGATAAACTGAGAAAGGTCACGCTGCCGGTAATTCAAGTTTTTGAACGTTTGAAGGGGTTGTTACAAACCTTTGGTCAAGGGTTATTCCAGATCATAACCGGGGATATTGTCGGAGGGTTTAAAACATTAAAAGAAAGCGTTCTTTCCATTGGTGACGCCTTCACAGAAGGGATAGCAGCGGGAAAAGAACTTTCCTCCCTTACTGAGGAAATCGAAAAAAAGGAAAATGACCTAATTCTTACCAGGAAAAGGCTTAACAGAGAATTTGAGGAATTTAAAGCGATATCCCAAGACACCAGAAAAAGCGAGCAGGAAAGACAAGCAGCGGCAAACAGCGCGGTAAAAGCACTGGAGAGACAGAAAGACGCTGAACTGGAACTTTTAAACCTCCAGATTCGAAAAAGGGAATTAGAGGCAGCGGCAAATGACACCAGTAGGGCAGATCAAGCGGAAATTAACGAGCTTCTAGCTGAAAGGGACGGTTTAGAGGCTGATTTTGTCAAGCGTAAAGCGGAATTAGTCGGAGTGTTGGTAGGGACAGAAAAAGCCGTTACGGACAACATTAATAAGGAAATCGATGAACGTTTAAAAGCTGAGTCGGATTACGCTAAGATGATCGAAAAGGCTTCCCGAGAGCTTTCTGATTTGCGTATCTCATTGATCCAAGACGGAACCGAAAGAAGCATTTTAGAGATTAATTCAAGGTTTGAAAGGGAAATTGAAGCGTTTGAAGGAAACGAGGCCCAAAAAACGGAATTTTTAAAGCTTAAGCAAAAAGAGCGAGATTTGGCAATCGAGGCTGTTATTGAAGAAACCAACAAAAAAGCATTTGAAAAAAATCTTTTGAGGTTAGATGAGGAAAAGGCCTTTCTGGACGAAAAACTTAATCAAGAGTTTTTTGAAAAACTGATTACTGAGGAGGAAAGAAACGAGCAACTTTATGAAATTCAAAGGGAGTTTTTAGAGCGTAAACTGGCACTTCTTGCCGCGTCCGGAGAACAGGAAACAGCTTCATATCAAAGGATCTTCACAGACCTAAAGGCTCTCCATGCTAACTATGAAGATGACAAGACAGCTAAAACCAGGGAGGAGCAAAAAGCCCGTACCCAGTTAGAACTAAACGCTTTTCAGGCTGCAGCTTCTGTTTTCTCAGGTTTTGCGGATTTGTTATCCCAGGATGAGGAATCTAAAAAGAAGAATTTTAGATTTATCAAAGCCCTAAAGAAGGCTGAACTTTCAGCTAATTTGCCAGTCGAAATTTCCAATATTTGGACCGGCGCGGCTACTTTAGGGCCTATATTTGGTCCTATAGTGGGCGGTATCCAAACGGGTTTGGCCGTTGCCAGGTATGGGATGAATATTATGAGGCTTAATACTTCCAAATTTAAATTAGGCGGTCCCGTCTTTGGTCCGTCACATGAAGCAGGGGGTATTCCTTTTGGAGTTAAGGGGTCACCGGTTAGGCATGAAATGGAAGGGAACGAAATAATCCTAACCAAGGGAGTTTATGAAAATCCCGTTTTGCGGTCTGCAGCTTCAATGATTAATACATTAGGAGGTGGAAAATCATTTGCCGTTGGAGGTCCTGTAAATCCCCTGAGTAACCAAATGCAGGATCGACAGCCTAATTCAACAATAGTGAACAATATCACCAACAATCCTTTACAACAATCCAACCAAGACGTTGTAAATGCCATAAGTGAACTTAGGAGAGACATGAATACTTATCAAAGGGAATTTGAGGTTAAAATTTCCCTGCAGAAGCTTAGAAAGGAAATGGACTTCTTAAAAGAGGTTGAAAATGATGCCACATGGTAGTATTTACAATTAAATAAATTTGAGAATGGTTTGAGGTAGTTTGATCACCCGGTAGGTTATGCCTACCGGGTTTTTTATTTGCCGTGGGTTCCAATTCATGTAGATCCTGAATGATCGGTTTCGGCTTTTGTCGCTGGCTCCCCTGGGGGGTTATATTTCCCGAGGGAATAGTAGCCAAAAATAAAAAAATACATTTGGTTAAAAATGGAAAGATTGTTTGCAAATAGAAATTTTTAAACCCTATAATAAACCCTAAAACATATAACGCTTTGATAATCAGGGTTTAAATATTATGCCTAAGATAATTTCCAGCGTAAGTCGATCGTGGACTTTAATTAGTCCACCCAGCCTGTTTGGTGTTACTAAGTCTAATTGCTCAAAGGAAAGATGAATGGTTCCTCTGAGTTGTTCATCCTCTTTGGTAAACAGCACGTTTTTCAAGTTCAAGTACTTCCCAGCCAGAAATACGTCTATATTACTCGAGAAGTCAGGTCCCCGTCTGATCAATGAGCTTACCGTAACCATACAAGTAGGATGTATTGCCGCTTTTAGGGTATTTCTAAAATCCCGGTTTAGCAGAAAGTTTCCACATCCAAATTCATCAACATCGATGACAAAACGAACTTTATTGGAATTAGATAGGGTTCCTGTATAAAGCGTATCGCCAGGTAATTCATTTGCATAAGAGCATTCAAACGTCCCAAAGGAGGTTATCCCTTTCACGTTAATTTCCTGTTGGTTAACGACAAACTGTCCATTCGCCGGAAGCGCCGCTACCAAACAGATCCCTAAAATAAACAACCTGGCGATAAACATTCTATACATTTAGACACCTTAAAAACCAATTACTCCTTCGATCATCAGCCCATTGAATTGCCCGCCGTGGCGTATATCCGTCGCTGAGAACCCGTCGTAGTTTTGGCTAACATATTCCAATTTTGCGAGGATATTTTTAGTGACAAACCAGCCACCTCCCAATTGTACACGGTTAATATTGGCATCTAAACCTCCAGGCAATGTTCCGCCTACCTCGTTGTACCTGCCAGCGAGGTAGAATTTCTCCGCCACTCCAAATCGATAGACAGCATCTAAGCCGATTTGATTCCAAGAACGGTTTACTGACTCATTTGCCGCCTTTCCCCTAGTCCGCTCGATCGTTCCGAAGAGTTCGAAGTTCTTATAGATAATAAATGGGTTCAAAACCATCGCTGTCACATTACTCCTCATCCCGGGATTAAACCTGCCAGATGTGAACTGCGCGGACGTGGAGGCTAGCGTATTCTCCATCACTAAGTAATACCTTGAACCAGCCCTGTCCCCTGACCATAAGGTATTGTTTACCGAACCGGAAGTAGTATAAATTGAACCCGTAAGCCGTACCCTTAGGTCGTCGCTCATTTGAGTATCATAGCCGATTTTTCCGATAAAGCTTGGCTTTCGCACATCCGGATTGGTTACTCCTCCCTGAATTTCACCTCCGGTCATTGATCCAACTAGCAGGAATCCGTTGTCCTGAAAAATGACTTCCCCACCAATCTCCGTGGTAAACGCATCCATGACGTAATTGCCGATAAACGGGTTGTAAAACGCGTTGCCATTATCAGATCTTCGAAAATGTGCATCTCCATAATTGATTTCCATATGCCCAACTTTTAAAGTCACTTTTTCCATGACCTGATCAAAGAAATCACTTTTCAGAAATGGAACCTTATCCATCTGCAAATAACCTCCCTTGACCCACGTTTCCGGATGATGCCGTGACGAGAGATACGTTACCAAGTTTAGCCGTATACCGTCAGCTAGTGCCACATCTATGTTTAGGTTGGCGGTGGCTAAATTGAATCCAGGCCCGATGTCCACAAGTTGGTTAACGTTTATACCGTTAGCATTGGGGACGACAGTGGCATCGTTTGAATGGGAGATGGACTGAAACTGTTGGGCAAATGCACCTCCTATTCGAACTTTCAGTTCGTCAAAGGAGACTGTATCTGCCTTTCCGGTCTCAAACACGTTAATTCCCCGTTGATCGTAGGGCCTCCAGAATTGTAAATCCCTACTATTTTGAGCCAGTAACTGGGCGGAAAGGAGTCCGGCTATTCCCATTAAGAATACATACTTTTTCATAGTAACTGCTATATGGTTGGTTTTAAAGTTATTTGAACAAACAAGTCGACGTCGTCACCCGTCTTTATTGTACCAAGTAGGGCTGTCGGCGGTTCTATACCAAAGGCTGTAAGCTTGAAGGACGTTTTACCGGTCAGTTGTACGCTTTCGCCCATCATTCTTGCCTCTGATCTGAACGTGACCGCCTTTTTCATCCCTGCTAAATCCAGCATACCCGAAATCAACCAGGTGTTGTCTTTCTCTCTGGCTTCATTCATCACAAAACTAATTTCTTTGTTTTTGTCGGTCTGCAATGCTTTATAGGCATTTGTATCCATTTGGCGCTTTCCACTCTTTAGGGATTCGGCGGGCATAAAAAATTTTGCTGAATGAATTTCGGTTACCTCCTTGTTTGTAATGGTCAATGTAGCAATACCGGTGGCTTGTTCGGACACCATGTCCCAATCGTGTAGTGTAGAAGTGCCAGATACCTTCAGAAGAGGATCACCATCGATTCGGTATTCTCTTTGCGCAAGTGCGGTGAAACTGACTGCCGCTGAAAGCAATAATATCACTAAATTTCTTAAATAATTCATTATATCAGTATTTTATTTAATATATATAATCATAAATTAAAAGGCTATGATACCTTAGTCGGATAATAAGCCAAAACTAGGCCGGAAAAACAGAGATAAGTATGACTAAAGTCATTAAAATACATGAGAGATTTCAATGCCACATTATCCACTTATAACACATTGACTACCATTATATTATAGAATTAGGAATACCGAGGATGTTACGAAGTTTGATGAAAAATAAATGGATGGCTCCACCAAATGACATCTCCTGAAAAATTAAATTGGATCATATCTAAAATAACCAAGCGATAAAATTTAATGAATATTCTGATAAAATATTTAATTTATCATTTAAAAAATCACGATTGAACGAAATTTACATGTATCCGGTTTTTTTATGAACTATCCTTAAATCTATCCAATGCACATACCTTTTTCCATTTTGGACCTAGCCGTAATCAAAGAAGACCACGATGCCCGAGATGCCTACGAGCGGAGTTTGGATCTTGCGCAGCATGCCGATAGGTGGGGCTATTCGCGCTTTTGGGTGGCAGAGCATCACAACATGGCTTATGTTGGAAGCACTGCTCCAACCCTACTCATGGGCTATCTCGCTCAGGGGACTTCAAGGATCAGGATTGGGTCCGGAGGAATCATGCTACCAAATCACAGTCCATTGATGGTCGCGGAACAGGTAGGGATGTTGGCATCGTTATATGCAGGCCGAATAGATTTAGGCCTTGGTAGGGCGCCTGGTACAGATCAGCGAACCGCCGCAACACTTAGAAGGGGACGAATGGAAAGCGTACAGGAATTTCCTCAGGATTTGGATGAATTGCAAGGATACTTCTCCCTCGAAAATGTGGATTCGCCGGTTCGCGCTTTTCAAGCCGAAGGCCTCAATATTCCTATCTATTTACTGGGATCCAGCATGAGTAGTGCGGTCTTGGCTGCTGAAAGAGGGCTCCCTTATGTGTTTGCCAGCCATTTTGCACCTGCCTATTTTCTACAGGCCTCTGACTACTATCGAACGCATTTTATCCCGTCAACAAACCTAGCTACACCTTACTTTATGGCCTGCATCAACGTTGTTTTGGCCGATTCTGATGAAGAAGCGCATTTTCTAGCAAGTTCCTTTTACCAAATGGCACTCGGGATCATTCGCCGCAAATCGTACCCCCTGCGTAAACCCGTAACGTCCATGGATCAACTATGGTCGGCTCAAGAAGCTTCCGCCATTCAAAGTATGATGGCATACAGTTTTGTGGGCACTCCAGCATTTGTGAAACCTCAATTAGAAAAATTCATTAAACGGGCTAAGGTAGACGAATTATTGGTGACGACAAACATCTTTAGCCATACGAAGCGGTTACGGTCTTACAGGTTGATGGCAGAAGTAATTCGGGAATTATCAGCCACTTCCACTTTACCGTTACATTGATATGCAAATGAATAATACCAAAATAAAAGCCTCTCGCTAAGCAAGAGGCCTATTTTATTTACATAATTGATTTGGAAACCAACTCGCACGATATTTTGAGCCTTAAAAGAAGGGCCTATCTCTTCAACTTTATCTAAAGATTCCTTAGCTCATACTGTCAAGGCACACGTCGCACGCTTCACCTATCGGCATGGATTATGCCACAATATTTGTTAAGGTACCGATCTCAGTGATAGCAATAGAAATTTCATCCCCCGAAGCAAGCGTAAAGCTGCTATCTGGCACAATGCCGGTACCGGTCATTAGAAGTGCGCCGTGGGGGAAAGTATACTCTGCATAGAGGTAATCGACAAGCTCTTGAAATTTGCGCTTGATTTGGGAAATAGCGATAGCATCCTCAAATACAATTTGGTTATCTCGCTTTATCGTGAGACTGATTTGTGTATCTGAAGGCAGGGGGCCATCCGATATCAGAACGCACGGCCCAACAGCAGCGCTACCGTCATAAATTTTTGCCTGAGGCAGATACAACGGATTCTCGCCCTCAATGCTTCTGGAACTCATATCATTGCCTATTGTATAGCCGATTATTTTCCCCGAGGAGGAGATGACAAGGGTCAGTTCGGGTTCTGGAACATCCCAAGTAGAATCCTTTCTTATTCTTACCTTTCCACCGTGCCCTACCGCACGGTGTCCTGAGGCTTTCATAAACAGTTCCGGCCTGTCGGCATGGTAAACCAGCTCGTAAAAGGTTGCACCGCCACTATCTTTGCTTTCTTCTTGTCTTCCAAGCTTACTTCTGAAATAGGTCACTCCACTCGCCCAAATCTCCTGGCTATCTACTGGCGGCAAAACTCCTTCAATAACGGCCTTCTCGGCATCGTCGGACGGATCGAGAAGAGCAATCAGGTCAGTAACCTTTTGACTTAACTCGTCGTCATTGAGAAAGGCATCCCAAGTATGGTCTTTTACAAAATAGAACTTGGCTGCTTCTTCTAGTACTATTCCTTGCTGGGTTCGGTAAAGTTTCATAGGTTAATTTATAGGTATAACATGTATTAGGTAATCAAAAATGACAGCAACATTACAATTGCGAATCCACTAAGTGAAATAATGGTTTCCATTACAGTCCATGTTTGGAGCGTCTGCTTTTCGGAAATATCAAGGTATTTTTTCACTAACCAAAATCCACTATCGTTGACGTGTGACAAAATGCATGAACCCGCGGCAATAGCAATACCAATCAGCGCTTTCATGGGTTCAGAATACTCCATCCCTAGGATTACAGGCGATATCATCCCTGCTGCGGTGACCATGGCCACAGTTGCAGATCCCTGAATCACCCTAATTACCACAGCAATGACATAGGCCATGACAATAGGAGCTACGTTATAGTCGATGAAGACCTGTGCGAGCGCCTCTCCGGCGCCACTTTCAACAAGTATCTGCTTGAACATGCCACCTGCTCCGGTGATGACAATAATCAAACCTGCCGGAGCGAGTGCCTTATCCGAAAACTCCAGCAGCTGCTTTGCGTTGAAGCCCTTTTTGAACCCCAAGAAATAAGAGGCGATAAGGGTTGCGATCGTTAAGGCTATAAATGGATGTCCGATAAACTGGAGAAGATTCACCGTGAAGTTTTTCTCGTCGAGATAGCCCAATCCCGCTAACATACCACTTGAAGTCGCCAATAATATAAGTACCAACGGAAGAGTAATTACAAAAGCTATCATGAGAAAATCACTTTTTTTGGGGGTGATCTCACTGGCCGAAAATTCAATATGTTGGGGAACTGGAACGTATATTTTTTTGGATATATAACTTCCAAAAATCGGACCTGCAATGATGGAACAAGGTAATCCGACTACTACTCCAAAAATAATCATCCAGCCTAGGTTAGCATTAAGGATTTCAGCTACGGCTACTGGACCGGGAGTAGGGGGAATAAAGGCATGGGTTACCGCCATTCCGGCAAGCAATGGAATAGCATAATGTAAAAGCGATAAGCCCGACTTTTTGGTGAGTGCATATATGAGTGGGATCAAAATGATAAACCCAACATCCAAAAACACCGGTATTGAAACGATAAATCCGGTCAACATCAACGCCCAGGTGGTGTTTTTTTCTCCAAAACCACGTATTATAAAGTGTGCGAGGATTTCTGCTCCGCCTGATATTTCAAGCAACTTGCCCAAAATTGCTCCAAGACCAACCACGATCGTGATAAACCCCAAAATATCTCCCATTCCCTTTTGAAGGCTAGCGATTAGTTCTAAAAAGGGCATGCCGGAAGCTAATCCTACAAATGTACTGGCAAGTAACAGCGAGATAAACGCATGCACCTTTAGCTTCATTACCAACACCAACAAAAGTAGAATAGAAAGGGAGGTGATAACAAGCAAATAGAGGGTATTATCCATGTTTGGGTGTTTTCTGGGTAGATTATTCGTGGCTAATAGAAACGCATGTGCTCAAACTCATGCTTAAAGGATACTTTTATTGTAAGCTCTAATAAAGTTTGACATGGTTTTCTCCAAGTTTTTCCAATCGCCTGCCTCAACCATCTTACGCGGGACGATTCCTCCCCCAATGCCTACGGCTTTGGCACCTGCGGCAAAGAAAGATCCGATATTTTCCATGGTAACGCCTCCCGTGGGCATCAGCTTTACTTCATCGAGTGGCGCCAAAACATCCTTGATATAAGAAGGTCCCAAATCACCGGCCGGAAATACCTTTACCATCGTGGCACCGAGCTGCCAAGCCTTATAGATCTCTGTTGGAGTATACGCTCCTGGGAACACTGGGATTTTATGGATGACGCAGTAGTTGATTACATCTTCTTGGCAAATTGGCATCACGATAAACTGGGCCCCTGCATCCAATGCAAGATGCATGTCGTTCAAGGTACATACCGTGCCTGCACCTATAGATAATTTGTCGCCAAATTGTTCCCGTAAATTCTGAATGGAATTAAGGGCACCGGGAGTGTTGACGGTCACTTCCATGGTTGAAATACCGGCAGTAACCATACACTTTGCGATAGAAAGCAAACTATCTGAAGGGAAATTTCGTAAGATGGCAACCAATGGGGTTTTCTCAAAAGCTTCCCAGGAAAATGCTCCGTTCATGATTTAGGTTTTGATTGTAAATTTTATATTGTCCCTGTACAACCGCTTGATCCATAATTGCGGAAGAAATATGTGATGCGGGTATTGCTAACGTTTCTAGTGCAAGCTTATACTGGGCCTCGAGATGGGAGGTACAGCACATGTATATTGGCATTTCCTCGCCGTAGGTAAGAGATGTCAACTCGTTTCCAATTAATATTCCGCTTAGGTAATGAAAATTCGCTGTCTTTTCTACGCCGCCAAGCAATGACCTCGTACGTACCAAAAAAGCCTGCGAGAGTAGCGACATCCCCTTTCCGTCCACTACGCCCTGTATAAAAGCATCCCCAAACTTGACAGGATCAAAAGGTTCGACGCCAGAGACACTACCGGTCAAAATGCTATACTGCGTTAACAATTCAAAAAGCTCCCCGGTCATATAGGTTGTAAAATCGGAAATTTGGTGGGCTGATACCCGTATATGTTTGGAATGCGTTCCTGGGAGAACAAACAACCCATCGCCTGAAAAACCCTCCAACATATGGATAACGCCTATGAGTTCCGACTCCTCTCCGCGCATAACATCCTTATCGCTTCGCAGACCTGAAAGCAATAATAGTGGATGACTGAATTCCGTAGACGCTCCCACAAAATCCATCATAATATTCTTACCGGAAACAGCAATAGGCAAGGGAGTGAAAGGAACTTCACGAAGACCGATACTAGATGTCACCATAC